>JAHEJM010000064.1 GCA_024638815.1 Acidimicrobiales bacterium | reverse complement strand
TACGCGGCCGCGGGCATGTCGCCGGTTGTCGTCCGGTGGATCCATGCCTCGCCCCGACCGGCGTTCACCAGCCCGGCGGCGCGTTCTCGGCGTTGCCCGTGGTCATCATCCAGCCGCATGGTCGGGATTCACCGTCCATCTTGCGTTACCGGTGCATATCGTAAAAAGTGGGACAATGACGGTTCGGTACCCGGGGGATGTTCGAGTAAGTGCAGGTTGGCCGGACGTGTCGTGGATAGAGCTGGACGTAGGCGGCTGAACCGATCATGTGAACCTCGCTGTGCCATGCGAGGTTGAGCAAGGGGGAAACGAAGTGGTGAGCGAACGACGGGAACTCGGGCGCATCGCAATTGTCAATCGGGGCGAGCCGGCAATGAGGCTCATCAACGCGGTGGAGGAATACAACAACGCCCACGGCACGGATCTGAAGACCATTGCGCTTTACACCGAGCCCGATCGTCGGGCCATGTTCGTCCGCCGGGCCGACGAGACCCACTACCTGGGGCCGGCGACTTTTGTCGACGACAACGGCCACCGTCAGATCAGCTATCTCGACTACGCCCGGCTCCAGGAGGCACTGATCTCCACCGGCGCCGATGCCGCCTGGGTCGGCTGGGGTTTCGTGGCCGAGCATGCGGCCTTCGTCGACTTGTGCGATGAGCTGGGTGTCAACTTCATCGGTCCGTCGGCCGCGGTGATGCGGCGCCTGGGTGACAAGATCACATCCAAACTGATGGCCGAGGAATCCGAAGTTCCGGTGGCGCCGTGGAGCGGTGGCCCGGTTACCACCGTCGAGGAGGCACGAGCCCACGCCGGGCGTCTGGGCTATCCGTTTCTCATCAAGGCCACGGCCGGCGGTGGCGGGCGGGGCATCAGGCGAGTGGCCTCGCTCGACGAACTGGAGAGCTCGTTCGCCTCGGCCCGGGCCGAGGCGCTCAATGCGTTCGGCAACGACACGGTTTTCCTGGAGACACTCGTCCCTCAGGCCAAGCACATCGAGGTCCAGATCATAGGTGACTCGGCCGGCACCGTCTGGTCGGTCGGGGTACGGGACTGCAGCGTGCAACGCAAGAATCAGAAGCTCCTGGAGGAGGCGCCGTCTCCGGCCTTGACCCCCGAGCAGGACAAGGCGGTACGCGATGCGGCCGCCCGGCTCGGTGCCGCGGCGGGCTACGAGAACGCCGGCACCGTCGAGTTCCTTTTTGATCCGGCGGAGTCGAAGTTCTGGTTCATGGAGGTGAACGCCCGTCTCCAGGTCGAGCACCCCGTCACCGAACTCACGACCGGCCTCGATCTGGTGAAGCTCCAGCTCCACGTCGCCGCCGGTGGACGCCTCGAGGGCGATCCTCCAAGCACCACCGGCTACGCCATCGAGGCCAGGGTCAATGCCGAGGATCCCGACGCCGGATTCACACCGGCCCCCGGTCGTATCGAGCTGCTTCGCCTGCCCACCGGTCCCGGTCTGCGGGTGGATACCGGCGTCGAGGAGGGCGATGAGGTGGCAGCCGAGTTCGACTCGATGATCGCCAAGATCATCGCCGTCGGTCACGATCGGGCCGAGGCCCTGGCTCGACTTCGCCGTGCCCTGAGCCAGACGAAGATCGTCATCCGCAACGGGACCAGCAACAAGGCGTTCCTGCAGTCCCTACTCACCCAGCCGGAGGTCATCGAGGCCACCGCCAATGTCGGCTGGGTCGATCAGATGTGGAGCGAGGGTCGCCGGCCCCCCGTGCTCCATGCCGACGTGGCCATCGTGGCTGCCGCCATCGACGCTCATCGGGAGCAGCTGGCGGTGGAGATCCGCCAGTTCCGTGGCTCGGCACTGCGGGGGCGACCCCAGGTCGATGTGACCGTTGGCCGCACCGTGAATCTGCGCTACTGGGGTGAGGCCTACGCCATCGACGTCTTCCGCCTCGGCCCGGAGACCTATCGCGTCGTGGCCGATGGCTCCTCGATCGAGGTGCGCCGCGTCGATCTCGGGCTTGCCGGCTCCCGCCTCGAGTTCCCCGATGGCGCCTATCGCGTCCTGTCGAGGGTCCACGGCGTGACCCACATGGTCGAGGTCGACGGCTATTCCCATCGCATCACCCACGACGAGGGAGGCATCGTGCGATGCCCGGCACCCGCCGTGGTCGTGTCGCTCGACGTCGAGCCCGGCGACGAGGTCACGGCGGGGGACCGTCTTGTCGTGCTCGAAGCGATGAAGATGGAGACCGCCATCGAAGCCGAATTCGACGGTGTGGTGGAGGAGGTGTTGGTACGCACCAACGCCCAGGTGGGTGCGGGTGAGCCGCTACTGATGGTCAGCCCGACCACGACCGACGATGTGGAAACCGGTGACCGGGTCCTCTTCGATCGTCTGGCCCAATCCGGTCAGCTCGTCCACGACCAGTGCCGCCACTACCTGGCGTCGATTCGCCAGATGTTGCTCGGCTTCGATTTCTCCCCCGACGAGCTGCAACAGATCGCCACCGATCCGGTCCCCTTGTGTCCGGACTCGCTCGACCCGGCCGAGGTACAGGAGCGGGAGGAGGAGATCCTGGGGATCTTCGCCGACGTGGTGGCGCTGTCCCGCGGCGAGCCCGATCTCGGTGACGACTTCGAGGACATGACCCGCAGGACCAACGAGGAGTTTCTCTTCGACTACCTCCGTCGCCCGGAATCGCAGGGCAGCGAACTCCCCGACGCCTTTGTCGATCAGCTCCTGCAGGCTCTCGGTCATTTCGGGGTGACCAGCCTCGAACCAGGTCGGGAGTTGTACTCGGCCCTGTTCAGGATCGTCGTCGCCCAGCATCGAATGCAGCAACAGCTCGGTCCTGTCGTTCGAGTGCTGGAGAACCGTCTCGAGTCGGTCAGCCCGCAGGGTCACGCCGGGTTGCGCCGGTTGCTCGATCGAGTGATCAACGAGTCGCGCCACCGCTATCCCGCCGTGCACGATCTGGCTCACGAACTCGACTACCGGGTGTTCGACCAGCCGTTCCTTCAGGAGATCCGAGATCGAGCCTCCGCCGAGGTCGAGAGTCACCTGGCCGCATTGGCGGCCGATCCCGTGGAGGAGGAGCGGGCCCGCCTCATCACCGCTCTCGTCGAGCGGTCCCAGCCGCTGAAGACGTTGTTGTCCGATCGCTTCGCCGAGGCACCGCCGGTGTTGCGTCGATCCATTGTCGAAGTGATGACCAGGCGCTACTACCGGATTCGCGACCTCCAGGACTTCCGGGTCGCCGCCGTCAACGGTCTGTGGTACTCGATGGCCGAGTACGACCACGACGATACCCGCATCGCCCTGTTCGGAACCCACGTCCACGACGACGAATTGGCCGATGCGGTACGGACCCTTCGCCCTGTCGTCGAGGCGGTGGATCCGGCCAAGCAGGTGGTGCTCGACATCTATGTCTGGCGTACCGAGCCGCCGGCCGACACCAGTCGGACCAGTGACGAGGTGGCGGCACTGCTGGGCGCCGCCCTGGGGGACCTTGCTGTGCGCCGGATCGTGGTGGCCATTTCGCAGCCCGGGACCGGGGTCGGCATGTCGGGAGTCGGCCACTTCACCTTCCGGGCCGACGGTCACGGCGGATACCGGGAGGAGGCCCTCTACCGAAACCTGCACCCGATGATGGCCAAGCGGCTCGAGCTGTGGCGACTCGACGAGTTCGAACTCGGGCAACTGCCCAGTACCGAGGACGTCTACATCTTCCACGGCAGGGCCCGGGTGAACCAGCGCGACGAGCGGCTGTTCGCCCTGGCCGAAGTGCGAGACCTCACACCGGTTGTCGACGACGCCGGGCACTCGGTGCGGCTGCCCGAGGCCGAGCGGGTCATTCAGGAGGTGTTCGGTGGTATCCGCCGCTTCCAAGCCCATCGACCGAGCCACAAGCGGCTCCAGTCGAATCGCGTCATCCTCTACATGTGGCCGGTCCTCGACCTGACCGGGGATGAGATGACCCGTCTTGTGGAACGGCTGGCGCCCGAAGCCGACGGACTCGGGGTTCACATGGTCGAAGTGCTCGCCCGGGTTCGGGGCCGGGACGGCGTGCTGCGAGAACGTGTCTTCGAGGTGACCGACCCCGGGGGAGGAGAGGCCCGGATCGACGTTCGCCGACGCTCGGCCCAACCGATCCGTCCCCTTGGCGACTACGAGCAGAAGGTGACGCGGCTTCGGCAACGTCAACTCACCTACCCCTACGAACTTGTGCGGATGATGACCCCCGAGGCCGGTGCCGGTCACGGCCTGCCTCCCGGTGAGTTCGTCGAACACGATCTCGACGGTCGTCACCTCGTGCCGGTTGATCGAGAACCGGGAAGGAATGCGGCCAACGTCGTGGTCGGAACCATTTCGAACCACACGGAGCGTTACCCGGAGGGTATGACCCGGGTGATCATCGCCGGGGATCCCAGTCGAGGCATGGGCAGCCTGGCCGAACCCGAATGCCGCCGCATCATGGCCGCGCTCGACCTGGCCGATGAACTGGATGCGCCCGTCGAATGGTTTGCGGTCTCGGCCGGCGCCCTGATCGCAATGGACAGTGGCACCGAGAACCTGGACTGGACGGCCCGCGTGCTGCGTCGAATCATCGAGTTCACCCAGCGGGGCGGTGAGATCAACGTCATCGTGGCCGGCATCAACGTCGGGGCCCAGTCGTACTGGAACGCCGAGGCCACGATGTTGATGCACACCAGCGGCATCCTCGTGATGATGCCCGAGAGCGCCATGCTCCTCACCGGCAAGGACGCACTCGATTTCTCGGGCAGTGTCTCGGCCGAGGACAACATCGGAATCGGCGGCTACGAGAGAATCATGGGCCCGAACGGTCAGGCCCAATACTTCGCCCGTGATCTCTATGGGGCGTGCCGAGTTCTGATGCAACACTATGAGTACACCTACACCGCCCCCGGTGAGCGCTTCGCCCGGGTGGCGGCCACCGACGACCCCGCCGATCGGGACGTGAGCGGAGCACCCCATGGCGGTCAGTTCGACACGGTCGGTGAGGTCTTCAATGAGGAGACGAATCCGGGTCGCAAACAGCCCTTCGAGATCCGGCGGGTCATGGCCGCGGTTGTCGACCAGGACCTGCTGACACTCGAGCGCTGGTACGGAATGCGCGACGCCGAGATCGCCGTTGTCTGGGACGTCTTCCTCGGTGGCCACCCGGTCTCGATGATCGGCTTCGAATCCAAGAATCTGCCCCGAGCGGGACTGGTGCCGGCCGACGGGCCCGACCATTGGACCTCGGGCACGCTCTTCCCCATGGGCTCGCGCAAGGTGGCCCGGGCCATCAACGCCGCCAGCGGCAATCGACCGGTGATCGTGCTGGCCAACCTTTCGGGCTTCGATGGTTCACCGGAGTCGATGCGTACCTACCAACTGGAGTTCGGGGCCGAGATCGGGCGGGCGGTCGTGAACTTCGATGGCCCGATGGTCTTCTGTGTGGTGTCCCGCTATCACGGGGGTGCCTTCGTGGTGTTCTCCGGGGCTCTCAACGAGAACCTCGAGGTGGCGGCCATTGAAGGCTCCTACGCCTCGGTCATCGGCGGGGCCCCGGCGGCGGCGATCGTGTTCGCCCGTGAGGTTCGAGCCCGAACCGACGCCGACCCGGTGGTCCGGGAGCTGGAGGCCCTGGTGGCGAAGGCCACCGGTGCCGAGCGGGCCCGCTTGCGGAGTGAGCTCATGGCCCGGCGGGAGCAGGCCCACGCCGAGCACCTTGGCGCCGTGGCCGCCGAATTCGACGGGCAGCACAACATCCAGCGAGCTCAGCGGGTGGGATCGGTGGACACCATCATTCCCGCCCACCGGCTTCGTCCCTATCTGATCGACGCCGTGGAACGGGGAATGGCTCGATCAGCCGACTCTCACTTGACCTGACTTCGGTCCAGGCCGAACCCGACCGCGCCGCAGACCCGGTGGCGATGAGGGCGGGGGCCGGAAAGCGGACTCGCCCGTCGGCATCGACGAATTCCTTCAGCTCCATCTCGGCCGCAATCAGCAGTTCGTCATACTGATCATCGTCGATCATCTCGGCCAGGGTCCAGCCTCGAATCTCCGTATTGACCCAGGCCTCCACCGATTCGAACCGGGCCTCGCCGTCTTGGCGGTCAACGGCCACCTCTGTCAGGTGCGGTGTCAGCATGGTCTCCAGTTGCTCGAGCGAGCCGAGAACGAAGGGTGCTCGCAGCGCGTCGGCGGCGTCGGGACCGATCAGGCGGTTCAGCAGACCGATCATCGCCTCATACCCCGGGCTCTCCTCGACCCGGGCCCAGGTGACCACGGCAACCCGCCCACCGGGTCGCTGCACTCTGGCCATCTCGGCTGCTGCCTGGTCCCGATCGGTGAAGAACATCGCGGCGAAATGGGAGACGACCCGGTCGAACGAGGCATCGGGGAACGGAAGATGCTCGGCTCGGGCGGTGCGCCATCGAACCGACTCCGGGCTTCGGCCCGCCACTGCCAACATGCCGTCATTGACATCGACACCGGTGACCGAACCCGACGAGGGAAGACGTCGGGCCGCAGCCCGAGCCAGCACTCCGGTCCCGCAACCGACATCCAGTACGTCGTCTCCCGCCTCGAGACCGACGGCGTTGAGTACCCGCTCCGGGAACTGGCCGAACAGGGCGGGTACGAAGAACGATTCATAGGTCTCGGCTGCCTCGGGCACCACCTGGCCCGTCTGGGCGTTACTGTTGTCACTCATGTCGTCATCGTGAGCCTCATGTTGGCGCCCCGCCAGTACGAAAAAAGAACTCGACCGGTCGGTTCCTTCTCGGTCAGACTGGAGCCATGGCCTCGTACCGGCAGTACTGCCCGATCGCTCGTGCCACCGAGATTCTGGCCGAACGCTGGAACCTGCTGATAGTCCGAAACCTGTTGTTCGGAGCGACCACGTTCTCGTCCATTGCCCAAGGGGTGCCGGCCATGTCCCGGTCGATGTTGAGCAAGCGACTGCGGCAACTTGAACAGGCCGGAGTCATCGCCTCGACGCCGAAACCGGCCGGCCAGGGCTCGACCTACGGCTTGACCGAGGCCGGCGCTGATCTGATCGGGGTGATCGACGGTTTGGGCCAGTGGGCCGAGACCTGGGTCGAGGTGCTGCCGGAGCACAACGATCCGGGATTCGCCCTCTGGGCGTGGTGCCAGGTTCAGCTCGATCGGTCCGCCCTGCCCGACGAGCGGGTGGTGGTACAGTTCGAATTCCCCGAGGAGGCCCCCGGCAACCGGCATTTCTGGATGCTGATAGAGAACCGCGATGCCGAGCTGTGCGCCACCGATCCCGGAGGAGAGCCCGGTCTTCGGGTCGTGGCCGAGTCGAAGGCGTTCGTCGACTGGCACCGGGGTGTTCTGCCGTGGTCGACCGCCATTCGGCGGCAGGCCATCACCACCATGGGTTCCCGGTCGCTGGTGCGTGCCTTCCCGACCTGGAATTCCCACACGCCGGTGGTGGCCGGAAGGTAGGAACCGAGTCGTGGCGTTTATCGAAGGTGCTCCGCTCGGTACCGGTCGACGGTGGCGTTGATGGCTGGAACCAGCTTCATCAGCGGCATACCCCGGGCCTCCTGGACCACGAAGCCCACGGCCAGGTTGCGGGCGGGGTCGGCGTAGGCGCCCGAGCCGTACGCCCCGTAGAACCCGAACGAGCCCCGGGATGCCTCTTTGGCCGGTAGCGGTCGGTGATAGCCGAGCAGCCAACCCACTCTCAGCCCCAGCACTCGATCCCGGCGCCGGTTCTGGCGCTCGACAACCGTTCGTCGGGTCTCGGCCGACCACAGCCGCAGCCCGTCCAGCCCGTCGTCGGATCCCAGGGCGGCGTACAATCGGGCCAGCGAGCGGGCGGTGAACACACCGTTGGCACTTGCCACCTCGGCGGCCAGGAAGTCCTCGGTGCCCATCACCCGATGGCCGTCGCGGGGCGCCATGGCCGCGGCCACCCGGGCCGGGCTGAACCCGGCCAGCCGCATCACGGGGTCGGCCAGCCTGGCCACGCGCCGAGCCAGCGGTGTTTCCGGTCTCAGCACCGGTCTCGCCGCCACCCGGGCGAACTCACTCGATGGTGTGCCCACGAAACACCCGTCGAGGCCCAGAGGTTCGCTGATGCGGGTCTGCACAAATCGGCCGAGACTCTCACCGGTGACTCGGCGGACGATCTCGCCCACGAGCCAACCGTAGGTCAGCGCATGGTAGCCGTTGGCCGTTCCCGGAGGATGAGCCGGCCGGCCCGCGGCCAGGGCCTCTACCATGGCGTCGTAGTCCAGCATCCGTCTCGGATCGTCGATGAGGTGGCGGATGTCGTACAGCCCGGCCTCCATGGCCATGACCTGGCGGACGGTCGTGACCTGTTTGCCATTGGCCGCGAACTCAGGCCAGTAGTCGGCCACCGTGCGGTCATATTCCACCAGGCCCCGGTCGGCCAGCATGTGGACGGCGGTTGATGCCACCCCTTTGGTCGTCGACCATGCCATGGCCATGGTGTCGTGCTCCCACGCCAACCCGGTGTCGGGGTCACGATGACCGGACCAGATGTCCAGGACCGGTTCACCGTTGAGGTACAGGGACAGGGCGCCTCCGCCGGCCGCGTTCAAGATCGGCCGCGCCGTCTCATCGAGTTGCTCGAAACCGGACCGGCAGATCTGTTGGCCCACCATGTTGCCCATGAGACAGAGTCTTTCACAGTTCGTCGGCCGGCGTGACCGCAGGACCGGCACCGGGTTCGGCCCAAGTTCGCACATCCCGTCGAGGCGCAGTGTTGGACGCACCGTCGGGCACCGTGTCGGGCACAGTGTCAGTGGCCGCCGGTACCGTCGGTGGTATGGGACGAAGCAGCCGGCACGAGATAGATCAGATGATCGACGATCTGCTGTTCCGGTCCTGGTCGGCCCCTCGTTCAGGCGGGGCCGGCTCGGCCGATGTGTTCGACTCTCTCGCTCAAAGCCACCGGCCCACGGTGAGCGCCGCGCTCGAGGCCCGCTTCACCGTCGTGTTGAGTCGGCTTTGGGCCAATGGCTGGCTGCCGGGTGAAGTCATCCGCCAGGTCGGTCGGGCCGGTTCGGCCGACGGTGTGGCCGTGATCTCGGCCGCCGTTGCCGCCGACCATCGGCGTCGCCATCCCGACTCCCTGCACCCCCGGTGGCGATCTCACGTTGACGATCTGCAACTTCCGGACGTGGCGGTCGACGGCTGGTTGCCAGGCACTGCCTCGGCCCGGAACGCCCGGGCGTCGTGGTCGGAGTTGCTGGCCACCGCCATCCACACCCTTCAGGCCTCCGCCCTCGGCGGTCCGCTGACCACCGTCATTCGGCCCCCGGGATCCGACGCCGATGATGCTGCGCCGGACATCACGTCGTTCCAAGCGGTAGGAGGCGCCTCGATTCTGGCGAAGATCCGACAGTTGCTGGCCCAGGCCGAGTCCACCAACTTCGACGCCGAGGCGGAGGTGTTCACGGCCAAGGCCCACGAGCTGATGGCCCGCCACGCGCTGGACGCCGCTGCAGTGTGGAGCCAATCCGAAACCGGGGAGCAACCGGGGGCGGTGCGGGTGGCCATCGACGAACCCTACGTGGCGGCCAAGAGCCTGCTGCTGCAGGTCGTGGCCGAGGGCTATCGGTGCCGGACCGTCTTCCACCGCCACTACGCCTTCTCCACGCTGGTCGGCTTCGTCTCCGACCTGGCTGCGGCCGAAACCCTCTACACCTCGCTGCTCATCCAGGCCCAGCAGGCGCTGGGTCGCGTCGCCCGCTCGGCTCCTGCCGGGGCCCGGACCCGAAGCCGGCGCTACCGTTCATCATTCCTGCGTTCCTACGCGCTGCGCATCGACGAACGGCTGACCGAGATCAACGATCAGGTCCGATCCGATGTCGAAGCCGACACCGAACGCTCGTTGCTGCCGGTGCTGGCCCGGCGGAACTCGCTGGTCGACGACACCCTGTCCGAGTTGTTCCCCGATGTCTCCACCTATCGGATTGGCGGCAGCTACGACCTGCAGGGACACACCGATGGTCGGTCGGCGGCCGACCGGGCCGACCTCAATCCATCGGTCGACAGTCCGACCGCCGGCGCCCTACCGGCCCGATAGGTGTCGAGCCCTGCGTTGTTGGTTCGTCCTTTCGTCGAGGATCGACCAGTTTGTCCGCCGATGGTATGGGTACCACACTCTGGTGGCCAACCGTGTCCACCAAGTACTCGTTACCAAGTACACATGACAAGGAGAGCATATGATTTCGAAGTCCGGATCCGCAGTGTGGCAGGGCGGCCTCAGGGATGGCACCGGTAAGGTGTCCACCCAGTCGGGCACCATGTCCAACGTCGACTACAGCTTTGCCAAACGATTCGAGGGTGTGTCCGGCACGAATCCCGAGGAGCTGCTGGCCGCCGCCCACGCTGCCTGTTTCTCCATGGCGTTGTCCAACATCCTCGGCGAGCATGATCTCACCGCCACCCACATCCAAACCGAGGCCACGGTGAATCTGGATCCCCAGTCGCTGTCCGTTGCCTCGGTCCATCTCGATCTGACCGCCACGATCCCCGGCACTTCGCAGGAGGCGTTCGAAGAGGCGGCCGACGCGGCCAAGGCCGGCTGCCCCGTCTCCAAGCTGTTCGATACCGAGATCACTCTGGAGGCTCGTCTGACGAGCTGAGCACTCAGCCTTGCCCTGATAACGCCTCCAGCTGCTGCATCATCTCGGCGTGTACGGCGTTGACCGCCTGAAGCGGTCGGACCATCACCCGGAATTCGGTGATCCGGCCGTCGTCGCCGCAGGTGATGATGTCAACCCCGTTCACGTGCTTTGCGGCCACCGTGCATTCGAACTCGAGCACTGCGTGGTTGCCGTCCACAATTTGTTTGGTGTAGGCGAAGCCCTCGGCCAGGGCCTGTGATGCCGCCACCAAATAGGCGGCGGTGATCGTCTTGCCCTGCTGGGGAGTGAACACCACCGGTGACAGAAACACCACATCGTCGGCCAGGAGGTCCTCCAACCCGGCCGCCAGGTCCTCGGCGGTTCCCGAGATGAGCTGATGCCAGCGCCCGATGGTGGTATGGATCACACCCTGGTTCACGTTCACCGTGCCATCCTTGCCCAAAAAAGGGCCGTCAAGCCAACCAGGTAACGGGGCGGGCGCCATCCGGTGGTCGGCCAATGATCTATGCTGGGCGGAAAACACCACTTGTGACGCAGGAGACCATCGTGAACAAACTGATGGAACGCTACCGCCGGCTTTCGCCCTGGCAGCAGAAGGCGTCGATCGTCGCTGTCATCGCCGGGGTGCTGTTCGATGCGCTCATCATCCGGGACATCATCCGGTCCGACTCGACCAGGGTGCTGCCGAAGGTGGGCTGGATTGCGGCAACGCTGCTGTCGACCCCCAGTGGCGGCCTCAGCTATCTCCGCTTCGGTCGCCGCTAATACCGAATTTACCGGCCCAAGGTCCCTTCCCACCGCCCGGCGGCCGCGTCATGCTTGAGCCATGGTCGAGGATGCTGGCACCGGGATCGTCGAGGCTCGGGAAACCCACATATCCCAACTCCTCTTCACTCCTGATCGCGTCTACAAACTCTTGAAGCCGGTAGCCACCAGTTTCGTCTCGTTCACCGATGCCGACGATCGAATCGCCGCCGCCCGGGCCGAGTTCGAACTCAATCGGCGCTTCTCTCCCGACGTGTACCTGGGGACGGCCGACGTCACCGAGCACGACCGGCTGGTGGATTGCATGGTGGTGATGCGTCGGCTGCCCGACGACCGCCAGCTCACCCGCCTCCTGCTCAACGGCGAGGGTACGGACATCGATGACTGCCTCCGCCTGACGGCCAAGCTGGTGGCTCGTATTCACGCCGACGCCCCTCCCCTCCACGGTCCACAGGCCGACGTTGCGTCGGCCGGCGCCATCGAATCGTTGTGGCAGGACAACTTCGAGACCCTGGCTCCCCTGGTCGATTCCATACTCGATGTCGATCAGTACGAGCGCATCCGCACCCGTGCCGGCCAGTACCTGGCCGGCCGCCGGACATTGCTGGCCGAACGGATCGACCACGGTTGGGTTCGAGCCGGGCACGGCGACCTGCGGGCCGAGCATGTCTTCTGCCTGGACGACGGCCCCCGCCTCATCGACGCGCTCGCCTTCCGGGAGGACTTCCGGGTCAGTGATGTGCTGAACGACATCGCCTTCCTGGCCATGGATCTCCACCGGGTGGCGGGCGCCGGCGCAGCCGCCCGACTGATGCACTTCTACGCCGAGTACGAGAACGAGCACCATCCCGCCACCCTGGCCCACTTCTATGTGGCCTACCGGGCCCATGTCCGGGCCAAGATCGCCGCCATCCGGCTCGGACAGGGCGATCCGGCCGCCCGCCGCCAACTCCTCGAGTATCACGATCTGGCCGATCAGCATCTGGATGTGGGTCAGGTTCGCATGATCCTGGTCGGTGGGGGAGTCGGCACGGGCAAGAGCACCGTGTCCGAAGGGCTGGCCCGGCGCCTGGGGCTCACCTGGCTGCGTACCGACGAGATCCGCCAGACCGCCGGGGGCAGCGTCGACTACAGCGACCGGGGACGAGATCGTGTCTACGAGGAGATGCTGTCGCAAGCAGGGCGGCTCCTGGAACGGGGCGAGGGTGTGGTACTGGATGCGACCTGGTCTCACGAGCGCTGGAGGCAACAAGCCCGGCAGCTGGGCCGGCGGTTCTCGGTCACGACCACCGAGCTGGAGTGTCGGCTTCCCCAGGCCCGGGCCGACGAACGCCTACTGGCTCGTCGTCGCCACGGCCACGATCCTTCGGAGGCCACTATCCAGATGGCCCATCAACTGGCGGCGCAGTTCGAGCCGTGGTCGGCTGCTCGTCCCGTCAGCACCGACCGGCAGGTCGAGAAGACGGTGGACGAGGCATGTCGAGTCGTCGTCCGGCCTCGGCCGCAACCGGGTCTCAGCTACGAGAGCATTCAGTTCTTCCTGCGACGGGCCACCACCCTCGTTCCGGTATTCGGCGACGAGGTGGAGAGGGGCTAGGGTGGCCGGCCTCTTTCTCACCCCTGACCAGGCCATCAGTGAGCTGGTCCTGGTGGCCGGAGTGGTCAGTACGACTCCGAACCTGCTTCCGTGGACGGCCACTCTGGCCGACCGTTGGTCGCTGCCCATCAAGCTGATCCACATCGAGCCTGCCGGCACCTCCAGGCCACTTCCGCACCTGGACTCCCAGTTGGAGAGCAGGCTGATCGCACTTCGGGCCCATTTGCCCGAGCTACGAGTCGAATCCCGTACGGTGAAGGTCACGGATCCGGTGTCGGCGTGGACCGATGAGCTTCGCCCCCATTCGCTGCTCATCGCATCCCAGATACCGGAGATCGAGGGCTCGCCGGGCACGTCGGTGTTTGTGGGCCCCAGGACACCGGTGACCCCGGAGCTGGCGGGCCCGGTGCTTGCCGTGCTCGACGTCCCACCGGAAGCCGATCGAGTCGCCTTCGCCGCCGAGTCCGTGGGTTCGACCCTTGGTTGTCCGGTACATCGGCTCCCGCCCGGCGAGCCGCTCGATCGGCAAGTCAACGGAGCCTGCTTTGTTGCGGTCTCGGCCAGATCGCCCCGCCTGCAGCCCTTGCTGGCCCGGTCGTCACACCCGGTACTGGTGGTCGGCCCGTGAGGCTTCGTCTCGCCCTGATCTTTGCCTGGACCACGGTGTCGTGTTTCGTCGTGGTCAGTGCTGTTTTCGCGGTGTCGGTCTTGCCGGCGCTGTTGTTCTATCGCTGGCATCTGGAACTCGCCATTCGTCCCGAAACCGTCCGGCTCCTCCTCCTGGCCGCCGCCTTCATTCCGGCCTATGCCCTGTTCGCCGTGGTCTACATGACGTTGTCGGCCTGGTCCTGCAACCTGCTGGGCTGGCGACCACCGGATCGGGCGGATCTGGTCATCGCCGAGTTGTCTCGACCACTGCGGAACTGGGCCCGCTACGCCATCATGGGCCATCTGGTGCGGGTGCTGGCCGGCACCTTCTTTCGCTCGACTCCGGTGTGGGTGTGGTACATGCGTCGAAACGGGGCTCGAGTCGGCCGCCATGTCTGGATCAACAGTCTTCAGGTGGGAGACGAGTGCCTGCTCGACATCGGTGACGAGGTCGTGATCGGGTCCGGCGTACATCTTTCCGGTCACACGGTGGAACGGGGAATGGTGCGGCTGGCGCCTATCGTACTGGGATCCGGCACCGTGGTCGGGGTGGGGTCGCAGGTGGGGATCGGGGTGACCACGGGGGTCGGAACCCAGATCGGTGCCCTCTCGGTGGTGCCCAAACACGAGACGCTGGAGGCAGGGCGGGTCTATGCCGGGATTCCCGCCCGACCGGTCGACCGCCGGGTGGCCGCCGAGCCGGTGCCCGAGGTCGAATCCGCAGAGCACCATCTGCGGGATCTCGTCGAACCGGAGATCCCCACTGTGTTCCTGGTTCCCGGCATCGACGGGACAGCCGAGCTTTTCTACCGTCAAATACCTGTGTTGGCCAAACGGTTCAACGTGGTTGCCTTCCCCCTGCCCAACAAGCGGATGGCCTCCCTGGACGACCTGGTCTCCGACTTCGCCCAGCTGATTCGGGAGACCAGTCCCGGACCCGTCATCCTGTGTGGAGAGTCGTTCGGCGGGGCCCTTTCACTGAGCCTTGGTCTTCAACACCCCGAGCTCGTTCGGGCCCTGGTCATCGTGAATTCGTTCCCCTACCTCGACAATCGGGTTCAGCTGGCCCTGGCGCCCCGTCTCACCCGCCTCATCCCGTGGGTGGCAATGCCGTTCATTCGCCGTTTCACCGAACACCGCATCCACAGTGCTCATACTCTCGACGAGGATTTGGCCGAATTTCGCGCCCGAATGCGTGGTGTGGAGCGGGACGGCTATGTTCGTCGACTCGAGCTGCTGCGGGACTACGACATCCGCTCCCAGCTCGGTCGACTCACGATGCCGGTGTTGTTGGTGGCTGGAACCGACGACCGTCTTGTGCCGTCGGCTCGATGGGCCCGCTACATGGGAGACCGAATTCCCAACGCCACCGTGATGTTCCTCGAAGGCTACGGCCACTGCTGCCTGATCAACCACGATCTGGATCTGTCCGTCATCATCGACGACTGGCTCGACCTGTAGGGCGGTTGGGACCTCTAGCCCCAGACCGGTTCGAGCGACGCCGTCCAGGTCACGATGGTGCCCCGGCCGCTGTTGGACAACACGGTGGTCGCCCCACCGAGCTTTCGGGCCCGGTCGTGCAGGTTCTGGAGCCCGTTGCCACCGATTACCGAACCCGGATCGAAGCCGCCCCCGTCGTCGGTGACCCGGAGGGCAACCGCCTTGTCGTCAATCGTCATTTCGACGTCGACCCGGGTGGCGTTGGCGTGTCGGGTCACATTGGCCAGGGCCTCGGCCAGCGCCGGTTCGACCTGCTCCGCCACCCGAACCGGGACCGTGTCCAGGTCACCGTTGATGACAAGGGTGGGGATGAAGCCGAGGTGATCGGCGGCACGTGTCACTTGGGCCTCGATACGCCGCCGCAACGAGGTCGGCTCCGGATTGCTGAGCCGGAAAATGGCGGCCCGCAACTCGGCGATGGTCTCGTCGAGTTGGGTGATGGCATCAGCCACTCGGTCGGCCAGCTTCGGGTTGTCGATGAGGCCTTGGATCGACTGCAGGCGAAGACCGGCGGCGAACACCCGTTGGATCACCAAATCGTGGAGGTCTCGGGCCAGCCGATCGCGATCCTCGGCCAGGCGGAGCTGCACCCGGGTTCGGCGGGCGTTGTCCAGATCGAAGGCCGTTCCCGCCTCCGTGGCCAGACTGGCCAACACCGCTCGTTTATGGGCGTCGGCAGTGGCCACACCCTCCACGGTCAGGGTTGCTTCGACCTCGTCGTTCTTGCAGATGGGCAGGATCAGGGCGGTATCTGCTGCCACCGGACCCCGGCCGGTCAGCACCGGGCGGTAGAGCGGGTCGATGGGTTCCGGCGTCGACGGCGCCCCGGCGGAAGCCAGCGGGCGCATGGTCTTGGTTCTTGAATCGGGAACCGCGATCATGGCTCGCTCGCCGTCAACCAGATCCAGGGCGTGGTCACACACCGTGGTCAGGGTGGTGGCCAGCGGTATGTCCGCCAGCAGGTCGGCCCTGATGGCGCCCAGGGCCTCGAGCCAGCGATTGGTGTGATCACGGTCGGCCCGGAGACGGTCGTGCACGGTCATGTCTCGGACGAAGGCCACCACAAAACGGGTTTCTGCCCGCTTCACCGCCGGCGGGTACTCGAGCGTGACCTCGACGGGGAAGCGATAGCCGCTGCGGTGGCGGTGGATGGTCGAGTATTGGTGGGAGTCGACGGCCCCGGCCAACAGCGGATCGATCATGGCGCCGAAGGTCTCGGAGGTGAACTCGGGGGCGATGTCGTAGGCCGTCATTGTCAAGAGTTCGTCCTGGCTGTAGCCCAGCTGCTGCCGGGCACCGCGGTTGACGTAGGTGAACCGCCAATCGTTGGGGCGGAACATCATGACTGCGTCCTGGGCGGCGTCGATGGTGTGGAGTACGGCATGGGTGTGGGACTCGGCCTCTACCCGTTCGCTGATGTCCCGCACGGCTGCGATCACCAGCGTTCGGCCGCCGGGATGAATGGGGCTCAGGGCCACGTCGACCGGGAACACCGTGCCGTCGGCCCGTTGCCCGAAGAGCTCGAGATCGGTGGCCATGGTCCGAGGCTTCGGATGTTGACGGAACCGTTCCCGCTGTTTGCGGTGGTCGGTCCGCATGGTGTCGGGTACCAATACCTCGATGGCGCGACCGATCAGCTCATCACGGGTCCGGGCGAACATCGACTCGACCTGCCGGTTGACCAACAGGATCGTTCCCTCCAGGTTGGTCACCACTATGCCGTCAGGCATGGAGTCGATGATGGCCAGGGGCTCCAGCGAATCGAGGTCTGGGTCGAGTGGCACGCGTTCCAAGTATGCCATCGGCGACCAATGGTCTCCATGTCGGCCGGGACGGCAAAGGCCCGGGTTGCAGGCTATTCGAGGGCGACGATGGCCCTGGCGATATCGCGAGACCACTGATCGATCTCGTCCCAGTCCCGGTAGTCGCCGTCCTCGGCCCCCACCCAACGGGCCACGAACCGTTCGGTCCGACTCAGTCGCTCGATGTCGAGCCGACCGTCGAACAGCCGGTGGTCACGAGCCCCGGTTGTCGCCAACAGATGCTCGATCAGCTCGGGATGAATCGGCTCCTCCGGCCTGGCGGCGCCAAGCGGACCGGACGAGAACAGCCAGGTCGGTTGTCGGCGAAGGGCGGGGGCGTGCTCGTCGACGAACTCGAGGGCCGAGTCCAGCCAGGTGCCAAGGTAGAGCGCACTACCGACGACGTAGGCGACATAGGGCTTGAGATCGAAGATGTGCTCCGGTTGGCTGACGTCCACGTCGATGCCCTCGTCCCGGATGGATCGGGCGATGACCCTCCCGATCTCGGCCGTGGACCCGTGTCTACTGGCGGGAACGATCAGCACTCTCATGACTCGACTCCGGTGATCGGTGGGCGGTTCAACAGCTCCCTCATCAGCTTCACCAGAACCACGATCAGGGCGACCGCGGTGCCGAAAAGGGCGATGATGAGCAATACTCGTACGGCGAGATCCCACGGCACTCCGTCGTCGAAGTCGAAGGGGAACACGGTGTAGATTCGAAGGGTGGCGACGAGGCTGATGGTGGTCGAGATCAGATCGCCCACCAACGCCAGCCAATTCGGTACCCCGGCCAGCCGAAGCCCGTTGACGACGACCGAGGCAATCAGGCTCAGACTGATGACAGGAACGACCTGATCGAACTCGTCGGTGAGGAAGGGGACGATGTCCCACTCGACCAGGTGACGCACCACGTAGAGCAGCGCTCCGTTGATGATGATGGCGATCACATAGCCGACTTGGGCGCCGGGCTTGGCTGAGCGCGCCTCCGGTTGTCGATCTCGGATCTCGCCGTCTGTCGACTCGTAGGTGTGCAGCTGTTCGTTCGGTGACATCACCGACTCCTCTCGGGAGTGTTGTTCGCTTACTCGTCGGGTGGCGTGATCAGGCCGTAGTGGCCGTCGTAACGTCGATAGATGACGTTGCCTCGTCTGGTGTCGGCGTTCCGGAAAAACAGCCGGGGTTGTCCGCCGGGGTTCAGCATGGCGACCGCCTCGTCCACGGTCATGGTCGGTACCGGGGCGTCCACCATTTCGACCTCGTTGACCATGGGTCCGAGTTGATCGTGAGCCGGTTCCACCTGCCGGAACCGGAGGGACGCGCCGGACTCGATGTCGAGAGGTTCGTCGGCCACCTCCAGCAGGGAGTCCTGACCGGTGTCGAGATCGACGAAGAGGAAGAAGTCGTAGTCAAGTGCGGTCATGTCCCAGGCCGCTTCGTCCACCGTCATCTCGCCGGCGGCAAACGACTTGTGGCGCACGATCTCCCGCTCGGCGTGGGGTCGCTCGAAGTAAGGGGTGGTCGGTCGGGCCAGATTCCCGTGGCGCCACGAGCCGGGAACGGCGGCCTGTGCCGTCGTTCGACGGTCCCTTCGTTCCCGCTGGTGTTCGATACGAACCGACAGGCGTTGCGCCACTTGGTCCACGGCCTCGGCGAAAGTGTTGGCACTGGCATGGGCCCGGGCCTGAAGATAATCGAACTCCAGGGTGGCCTCGACCATGGCCGGCCGGTCGAACCCCGGGCTCTCGGCCCGGGTCATCTTCACCCGGGCGAAGCGTACGGGATGCCCTACCCGTTCGGCCACGTGGGCCACCTTGTCCCGGGCGTAGTCCCGGGCCCGGTTCGGCACCCGGCCCCTTGTGACCACCACGGTGTCGGGACCCTCATCGGTGCTCTCGCCCGATTCGCCGATATCGGGTCCGTGGGGCTTGGTGTTGACCCACTGCTCGGTGATCGTTCCCCGTTCGACGGCGAAACAGGCGACATGGTCGGTGGACTTCACCCGGACCTCGAGCCGAACTGCGGCTGGGCCGGTGTTGTCCAGGCCGGAGAGGTCGACCGCCTGGCAATCCGGACCCTGGATCGGGCACCGCTCCAGTTCGGTCCGGATGAAGCGACGACCCTCACCGGCGATGACCTCGGCTCCGGCATCGGCCGCCCACCGATAGCGGGCACCGGGCAGGTACAGCGACGTGGCCCCATCGAAGTCATAGGCCCGCATGGCCTCGAGCCATGCCCGCACCACGGGCAGGGGAGGGGTGGTGGAATCGATGCCGTAGTCGCGATGAGCGGCGGTGTCGATCTTCGCCCCGGGACGCTTGGCCCCGACCAGATCGCCGAATCGTCGCTGTCGACTGTTGGTTCGTGTGCCACCCCGTAGCCGCACGTTGGTCGCCGTCTCCCTGCCTTCGCGTCGTATGAAATCGAACTTCACCAGCGCGCTGGGGACACGGGCCTTGGGATCGACCTCGTTGAGGGGAGCCGAGTAGGTCCGGCCCCGCCGAATGATGTAGATCCGGGCTCGAGCATGATCGATTCTCAGTACTCTGCCATCAGGCATACGGGCTCCATCCGTGGCCAGGGGCCACTTGTTCGGTATCAGGTGAGCGGTGGTTGGTGAGATCGATGGGTTCGTCGTCGTAGACCGGCGGTGGACCGGGGGGCGGGATCGGCCTCGGCGCCGGCTCCGAACCACCCTGGTCGAGGCGGAACGGCGGATAACGATCGGTCATCAGCGCGGCATAGGCCACCACTCGGTACACCCATCGGTTCATGCCGATGATGAGCCGGAACAGACCTAGGGGGTAGACACCGGTGGCGAGCAGGATGATGGCCGCCACCAGCGTGAGCAGACCGACCAACCCGGCTCCAGCTGAACCGATCTCGGTGGTCACCCCGTCCTCGGTGGACCAGCGAATCCCCGCTCCGGCGATGATCGCCACCACGATGTAGTGGGGGATGGCCAGCAGCCACCACTTCACCAACACCAGGCCCCGGGACAGCCGCTCCGGGTAGATCACATCCAAGGTGGCCGGGTAGTCGGCCACCGCGGCCAGAGTGAACGGCGGGTAGCGATCGGTTCCCAGGCCGCCGCTGAAGCCGTAGTAGTGCACCCGCCATCCCCAGCGCAGCACCCCGACATTGAAGTCGAAGATGGACCGGGGATAGCGACCGGTGAACAGAATGGCGATGCCGGCCACGATCGTCAGCATGACGAAGACGGACCACAGCAGGAACAAGACGATGAGATGGGGGATGGCGAGGAACCACTTCACCAGCCATTGCCAGCGTGAGAGGTTCGGGTCCAGCGACGCTTCCAGACTCAGGGGGTAGGTGGGCCGAGGAAGAGTCGGTGTGGTGTCGGCGGCGCCGACCGGGACCGGTGACGGGGGCTCGGTGCCGAGCAGGCCGAGCCCTCCGAGCAGCACCAGCACGGTGGCCATGGCCAACAGCACGGCCCCGATGGCCAACAGGGTCAGGGTGGCGGGAAGGAAGGCGTCGGTACGGAAACCGGCCTCGATCTCGGTGGCGATACCGGGGGAGCCGCCGGCGTTCATCACGGCCAACGCCCACTGCCCTGCTGATGCCTCCCACACCAGCTCCTGAGTTCCGGCGCCGGTGGTCGACACTGACCAGAAATCCTGATCGGTGGGCGGGGCGGGCTCGGCCCGTCCCGGCCGGCGCTGCAGCTCCACGGAGCGGTTGTCGATCTCCACGATTTCGTCGTGGGCCACGGCTTGGAGATAGCGGTCGAGGTCGGCCTCGGGGGCGACCCCGACGAAAACCGGGCTTCCGTCGAGATTTGAGGCCCGGATTCGGATGTCGGTGTCGAGGGCGTCGATAACCCAGCGAGGTGTGCCGGGATCGACGTCGATGTCGAGTCGTTCCAGCGTCACCGCCGCGGTCGGCGATTCCAGGTCGGCCAGGTCGGCGCTGAGGTACCCGTTGTCCCGCTGAGCCAGGTAGGCCAGGCCCAGCGCACCGCCCGACAACAGAACCAAGAGACCGGCCAGGGCCACAAGACTGCCCACTACCAGGGCAACTATGCGCGCCGGCCTCATGGCTCAGCCTCTCGACACCGGGATCTTCTTGAGTGGATGCTCCGTGTCCTCGGTCACGGGAAGTCGAAGCTCGAGAACCCCGTCGACGTACGACGCCTTGATGTTGTCGGCCATTGCACCGTCGGGCAGCGGCATCACCCGGGTGAAGGATCCGTATCGGAACTCGGATCGGAACGTGTCATCCGCGGTGGTTTCGGTTCGTGAACGGCGTTCACCCTTGATGGTGAGTCGATCCTCGTTGACCGACACATCGATGTCGTCCGGTTCCATGCCCGGCAGTTCGGCCCGAATGACGACGTCGTTGCCGTCCACGAACTCCTCGACCTTGATCGATCCCCGCATCTCGGCCAGCTCGCCGAACATCCGGGTCGGCCACCGCTGGCTGAGATCGGACAGCCAGGGCATGAAATCGTCGATCCAGAACCGATCGAACGGGTCGAGCATGGTTGGGGTCGTGGTGGACTCGACCTCCGGTGTGGCCGCTTCGGCCGGTTTCGGCGCAGCCGGAGTCGCCATCTTCTTGTCCGATTTCTTTGCCTTCTTTGCCTTCTTGGCGTTCATGGAGTCCTCCTCAATGGCTGCATCCGGGATACATTCGAGATCGTTCGTGCCGGGGAACACCCGTGAGTTGTTCCGGTTGTTCCGAAAGGGCGTGGCACCACCCGCCGTTCAACGATGGGTGTCGACCGGCGGCCGGTTGACCAGAACCGGACAATGGGCACCCCGGACCACGGCCATGGTCACGCTGCCGAAGACGGCCCGCTGGAGGCCGGAGCGTCCGTGGGTGGCCATTGCGATCATGGCGGTCGTGTGATGGTTTGCGTAGTCGACGATGGCCTTGGCCGGGTCGTCGCCATGGAGCACATCGTAGTTGATGGGGCGGTCACTGGTACGGCCCATTGCGCCGGCCAGTCTGGCCACCGAATTCGACTCACCGGCCAAGGACATACCGGCCGGAACCTTGGACAGATCGACCACCGTGACCAGCATCGGTTCCAGATCGAGGCTGTTGCACCACTGGATGGCCAGCGCGCTGATCGACTCGGCGAAGTCCGACCCGTCGGTGCAGCTCAACATGGGGCCGTTCGGCCAGTCGGCCGGGAGTTCGACGTCCGGACCGAGCAGCACCATGGGTCGACGGATATGGCGCATGACGTCCTCGGAGATATTCCCTGTCAGTGCCGCCATCCGACCGCGGGCGTCGGTGTTCATCACCACCAGCGTGTTCTGGATCTCGTCAAAGGAGGCGGCGATGTCCTCGGCCACCGAGTACGACAGGGGACGTATCTCGATGTCCTGGCCGTGGTTGAGACGCGCCACCTGCTCCCGGACCCGTTCGTCGAGATGTACGGCGTCGTCGACCTCGTGGAGCAAGGTGATGACCTGGACCTTTGATCCCCAGCGCCGGGCCAATCGGTCGGCGGCATCGAGCGCCTTCGCCGCAGTACTCGTACCGTCCATTGGAACCAGTAGTCGATCGAACATAGCCCCGTCTCGCTTTCTCTTGCTGCCAGTGGCGGGTGATCTCAAAGATCAGGGGTCCAAGTCCCCAACTACATGCTGATTCCTGGCCCACCGGTACAGATAGGGGCGAAGGTCCTGGCTCCAGCGATGCCGAAGCGGGCGGGTCCGAAGCTGAACTACTCCGAAAACCCAATTATGATGGAGTCGTGGCGGCCAACAAGCCCGAACAGAACGGTCAGGACAGCCCCACGATCCGGGTGTTCCTGTTAGACGACCATGAGATCGTCCGTCGCGGTCTGGCCGATCTGCTCGACGACCACCCCGATCTGGAGGTGGTTGGCGAGGCCGGTCGGGCCTCCGAGGCGCTGGCTGCGGTCGAGGCCTGTTCCCCCGATGTGGCCGTGCTCGATGTTCGGCTCGAAGACGGCGACGGCGTCGAGGTGTGCCGGGACATCCGATCGGCCTACCCGGAGGTGGCCTGTCTCATGCTCACCTCGTTCCCCGACGACCGAGGCGCCATCGACGCCGCCAGAGCGGGCGCGGCCGGCTATGTGCTCAAGCGGGTCGGCACCGATGAGTTGGTCACCGCCGTCCGCAAGGTAGCGGCCGGAGCTCAGTTGCTGGACTCGGCCGAGGTTCGCCTTCGGATGCGGCGGCTGCGTCAGACCGAAGAGGGTCTGGTCATGAACCTCACCGACCAGGAGCATCGGATTCTCGAGCTGATCGGCGAGGGCCTGTCCAACCGACAGATCGCCGACGAGATGTTTCTGGCCGAAAAGACGGTGAAGAACTACATCTCCACCCTGTTCGTCAAACTGGGCATGACCCGGCGGACCCAGGTGGCAGCCCTGGCCGCCCGGCTCGATGAGAGGGAGTGGCGCCACTTCGACTGAGGGCGCTGAGGGCAAACCCCTCGTCAATGCCGGCCTTGGGCGCTAGTCTTCAGATGGTCCAATCGACGTTGTCGAGGCGACGTAGCTCAGTTGGTAAGAGTGCTCGACTCATAATCGAGAGGTCGTGGGTTCGAGTCCCACCGTCGCTACTGGTATGAGCCGCAATGCGGCTCATACCAGAGAACCGGACGCGGAACGAACGGAGTTTGCCTTCGGCAAACGTCCCCGGCTGGGACCATCCAGGTTCGAAGACGGCGCGGCTGGGGCTACCGCCGGTGCCGGTCCGCCGAAGGACGACCTGACCGAGTTTGCCGTCGGCAAACGTCGCCGACGAAGGAATTGATAGAGTCGGTTCAGGCACAGACCCACTCAGGTGCCGGAGACCCGACGTATCGGGAATCATGGTTCCCGAGGTGCCCGACAGCGATAGTCTGTTTCCTCGGAACAGGCTGTCGGAGAGCCCCACCGGTCTCCGATCCCGACCGGGGTGTCGTCGCCGCCGTTACCCATTCAGAACCAGAACCCTCACTCTCGGAACAAGGGACCGAGACCACACACAACAACAAGGAACTCTTCATCATGGCAAAGCAAAAGTTCGAGAGGACCAAGCCTCACGTCAACGTGGGCACGATGGGTCATATCGATCATGGTAAGACCACGTTGACTGCTGCCATCACCAAGGTCCTTGGTGATCGGGTTGCCGGTAATACGGCTACGG
>JAHEJM010000063.1:4411-24276 GCA_024638815.1 Acidimicrobiales bacterium | reverse complement strand
GACGCCCCTCGCGGCGTCCTCGTTCCTCCGCTACAACCAGGTAGCGAGCGGAACTGCGTCCTTGCGACGGACGCCATCCGCTCGTCGAATTGGGCAACGGACCAACCTGACAGGACACTAGCTCGTCTCGACACTCACGTGTCGTAGTCGTAGCGGGCCAGGACCGGGGCGTGGTCACTGGGCTTCTTGCCCTTGCGGGCGTTGCGGTCCACCAGATCGAGCCGGCACACATCGGCCAGGGGCGGAGTCGACAGGATGTAGTCGATGCGCATGCCCTGGCGTTTGTGGAACCGGCCGGCCTGGTAGTCGTAGTAGCTGAACAGGCCGCCCTGGTCGTAGCGTCGTCGGAAGGTGTCGATCAGACCCCAATCGAGGACCTCGGCCAGGGCCTTGCGCTCATCGGGGGTGACGTGGGTCAGGCCCTGGAACGCCTTGGGGTCCCACACGTCCCGATCGTCGGGGGCGATGTTCCAGTCACCGGCCACGATCACCGGCTCGGACGGGTCGGCGGTCAGCTCCAGATGGCGGCGCAGGCGGCCCAGCCAGTCCAGCTTGTAGTGATAGTGGTCGTGTCCGACTTCCCTGCCGTTGGGCACATAGACGCTGTTGACCCGCACCGGCCCGCATCGGGCCGACACCAGGCGGGCGTCGTCATCGGGTTCGACGCCGTCGGCGAACCCTCCGACCAGATCGTCGATCCCGAGCCGGGACAGGATGGCCACGCCGTTCCACTGGCCCTGACCGTGGTGGGCGGTCTCGTAGCCCAGCTCGGCGAAGACGTCCATCGGCACCGCCTCGTCGGCCAGTTTGGTCTCCTGGAGACACACGATGTCGGGCTCGACCTCGGTCAGCCATTGCTCGACCCGGGGCATCCGGGCGTTCAGGGAGTTCACGTTCCAGGTGGCGACCAGCATCGGCCCAACCCTACCCGGACGCAGGTCGCGGCCGACGGCCGGACACCGGGTGGAGGAGACCCGATGCCGGCCGTCGAACCGGTGCCGATGTCGTTGACTGCCGGCCGCCGGGCTCAGCTGTGGGCGATGGCGTCGAGCATGTTGAGCCGGGCCGCCTTGCGGGCGGGACCGATGGCGGCCACCACTCCGGCCACGGCGGCGGCCACAACCCAGACGACCAGTTGGGTGCCGGGGAAACCGAAGCTTCCCAGACCTTGGTCGGCTAGCGAGCTGACCACACCGAAACCGATGGCGGTGCCGATGGCGACACCCATGATCGCCCCGAACACGGCGGTCATGACCGCCTCCAGGCGGATCATGGACCGAATCTGACGGCGGGAGAAACCGACGGCCCGCAGCAATCCGATCTCCCGAGTCCGTTCCACGATCGACAGGGCCAGCGTGTTGGCGATACCGAGCAGGGCGATGATCAGGGCCAGGCCGAGCAGACCCGAGAACAGGGCAACCAGCTGGTCGACCTCGGCCTGAGCCGCCGCCACCGTCTCCGACTTGGTCTCGACGTCGATGTTGGGGAAACCGGCCAGAGCCTGCTCGGCGGCAGCCCGGCCCGGCTCCAGCTCGACGCCGTCGGCCAGCCGGGCCAGGGTGAGGCTGATCGGCCCGTCACCGACACGGCCGGTGAAGGTGTCGGCCGAGATCAGGTAGTTACCCAGCACCGATCCGTCGTAGGTGCCGACCACCTCGGTGGACACCCGCTCGGGGCCATAGTCGACAGCCACCATGTCACCGACCTCCCAGCCCCGGGCCTCGGCCACCCCCTCGGCCACGACCAGTCCATCGCCGATGGCGGCGAGATCGATGGTGGCGTCGATGTTGTAGACCTGGGCGATGGTGGCCGGATCGACTCCGGCGACGTTGACGTCCTCGCCGGCCACCGTCGCCGTTCCCGTGAGGATCGGGGACACCGCGCTGAGCTCATCGATCGAACGCAGCTCGTCGACCGCCACCGGGCTGACCCCTTCGAGCGAGGCCGACGTGCTGAGCACCAGCTCGGCCGCCACATCCTGTTCCAGGGTGTCGGTGACCGAGGCCTTGATCGACGAGGCCACGATCGACACCAGGGCCACCAGGGCCACACCGATCATCAAGGCCGAGGCGGTGGAGGCGGTACGACGGGGCTGGCGGATGGTGTTCTCCCGGGCCAAGGTGCCGGAGATACCGCGAAGGGGCACGGACAGCACCCGGGCCACGGGAGCGGCGAACAGCGGAGCCAGGGTGGAGGCGCCGAGGAACAGCCCGACCGCTCCGATACCAACCATGAGCAGGGTGGTGCCATTGGAGGCGGCCAGACCGGCGGCCAGACCGGCGGCACCGGCGCCGCTCAGCGAGAAGCCGACGACCGTCCGGGTTCGCAGCGATCGCCGGGTGGTGCGGGCCACCGGTTCACCCATGGCTTGGATGGGGGCCACCAAGGCGGCACGGCGGGCCGGCAGCAGGGCCGAGAAGACGGTCACGACCAGACCAACGGCCATGGCCACGACCACGGTTCGGGGCTCGATGGTGAGCGGACCGTCGGGCAGGCCGATGCCGACGGCATCCATGACCGCCTTGACTCCCTCGGCCAAACCGATGCCGGCACCGACGCCGACGGCCGAGGCCAGTACGCCGATGATCAGGGCCTCCAGCAGTACAACACCGGTGACCTGACCCCGGCCGGCGCCGAGGGCCCGGAGCAGAGCCAGCTCCCGGGTCCGTTGGGCCACGGTGATCCGGAACGTGTTCTGGATCACGAAGGCACCGACGAACAGGGCGATGCCGGCGAAGGCCAGTAGGGCATTGGTCATGAATCCCAGTCCGGTGGTGATGTCGTCCAACTCCTCCTGGGTCTGCTGCTCGCCGGTCACCACCTCGAGCGACCCGCCGGCGTCACCATCGAGCGAGGCCGACAGTCCGTCGACCAGGGCCTCGGCACTCACCCCGTCAGCGGCGATGACGTCGATGGTGGTGTACCGACCCTCGAGGTCGAACACTCGCTGGGCCTCGGTCAACTCGAACGCGGTCAGCGTTGCACCGGCCAGGTTGTCCTCGGTACCGAACCCGGCCAGGCCGACGATGGTGTACTCGCCCGAACCGTTCACGGTCTGGATCGTCACCGTGTCGCCGACCCCGAGGTCCTGGGACTCGGCGGTGGCGACGTCGATGGCCACCTCATCGGCCGCCACCGGAGCCCGACCGTTGCCGCCGTCGATGCGCAACAGGTTGAGGCCGGCCTCGTCGGTCCACGAGAAGCCGAGGGTGGGTGGACCCTGACCTCCGATGGGACTGCCGTCGGCGGCGATCAGCTGGGCGAAGCCACCGACACCGCCGGCCGCAGCTTCCACGCCGTCCACGGCCAGGACTTCGTCGAGCACAGCCTCGTCGAACGAGTCGCCGTTGGGTCCCCCGGCACCTTGACCATCGGGTCGGACGGTGGCGTCGACCCCGGCGTAGACGTCGGTGAACAGGGTTTCGAATCGGGCGTTGATGGTGTCGGTGAAGACGAAGGAACCGGCCACGAAGGCCACGCCGAGCACCACCGAGGCGGCGGTGAGGGCGAATCGGAGGGAGTTGGCCCGGAGGCCCTTGAGTGCAGTTGCGACCATCGCCCTCATGACGGACCTCCCAGCACCTTCATCCGGTCGAGGACCGAGTCGGGGGTCGGATCGGACAGCTCGTCGACGACGACGCCATCGGCCAGGAAGACGACCCGGTCGGCATAGCCGGCGGCCACCGGGTCATGGGTGACCATGACAATGGTCCGGCCCATCTCATTGACGGCCCGCCGCATGAAGTCGAGCAGCTCAGCCCCCGACGTGGAGTCGAGGTTGCCCGACGGCTCGTCGGCGAAGATGATCTCAGGTCGCGACACGAGGGCCCGGGCCGCCGCCACCCGCTGTTGCTGACCGCCCGACAGCTCGGAGGGCCGGTGGTCCAGTCGATCACCGAGCCCGACGGTGGCGACCACATGGTCGAACCAGTCGAACTCGGGACGTCGACCGGCGATGGACAGCGGCAGCAGGATGTTCTCCCTGGCACTCAGTGTGGGCACCAGGTTGAAGGCCTGGAAGATGAACCCGAGCTTGTCCCGGCGGAGGGTGGTGAGCTTGCGGTCGTTCAGGGTTCCCAGCTCGACATCGCCGATGAATACGCTTCCCCGGTCCAGGGTGTCGAGCCCGGCCATGGCGTGCAGCAGCGTCGACTTGCCGGAACCCGAGGGTCCCATGATGGCGGTGAAGTGACCCTGGCGGAAGCCCGCGTCGACCCCATCGAGGGCACGCACCTCGGTTTCGCCCATTCCGTAGATCTTGACCCCGCCGATCATGACTGCCGCCATGTCGTGGGCGGGCGGTGCCGATATGCCGTTGGCTTCCTCGGTGGCGAGTGGGGCGGTGATGGTACTCATGACAGTCCTCCTTGGTGGCCAAACCCCGGGGTGGATGTTGGCCGGTACCAGTCATGATCAGTCCGATGGCGTCAGGGGCCATCGGACCGGGGAACGGTTATGACATCGATCCCAGGGAGTAGCGGCCGGATCGAGGCCTCATCCCTGAGGAGGAGGACAACTCGGTCCCGGGTCCGGCGTGGTACAACAGCGGCACGGTGGCGCCGAGACGTCCACGTGCCCGGCGACCCGTCAGGAGCCGGGGATGACCAGACCCGACTCGTAGGCCGCCACGACGGCCTGCACTCGATCCCGCAGCCGCAGTTTGGTCAGAATGTGGGACACGTGGGTCTTGACCGTGGTCTCCGACACGAACAGGGCCTCGGCGATCTCGGCATTCGACAGACCCCGGGCCAGCTGGGCCAGCACTTCGATCTCCCTATCGGTCAGCTCGTCAAGACCGCTCACGTCGGGAGTCTCGGGTCGACCAACGAACTCGCTGATCAGCCGCTTGGTCACCGACGGGGCGATCAAGGCGTCGCCGTCGGCCACGGTGCGGATGGCGTCGACCAGTTGGTCGCCGCCGGCATCCTTGAGTAGGAACCCGCTGGCTCCGGCCCTCAGGGCCCCGTACACGTAGTCGTCGACGTCGAAGGTGGTGAGCACGATGATCCTGGCGTCGGGGATGGCGGCGGTGATGTGACCGGTGGCCTCCAGCCCGTCCATTTTGGGCATACGAACATCCATCAGGACCACGTCGGGGCGATGGTGGCGGGCGAGGCGGACCGCCTCCTCGCCGTTCTCGGCCTCGGCCACCACCACGAGGTCGTCCTCGGCTTCCAGAATCAGCTTCAGGCCGGATCGGATCATGGCCTGGTCGTCAGCCAGCAACAGCTCGATCACGGCCCCCACGCTAGCCGGACCGTGGACAACCGGTCACCGGCTCAGCGTTCGCTCGACAGCGTCGGCTCGTAGGGGATGGTGGCTCGAACCCGGAAGCCGCCACCCGGCCGGGGACCGGCCTCGAACTCGCCGCCGTGCACGGCAATGCGTTCCCTCAGGCCGACCAGGCCGTGGCCGCCGTTGCTCGAGGATGGTGATTCGGTGGCTCGGCTGTCCTCGCTCCAGGTGGTGGCCCCCCGACCCGAGTCGTCGACCACCAGCGCCAACCCGTCATCGCCATAGCTGACGGTGACTCTGGCCGTCACCCCCGGCCCGCCGTGGCGCATGGCATTGGTCAAGGCCTCCTGCACCACGCGGTAGGCCGACAGTTCGGCCCCGTCGTCGAGCCGGCGATCATTGCCCCGAACCTCGACACCGACCGGCATGCCCGCCGCCTCCACCCGTTCCAGCAGATCATCGAGATCCCGGAGGCCGGGCATGGGGGCCAGTCGGGCGGCGTCGTCCCGGTGCCCGTTGTCGGCCTCCGGTGTACGCAGTAGCCCCACCATGCGCCGCATTTCCGTCAGCGCCGACTTGCCGGTGGCGGTGATGGTGTCGAGGGCGCCGATCACCCTGGGGTCACCGCCTCGGGCCACCCGCCGGGCGCCGTCGGCCTGCAGGGTGATGACGGTCATCTGATGGGCCACCACGTCGTGCAGCTCACGGGCGATGCGGGCCCGCTCCTCGGCAACGGCCCGCCGGGCCCGTTCCTCCCTGCTCCGCTCGGCCCGTTCGGCCCGGGCCTCCAGCTCCTCCAACCGCCGTCGGCGCTCGTGGATCTCCATACCCAACCACAAGGGGGCAGCGGTGACCACCAACTGGAACAACACGGAGGCCGGCGGCACCGACTCCAGGGTCAACGCCCCGAGCGCGGTCCACGACACGATGAGCACGGTGGCAAGCCCACCAATGAGCAGTGCCCGACGACGCTGAAGCTCGGTTCCGATCGTGTGGAATACAAGGAGCACCGACGCCGAGGCCAAGGTGGTCGGGTAGTCGAAGGCCCGGTCGATGGCCCACGACAACAGCACCACGATCATGACCGGGACCGGGAAGAGCCGGCGCACGATGAGTGGAAGCGTCATGGCCACGATGAACAGCCGATTGAGAAGGTCGGGTGTTCGGAGATATGTCTCGAGCCCGACATCGTCGATCGTGACCGAGCTCGCAAATCCCAGTGCCAACAGGGCCGCCGTCAGAATAACGTCGAACAAGAACTGACGGCTGCGGACGAATCCCCGCCAATCGAACGATTGAGCCTGCTCGGTGGCCATGGTCTCACGGTAGATCACCGAGGCGGAAGGCCGCATCCGTCTCAAGGATGAGTTCTGCGTTGTCCGGGCCCCTGATCCCAGGGCGGCTACCCGGCCAACACGGACGCCCGGGATCGGCTCGACCAATGGTTCCCACCGTCCCGAAGTGGACTTTCAACCGCCAACGGCCCGCGGGCTAGAGTTGTCCTGTGAACTCTTCATCGAACGGCGACGCGTCCGATCCCGCCTCCTCCGGTCCCGAAACCACCGAGGGCTCGACCGCCGGCCCCAATTCCTGGCTGGTCGAGGAGCTGTACCACCAATATCTGGACAATCCGCGGTCGGTTCCCGAGCAGTGGCAGAAGATCTTCGCCGATGGGCCGCCCAAAGGTCCGGTCTCCACGACCGTGCCCGAGGGCCGCACGGTCTATATCGACGGTTCCCCGGTGCCGGCGCCGGGTTCGACCCCCGACTCCGCCGCCACCGCTCAGGAACAGCGGCCGGCATCGGCTCCCGCACCCGGGCAGTGGGGTGAGCAAACACCCCGCCCGGCACCGACTCGACCGGCACCGACCGAACCGTCCGCCGGCCACGGCGCTGCCATCGCCCCGGAGACCACGTCCGCCGGCCCGGCCGGCGAGGCGAGGGCCGACGGTCCGGGGTCCGGTTCCCCCCAGCCGGCAGCCGGCACCGAGCAGCCGACGGCCGCCACCGGCACCGGCACCGGCCGAGCCGAGGCCGGGGCCGGCGCAAACGACGAGCAGGCCGAAGGCGGGGACGGGTCGGTCCCCGACGAACCGGAAGTCGAGCCGTTGCGGGGGGTGGCGGCCCGGATCGTCACCAACATGGAGGCGAGCCTGGGGGTTCCCACCGCAACCAGTTTCCGCGAGGTCCCGGCGAAGCTGCTCGAAGTCAATCGAACCGTGCTCAACAACCATCTCCGCAGGGTGCGGGGAGGAAAGGTCAGCTTCACCCACCTCATCGGCTACGCCGTGATTCGGGCCGTGGCCGGCACCGTCCCCAATATGAAGAACACGTTCGAGGTGGACGAAAAGGGCAAGCCCATCCTCATCCGCAACCCTCATGTGAACCTGGGTATCGCCGTCGATCTGGAGAAGGACGACGGGTCCCGGACCCTGATGGTGCCCGTCATCAAGAAGGCCGACACTATGAGCTTCGACGAGTTCGTCGACGCCTACGAGGAACTGATCAAGCGGGTCAAGACCTCCAAGATCACCGTCGACGACCTGACCGGGGCCAACATCACCCTTACCAACCCGGGCACCATTGGCACCGTGCAGTCGGTTCCCCGTCTGATGCCGAGCCAGGGTGCCATTATCGGTGTGGGCCGCATCGGCTATCCGGCCGAGTACGAGGCCGCCGACCCCAAGATGCTGGCCCAGCTCGGCATCTCCAAGATCATCGCCATCACCTCCACGTACGATCACCGCATCATCCAGGGGGCGGAGTCGGGGCTGTTCCTCAAGAAGATCCACGAGCTGCTGCTGGGCGAGGACGGGTTCTACAGCAAGGCGTTCGCCGACGTCGGGGTGCCCTACGAGGCGGTCAAGTGGCGCATCGATCACGGTGCCACCGACGCCGAAGAGGGTTCCGACGGCGCCATAGCCAAGCAGATGTCGGTCAACACCCTGATCAATCAGTATCGGGTTCGGGGCCACCTCATCGCCAACACGAATCCATTGGCCGACAAGGCGGCCGCCACCCACACCGAACTCGATCCCGCCACCTACGGCCTCACCATCTGGGATCTCGACCGGGAGTTCCTGACCGGGGCGTCCGACGGTATCTACGCCTCCATCGGGGGCCAGCCCCAGCGTATGAAGCTGGGGGACATTCTCGGGGTGCTGCGCAATGCCTATTGCCGCACCATAGGCGTCGAGTACATGCATATCGCCAACCCCGAGGAGAAACGTTGGATCCAGGAGCAGGCGGAGGGCAACCAGGTCAATTTCGATCGGGAGACCCAGCAACACATCCTGGAGCGACTCAGTGCGGCCGAGGCGCTGGAACGGTTTCTGGCCACCCGCTACGTGGGTCAGAAACGTTTCGGCATCGAGGGGGCCGAAAGCGCAATCCCCATTCTCGACGCCATCCTGTCGGCGGCGGCCGACGATCACATGGAGCGCTCGGTGCTCGGCATGGCCCACCGAGGCCGGCTGAATGTGCTGGTCAACATCATGGGCAAGCGGTACCAGGACCTGTTCAGCGAGTTCGAGGGCGCCATCGACGAGACCGCCGTGCAGGGCTCGGGTGACGTCAAGTACCACTTGGGCCAGGTGGGCAAACACACCAGCCCCAACAACAACCAGATCAACATCGAGCTGGCCGCCAACCCGTCGCACCTGGAGGCCGGCGACCCAGTGGTGGTGGGCATGTGTCGGGCCTACATGGACCAGAGCGATGCCGGCAACTACCCCATCCTGCCCGTACTCATCCACGGTGACGCCGCCTTCGCCGGTCAAGGTGTGGTGACCGAGACCCTCAACCTGTCCCAGGTGACCGGCTACCAGGTCGGGGGCACGGTCCACCTCATCGTCAACAACCAACTCGGCTACACCACGGCCCCCCACCAATCCCGGTCATCGGAGTACTCCACCGACGTGGCCAAGACGGTGCAGGCTCCGATCTTCCATGTGAACGCCGACGATCCCGAGGCCTGTGTGCGGGTGGCCCAGCTGGCCTTCGCCTTCCGCCGGCAGTTCGAGAAGGACGTGGTGATCGACATGATCGGCTATCGCCGGTTCGGCCACAACGAGGGTGACGATCCGAGCTACACCCAGCCCATCATGTACCGCAAGATCGCCGACCGACCCTCGGTGCGAACCCTCTATACCCAGGCCCTGATCGATCGGGGTGACATCTCGGTGGCCGAGGCCGAGGAGGCGCTCGACTACTTCCAGCTGGTGCTCCAGGACGCCCTGGACCAGACCAGGGGTTCGGCCCCGGCCGAGGAGATCCAGGCTCGACCGGCCCCTCCCGCCGCCGGGGTGCTGCCCCACGTCGAGACCGGGGTGTCCAGGGAGAAGCTGATCGACATCTATCGGTCGATGTCGGAGACCCCCGAAGGCTTCACCGTCCATCCCAAACTGGCCAGGCAACTCGAGGCCAGAGACAAGATGTTCGAAGAGGGTGAGGTCGACTGGGCTCTTGGTGAGGCCTTCGCCTACGGCACCCTCGTCAACGAAGGCATCTCGGTCCGCCTCGCCGGCCAGGATTCCCGCCGGGGCACGTTCGCCCACCGCCACGCCACCCTCCACGACTACCGGACCGGTGCCGAGCACACGCCGCTGGCCCGGGCCGCCGCCCCCGGTACCCACTTCTGGGTCTACGACTCCACGTTGTCGGAGTACGCCGGCCTTGGTTTCGAGTACGGGTACTCGGTGGCAAATCCCCACGCCCTGGTGGTGTGGGAGGCCCAGTTCGGCGACTTCGTGAATGGGGCCCAGATCATCATCGACCAGTTCCTTGTGGCGGCCGAGGACAAGTGGAACCAGACGGTCAGCTTGGTCATGCTGCTTCCCCACGGCTACGAGGGCCAGGGGCCCGAGCATTCCTCCGGTCGACTGGAACGCTTCCTGTTGCTGTGTGCCGAGGACAACATGCAGGTGGCCAACGTGACCACTGCGGCCCAGTTCTTCCATCTGTTGCGGCGCCAAAAAGTGCGGACCAATGCCCGACCCCTGGTGGTGTTCACGCCGAAGTCGCTGCTGCGGGCCAAGTCCACCCGCTCCCCCATCGAGGCGCTGACCCGAGGCTCGTTCGAGGAAGTGCTGGACGACAACCGGGTCAAGGACCCCAAAGCGGTGTCACGGGTGATTTTCGCCACCGGCAAGGTGGCGGTCGAAGCCCTCGATCAGGGGAACAAGAGTAATCTGGATTCGGTGGCCATCGTCCGAGTCGAGCAGCTCTATCCCTGGCCGTTCAAGCGGGTTGCCCAGACCGTGGAGCGATACTTCAATGCCCGGGAGATCGTCTGGCTACAGGAGGAACCGGAGAATATGGGTGCCTGGAACTCGGTGAAGGGCCGGCTGTACGAGGCCCACGGGGAAACCCATCGCATCCGCCGGGTCAGCCGCCCCGAGTCGGGTAGCCCGGCGACAGGCTCCATGGTGATTCACCGTCAGGAGCAGGCCCAGCTCATCGATCGTGCCTTCGGCGGAATGCCGTCCTAAACGGCTCCGGTGGCCGACGACGGCGTTCCGGTCGAGACATCCGTGATCCGGCGTCGGTCGGTGAGGTGGGCTCGGCTATCCGGTCAACGACAGCCCGAGCACGTTCTCCAGTTCGCGCAGGGCGGCTTCGGGGTCGGTGACCTTGATGGTCGTCATGCCCATGGCTTTGGCCGGCTTGAGGTTCACGCCCAGGTCGTCGAGAAAGACCGTCCCGGTCGGGTCGACCCCGGCGGTATCGAGCGCCACCCGATAGAAGCCGACCTCGGGTTTTCGAACGCCGATGACCGACGATTGGATGACGTGGTCGAACCGGCTCATGGCCCGGGCCGCCTGTCGCCATCTCGATTCCTCCCCCCGCTGCGGCTCGTGCCGCTCGGAACCGTCGACGTCAATCGGCACGAAGTTGTTGGTGAGGCACGCCGTGACCAGGCCGGCGGCCTTGATGCGATCGATCGCCTCGATCATGGCGGGACGGACTTCACCGGCAACCAGATCGAGCACGGCTCGACCATCGACGTCGTGACCGAGGTTGCGGGCCTCGACTTCGAACAACGCCACGAAGCCTTCGATGTCGACCTCACGTCGTTCGAACCGGGCCCACGCATTGTTGTCGGGGTTGGTCGAATTGACCAGACGGATGAAGCCGGTGGGAAGTCCGTGGTCCTGTTCGTAGCGAGCGAAGGCGTGGAACGGGCTGGTGGTGATGACGCCACCGAAATCGAAGAAAACGGCACGAATGGTTGACGCCCGAGTTGCCCGGCCCGAGTGATCGGGAAATGACAAGGCGTCCGATGACACAGCCATGGACCACGATGGTAACGGCCCCGTTCGAGCCGAAGGTTTTTCCCGTACCATCGTTCGGTTTCCGTCACCATCGTGATTGACTATGCATGTCATGGCAAGCCGAAATCGACACGTTGTGGTCGATGGATCGAACATTGCGACCGAGGGTCGCTCACTGCCCAGCCTCGTCCAACTCGATGAAGCGGTGAGAGCCTACATCGCCGAACACCCGGACCGGCAGGTCACGGTGATCGTCGACGCAACCTTCGCCCACCGAATCGACAAGTCCGAGTCAACAATGTTCGAAGCAGCGGTGGACGCCGGCGAGGTCATCGTGCCGCCGGCCGGAGCCGTGGGTCGCGGCGACGCCTTCATCCTCCAGGTGGCGGAGAAGGCCGATGCCCTGGTCCTGTCCAACGACTCGTTCCAGGAGTTCCACGGCGATCACCCGTGGCTGTTCGAGGAAGGCCGCCTGATCGGGGCCAAACCGGTCGAAGGCGTGGGATGGATTTTCGTCGAACGCGTGCCGGTTCGAGGGCCGACCAGTCGTCGGGCATCCCGGGACGCCAAAGAGAGTCGGCGCCGATCGCCGGGAAAGTCGAGCGAGAAGGCGACGGCCAGCAGCAGCAAGGAAAAGGGCGCAGCCAAGAAGGGAACGGCCAGGAGAGGCAAGGCCACCAAGACTGCACCCGAGGAGTCGACAGCCGGCAAGTCGGCAACGGAGAAGTCGGCAACCGAGGAGGCACTGGCCACGAGGGGGTCAGACAAGAGGGCGTCAGACAAGAGGGCGTCAGACAAGAGGGCGTCAGACAAGAGGGCGTCAGACAAGAGGGCGTCCGACAAAAGGGCCTCCGACAAAAGGGCCTCCGACAAAAGGGATGCGGAAAAGGGGCAGTCGGACGGCAAGCCGTCAGCAGAAGCTGCGCCGTCCAGCAGGTCGGGCAACGGCGATTCGTCAAAAGATGTGGAGGAGCTGAACACTCCACATGACTTCGTGCGTTTTGTGTCCAAGAACTCGATCGGCGACGAAATCGAGGGAGTGGTCGACAGTTACTCGTCGCACGGCTGCTATCTTCGCAGCGGTTCTGCGTTGTGCTATCTGCCGTGCAAGGCAATGGGTGACCCCACCCCAAACCGGGCTAGGGATGTCGTCAGCCTAGGACAGCAGGTCATTGCCAGAATCGACTCCCTCGACTCCGATCGTCGTGGAGTAAACGTGTCATTGATCAAGGTGATCGATGACGATGACCCGACGGCTGCCAGCGGACGCAGGAGGAAACGGAGCCGAAGCTCTAACAAGACCTCGTCCGACGCCGACGGTTCAGCCCGAGACAGCAAATCCACAAGGAGCGAGACCACCGTGGCCTCACCATCGCGCAAGACAACCGCCGCCAAGAAGGCGACAAAAAAGGCACCAGCCAAGAAGGCGCCCGCACGCAGCGCCAAGAAAGCGACGAAGAAGGCCACCAAGAAAGCACCGGCCAAGAAAGCACCAGCCAAGAAGGCGCCCGCACGCAGCGCCAAGAAAGCGACGAAGAAGGCCACCAAGAAAGCACCGGCCAAGAGGACACCAGCCAAGAAGGCGCCCGCACGCAGCGCCAAGAAAGCACCGGCCAAGAAGACACCAGCCAAGAAAGCCACCAAGAAGGCGACAAAGAAGGCACCAGCCAAGAAGGCGCCCGCACGCAGCGCCAAGAAAGCACCGGCCAAGAAGACACCGGCCAAGAAGGCCACCAAGAAAGCACCGGCCAAGGCCACTGCTTCGAGTCGAGCCAGCCGAGCCGCATCCAGGAAGGCACCGGCCAAGAAAGCACCGGCACGCAGCGCCAAGAAAGCGACGAAGAAGGCCACCAGGAAGTCGTCGAAGAAGAACTGACTGCGGTCGGGGCCGAGGTCCCGATCATCCGACGATGGGGTCGTGAGACGATGATCTCCCGGCCCCATCGTCGCGTCGAGGACCGCGTCGGCGATAGCCTCTCACCCATGTCGGCGCAGTTCATCTACACCATGCACAAGGTGGGACGCTTCCACCCGCCCGATCGCCAGGTGCTGGAGAACATCACCCTGGCCTTCTATCCCGGAGCCAAGATCGGGGTGCTGGGCTCCAACGGCGCCGGCAAGTCGTCGCTCCTGCGGATCATGGCCGGGATCGATGATGGCTATACCGGTGAGGCCCGCCTCACACAGGGCTTCACCGCCGGCTACCTGCATCAGGAGCCGAAGTTGGATCCGGACAAGGATGTCCGGGGAAACGTGATGGATGGAGCGGGTGAGGCGGTGCAGCTTCTCGCCGCCTACGAAGCGGTACTGGCCGGTTGGGCCGATCCTGATGCCGACTATGAGAAGCTCGGTGCCCGTCAGGCCGAACTCGAGGACAAGATGGAGGCGGCCGGGGCGTGGGACCTTCAGCGCACCCTCGACATCGCCATGGAGGCGCTGCGGCTGCCCCCCGGTGACAGCGGCGTGGAGAATCTGTCCGGTGGTGAGCGGCGACGGGTGGCCCTGTGCCGCCTGCTGATCTCCAAGCCCGATCTACTCCTCCTGGACGAGCCCACCAACCATCTCGACGCCGAATCGGTGGCCTGGTTGGAACGCCATCTCAAGGACTACCCGGGCACCGTGGTGGCGGTTACCCACGATCGATACTTCCTTGACAATGTCGCCGGCTGGATACTGGAACTGGATCGGGGTAGGGGCATCCCGTTCGAGGGCAACTACTCGAGCTGGCTGGAGCAGAAGCAGGCCCGGCTGGCCCGGGAGAAGGGGGAGCAGGATGCTCGCCAGCGCACCCTGGCCCGGGAGCTGGAATGGGTGCGCATGGCCCCCAAAGCTCGGCAGGCCAAGGGCAAGGCCCGCCTCAGCGCCTACGAAAGCCTGCGGGCCGAGGCCGAGGCCTACAACCCGGCCGACGAGAAGGTTCAGATCCACATCCCACCCGGGCCCCGGCTGGGCGATCAGGTCTTCGAAGTCGAGCACCTGTCCAAGGGATTCGGCCACAAACTCCTGATCGAGGATCTCTCGTTCTCGCTGCCGCCGGCCGGCATCGTCGGCGTGATCGGTGGCAACGGCGCCGGCAAGACCACTCTGTTCAAGATGTTGATCGCGGCAGCAACCGGTGAAGGCGAGCAGGCCGACTCCGGCAAGGTCGAGGTCGGCTCCACGGTGGAGCTGGCCTACGTCGACCAGTCCCGGGATGTGTTGAACGACGACGACACGGTGTACAAGGCCATCACCGAAGGCAAGGATATGCTCGACGTCGGCGGTCGGGAGGTCAACGGTCGGGCCTACGTGGCCTCGTTCAACTTCAGGGGCTCGGACCAGCAGAAGAAGGTGTCGGTGCTGTCAGGCGGTGAGCGGAATCGGGTTCACCTGGCCCGGGTGCTCAAACAGGGCGGCAACGTGCTCTTCCTCGACGAGCCGACCAATGATCTCGACGTCGACACCCTGCGGGCCCTCGAGGATGGGCTCGAGCGATTCGCCGGCTGTGCCGTGGTCATCAGCCACGACCGCTGGTTCCTGGACCGCATCGCCACCCACATCCTCTCCTTCGAGGGAAATTCTCAGGTTCGCTGGTTCGAGGGCAACTTCTCCGACTACGAGGAGTTCCGCCTGCGGGAATTCGGCGAGGAGGCCATACCAACCCGGGTCACCTACAAGCCACTGACCAGGACCTGACCCCGATCGGGCGAAGCCCGAAGCACCCCGCCGGTCCGGCTCATCTCCGAGCCGAGGGCGCCGATGGAACCCCATGGCTTCGCGCTCAGCTTCCGGAACCGACACCAAGCCCGCGTCATCATCCCGACCGTCCGGGTCGGCCCCGACACGAGCCGCCGAGTCACCGCTGGTGTGGGAGAGCCGAGCCGTGCTCCGCCTTATCGAGGCGGGCAGCACGGCCGAATGCCCGCACTGTCAGGAGCGGGTCAAGTTCCGGGCCCGTCATCGTGACCTTCAAGTGATTTGCAACGTCTACGTCGACGGGGTGTGGGACAGGGTCGAGCAGTACCACGAGGAGTGCTACACCGACGCCGGCAGTCCCCACGGCGAGGCCACGAAGAAGTAGCGAATCCAAGAGGTGGTCACCGGGCGCAAGGACAGCGGATCCAGGCGGACCCCTCGTGATCAGGAGGGCCGGGTCGAACCGCTAAGGTGGCCCCTGTGTCTTCTGTCGACCCGCCCGAGACCGCCATCGATCCCGCACTCGACGATCATCGGTTGGCAACCGAAATCGCCACTCGCACCGGCGCGCTGCTGACCGACGTTCGCCGGACCTTGCTGGAGCGGGGTGTCGATCACTGGTCGCTCAAGGACGCCGGCGATATGGCGGCTCATCGGTTCATCGTCGAAGCACTGGCCGCCACCCGGCCCGAAGACGCAGTGCTGTCCGAGGAGGGCGCCGACCGGCGCGATCGACTGTCGGCTGAACGAGTCTGGATCGTCGATCCGCTGGACGGTACCCGGGAGTTCGCCGAACCACCGCGTATCGACTGGGCGGTGCACATTGCACTGGTGATCAACGGCGAACCGGTGGCCGGTGCGGTTGCGCTGCCGGCCGAGGAACTCACCCTGGGTACCCAACCGCCGGCCACACTACCCGACCCCGTCGACGGCCCACCCCGCGTGATCGTCAGTAGGACCCGACGGCCACCGGCGGCCCAAATGCTGGCCCGCAAGCTTGGCGCCCACTACATCGAGATGGGTTCGGCCGGCGCCAAGGCCATGGCCGTGGTCCGTGGTCAGGCCGATATCTACGCCCATTCCGGTGGTCAATATGAGTGGGACAACTGTGCACCGGTGGCCGTGGCCAAGGCAGCCGGTCTCCATTGCTCCCGCCTCGACGGATCGCCGATGACCTACAACAATCCCGATCCCTATCTGCCCGATCTTCTGATCTGTCGCCGAGAGTGGGCTGAGCCTTGCCTCGACATCCTGGCCGGCACCGTGTAACGGCGAGACCGAGACGTGGATCTCCATTCGACCCGGTACCGCATCACGGATCGCAGCGCCGTCATCACCCTGCATCGTCCCGAACGGGGCAATGCCTGGACCGGACGAATGCACGCCGAATACAAGCATTGTCTGGTTCGGGCCGAGCGCAACCCGGGCGTCAGAACCATCGTGGTCACCGGGGAGGGGCGGGCGTTCTGTGTCGGTGGCGACGCGGAGGCCCTGAGCGACCATGGACGGCGGGGTGGCTATGACGACGGCCTGACCGACGCAGACGACAAGGCGGCGCCACTGTCGGAGCTGGCCTCCGCCGTCAGTCCCGACTTCGACGGCGAGTTCGCCTATCATTTCGCCCTGACCAAGCCGGTCATCGCCGCCATCAACGGTGCGGCAGCCGGTATCGGGCTGGCGCTGGCTTGTTTCGCCGACCTCCGATTCGCCGTGCCCGGAGCCGCCCTGACCACGGCCCACGGCCGGCTGGCCCTTCCCCCCGAGTACGGGCTGTCGTGGCTACTGCCCCGCCAAATCGGTCTGAGCCGGGCCATGGAACTCCTGATGACGTCCCGCCGTTTCCTGACCGACGAAGCCCACGAACTGGGGCTGGTAAGCCAACTCGTTGCCGCCGATGAACTGCTCGAACACACGCTTGCCTTCGCTCATTCGCTGGCGTCCACGAACTCGGCCGCTGCTCTGGCCGCCACCCGCCACATGGTCTACCTCGATCAGACCAGGGCCATCGCATCCTCGGTCGAAGAGTCCCGTCGACGGCTGGCCGTCATGATGGGCAGTGCCGACTATCGACATGGTGTCGAGGCTCTGATCGACAAGCGGGAGCCCGAATTCTGAACAGAGCGGATTGAACGGCACGTGCCGGGGGTAGTACCACGATCACCGACTCGGCGGATCCACACGGCTCCGCTGCTCGTAGAATCAACGTGAGCATGAACGCCATCGCAGCCAACCGCACCAACACCACAGCCTCGTCGACCGCCGTATCCGAGACCCCCGACCGTCAATCGCCAATCCCGTCGACGCCGATGTCGCCCGTCGGTGTGGAAGCCGACGATCTCCGGCTCGGTTCGTTTTCCGACAATCCGCCGTGGTCCATGGCCGGAGTCACGCCGAGCTGGCTCCGCACCGTCGACGTCCTTCGTTCCCACCAAAGACGACAGCTTCCCGAGCTGACCCGCCCGCCCCGTATTCCCCCCCTACGACGAGCCGCCACCGTGGTGTCGGCACTGGGACGGGCCATCGGGCTGTGGAAGCTCAAGGAGGCGGGGACGCCGCGGTCACGTCTCGGGCTTTCCCACCGCATCCGCATGGCGGCCGAACATCTCGGACCGACCTACATCAAGTTGGCCCAGATCATCTCGGCCGGTGAAGGGGTGTTCCCGCCGGAGCTGGTGGCCGAGTGCAGGAAATGTCGGGATCAAGTGCCCGCAGTGCCCTTCAGCCAGGTGGTGGAGACGGTCGAGCGGGAACTCAAGGCCCCGCTGTCGGACGTCTTCGCCTCGTTCGAGCCCACGCCCATTGCCGCCGCCTCGATCGCTCAGGTCCACCGAGCGACCTTGACCACCGGCCAGCCGGTGGTGGTGAAGGTCCAGCGCCCCGGTATCGACGTGGTGGTGCGGCGAGACCTCAAGGTGCTGAGCTGGCTGGCCCCCTTCCTGGTCGGCCGTATCCCGGTGTCGGCCCTGGCCAACCCTCCGGCCCTGGTCGAACTGTTCGCCGAGACCATCATCGAGGAACTCGACTTCCGGCTCGAGGCGGCCAACATGCTCGATGTGGCCCGGGTCTTCGCCGACCTGGAGCAGCGCAACTTCGTCATTCCCCGCCCCCATCCCGACTACGTGACCCGGCGGATACTGGTCATGGAGGAGCTGGAGGGCTTCAACTTCGACGACGTCGAGGGCATGAAGGCAGCCGGCGTCGACACCCATCAGGTGATCAAGACCGGCATGATCGGGTTCCTGGAGGGCGTCTTCCTCTACGGCGTGTTCCATGGTGATCTCCACGGTGGAAATCTCTACATCATGAACGACGGCCGAACTGCGCTGTTGGACTTCGGTATTACCGGCCGACTCAGCGAGCGCGAACGCATCGCCTTCCTCCGCATGATGATGTCGGCCACATCAAACAACGTGCCCGGCCAGGTCGAGGCGTTGCGAGACCTCGGAGCCCTGCCGCCCGATACCGACATCGATGCCGTTATAGTCGACCTCGGCCTGGACGGACCACCCATCGATCCGACTCAGCTGACACCGGAGGAACTGGTGGCCGAGCTGCAGCGCATCATCAAGGCCCTGCTGGCCTACGGGGCCCGCATGCCGAAGTCACTCATGCTCTATGTGAAGAACATGATCTTCATTGACGGGGCCACGGCCACACTGGCGCCCGAACTCGATCTGTTCGCCGCCATCACCGAGGTGGCCACTCATTTCGCCACCACCCACGGGGCCACCATCGCCTCTCAGCTCGGCATGGCCCAGCAGGGCTGGGATCTCGATCTCGACGGGGTCAAGGCCGGTTTCGGTGTCGACCCATCGACCACCAGCCAACTCAGCTACGCCGAACTGCGCCAGCGCCGGGAGCTGATCAGCAGGCGCCTGGCCGGTCGGCGAACCGACTAGCGCCGCTTCGACTGCCGGCCGGCGATGTCGGGGCTCGGTGACATCCCGGCATCCCCGTTGGCTCCGGGATCACAAGGCGATAGACAACCCCTGTGCGCTTGGTGATCGCCGAATGTACCGTCGACTACGACGGGCGACTGACCGCCCACCTCCCCCGAGCCGTCCGCCTGATCATGGTCAAGGCCGACGGATGTGTGGCGGTCCACTCCGACGGCGGAGCCTACAAGCCCATGAACTGGATGACGGCCCCCAACACACTGGTCGAGAGTGGCGCTCAATGGGTGGTGAGCAACGGCAAGGGCGAAGCCCTGATCATCACCATCCACCGGCTGATCAGCGATTCCAGCCATGAGCTTGGCGTCGACCCCGGGCTCCGGAAGGACGGGGTTGAAGCCCACCTTCAGGAGTTGCTGGCCACCGATCCCGAGCACCTGAGGCCGGGCATGCGGCTGATTCGCAGGGAGTACCCGACCGAGATCGGCCCGGTCGATCTGCTGTGCCGGGACGGTGACGACCGGGTTACCGCCGTCGAGGTCAAACGCCGGGGGGAGATCGACGGCGTGGAGCAACTCACCCGCTACCTCGACTTCCTCAACCGCCAGCCCGACCTGGCCCCCGTCCAGGGCATGTTCGTCGCCCAGGAGATCAAGCCCCAGGCCAAGACCCTGGCCCGGGATCGGGACATCGTCTGTGTCGAAATCGACTACGACGAACTTCGGGGCATCGAGCGCCCCCAACAGAAGCTGTTCTGAGCCTCAGCGTCGGCTGAAGATCCCGTTGTCGAC
>JAHEJM010000063.1:0-4311 GCA_024638815.1 Acidimicrobiales bacterium | reverse complement strand
TGGCCTTGAACCCGGCCATGACCACAAAAGTCGGGAACACCCTCTGAGCGACACCGGCCGTGTTCTCGGTGGTGAACTCCAGCTCGAAGCCGACAGGGTCGATGGTGCCGGCCCCGATCCCGAGGGCATACAGCAGACAGTCATCGGACGTCCAGGAGAACCGCCTGGGTTCGCCCTTGGTTCCGGCGGCATCAGGATTGACGGGCACTTGGGAGGTCCTTTCTCACACTCGTCTGACGGTCGTTTCAGGTGGCTGGTGGCGCACGGGTGGTCGACCCCGGGTCAGTTCGAACCCGGCGATCAGTACGGAGCGGGCCGGCCCGGGCCGGTCACCGGAGCGCCGTTCATGTCACTGTTGGGCCGCGCCTCACTCATGAGCTTCCTGACCAGCGGGCCGACCTCGGTCGGATCGTCGACCGGGTCGACCTGTGGGCCCCGATGCCACTGATTGGCCACGGCCAGTACCCGACCACTGGCTTCGAACACTCGACCGGTGACCGGCGCCGATTCGGGACTGGCCAGCCACACCACGATGGGTGAGACCCACCGCGGGTGCATCTGGGTCCGCTCCTCCTCCGAGCCCCGGCCCATGCCCAGATTCTCCGTCATCCTGGTCAGAGCGGCCGGGGCCACGGCGTTGACCGTCACCCCGTACCGATGCAGTTCCTGGGCGGCGATGATGGTGAAGGCGGCGATGCCGGCCTTGGCTGCGCCGTAGTTGGTCTGCCCCGGATTGCCGTAGATCCCGGACACGGAGCTGGTGTTGATAATGCGAGCATCATTGGATTCACCCGCGTTGGCCCGTTCCCGCCAGTAGGCGGCGGCGTGACGGGACGGGGCGAAGGTGCCTTTGAGATGGACCCGGATCACGGCATCCCACTCGTCCTCGGTCATGTTGGCCAACATCCGGTCACGGAGGATGCCGGCATTGTTGATGACGGCATCCAGCCCGCCGAAGGTCTCGATGGCCATGTCGACCATTCGCTTGGACCCGTCCCAGCTGGACACATCGTCGCCGTTGACGATGGCCTCACCCCCCCTGGAGCGAATCTCGTCGACCACCTGCTGTGCCGTCGACGGATCACCGCCACTACCATCGACTTCACCGCCGAGATCGTTGACCACCACCTTCGCCCCGTGCTCGGCCAACATCACGGCGTGCTCCCGCCCGATTCCCCGGCCGGCGCCGGTGATGATGACCACTCGACCGTCACACAGCTTCGTCATGGACCTCACCCCGTTCTACCATCATCGAGCGAACCTAGTCGGGCCACGGCGACCAGGGCAAACCCCGTCCCGACACCCGTTCGAGCCAACGGTCTCCACCGGCCGGCGGGGTTCCGACGTTCGAGCTCTCGATCATGGCAGAATGGAGGACGGTGACTAATGCAGGCAACACAGGCGACGAGTCGGGCTCCGACTCCATACAAGCGCTACTGGACGAGCTGCTGGGCCCGTCCGGCCACGATGATCCCGACTCAACCACCGATAGTGATATTCGAACCCCCACCACCACGGAAAGTGAAGCGGTCGACCGAGCCTCAGTGGAGGCTGATCCGGTCGAGAGCGCACCGGTCGCCGGTCACCCGGCCGGCCCGTCCTCGAGTGACGGCGGCCCGTATGGCCTGATTGACAGCGAGGCGAACCACGGCCCCACCATCGACACCGATGGTTCGACCGTGAATGGTGTTGGCGGCGCCGTTGACGGCGTCACCATTGCCGGTCGCTCCGTTGATGGACGTTCCGTCTTCGCCGAGACCGTCGACCCGTCGGCACCCGGTCCCGACGGCACAATCGGTGAGCTCGGCGGGGGCACCGGCGGCGATTCCTTCACCGCCGGCAGCCACGACGGCGGTGATGAGGCGACCCAGGTCATGGACCGCCCGGTCGACGCCACCGTGATCATGCCCGCCGGCGAAGTTTCCACCGTCATCACCGGTCGGCCGGGGGCAGGCGTCGGTGCCACCGCCCCCGGTGGGGTGAAAGGCGCATCGGTTCTGAAGGCTGCCGTACTGGCCGTCCTCGGGCTGTATGCCATCCTGGTGGCGGCCTGGTCCATCGATCTGTTCCGGCATCAGGGCGAGGTGATGCGGGGAATCGAGTTCGCCGACACAGCCCTGCAGGGAATGAGCCGTTCCGCCGTGGGCGAGGTGGTCGAACGACAGAACGGGGTGCTGGCCGAGCGATCGCTGGAGATTTCGGTCGGTGACGTGACCGTAGGCACCGATCCAGTGACCGCCGGTGCGACCCTCGATGCCGATGCCATCACCAACGAGGCACTCGACCATGGCCGAATCGGCTTCTTCCCATTTCGACCGGTGACCTGGGTCGGATCGTTCTTCGGTACCGAGGTCATAGAAGAGCAGTACACGATCGATGCCGACCGCACGGTCACGGCCGCCGAGGAACTGGTGGCACCACGCCTCGATCAACCCAGGGAGCCGGAACTCCTGCTCCAAGGCGAGCAGATGGTGGTCACACCGGGCGAGCCGGGTAGAGCCGTGAATCCTCGGGAGCTGGTTGGCCTGCTCCCCGACGCCCTGGATCGGGGCGAGCCCTACCGGGTGTCGATGCAGTCGGTCGTGGCCGAGCCCACCATCGATGAGACGGCGGTGCGAACCATCGCCGATGAGGTCAACTCGCTGACCGCCACGGCCCTTCGCTTTCAGGTTCTGGACGACTCGGCCACGGTTGATCCCGCAACACTGAAGTCGTGGGTGGTCCTCAAAGTGGAGAGCGACCCGACCTGGTCGTTCGCCACCGAGCGGGTGCTCGACGATCTCAAGCCCCTGTTCCCCACGCTCGGCAGCGACGACCAGCAGGCCCGCTTCAACGTGGTCGATGAGAAACCGATCATCGTTCCCGCCGCCGAGACGGTCGTGTGCTGCGACGAGGAGTCGTTCGCCCGGATACGTCAGGCTCTCGAGGACGGGCCGGCCAACGTGGTCGGGGCCGACGACGGGGAGTCGGATGACACCGACGACGACGAGGATGCCGGGCTGCCGGTGGCGGTGCTCGAACCGGAGCTCGTCGATGCCGACGAGGGTGTGGCGGAGCTGGAGTCCCTGGGCATCATCGAGCAGGTCAGTACCTTCACCACCAACCACTCCTGCTGCCAGAATCGGGTCACAAACATCCATCGCATCGCCGATCTGACCAGGGGGGCCATCATCAGACCGGGCGAGACGTTCTCCCTCAACGGCTTCGTCGGTCGCCGCACCCGGGAGAACGGGTTCGTGGCCGACGGCGCCATCAATCTTGGCGTGCTGGAACCCCAGGTCGGGGGCGGTATCAGCCAGTATGCAACCACCCTTTTCAACGCCGCCTTCTACGCCGGCATGGAGTTTGTGGAATACCAGTCGCACTCACTGTACATCTCCCGCTACCCCCGAGGACGGGAGGCCACGATCTCCTGGCCCAGACCCGATCTCAAGATCAAGAACACGACCGACTACGGCATTCTCCTCTGGAACTCCTACACGGAGACCTCGATAACGATCACCATGTACTCCACCAAGCATCTCGACGTGGTCGATCTGCCGCGGCGCCGTTCCTCGGACCGCCAGTGCCGAATCGACATCACCCCCCGCCTCATCACCTTCCCCGACGGCACCACCGTTGAGGACTCGGTCTTCGCCGTCTACCGACCGGGCGAAGGTCTCGACTGCAACGGAAACTCGACCCGGCCGGAACTGACGGAACAAACCTCGAACCAGACCGCCGAGCCCCCACCTGCGGACGACCCGCCGCCCGAGAGCCCACCGGCCGAGGACCCGCCGCCCGAGGACCCACCGGCCGAGGACCCGCCGGCCGACGATTCATCGGCCGGCGGAGGTAACGGTTCCGGCGATGGGGGCGACGCCGAGGGCTAGTGCCGAACGCCGAGCTAGGATACGCCGCGACGGTCCGCTACCGTGGCAGGAAGCGTGGATCCAAAACCCCCTAGCGTGAAGACCGACCTACTCATAGTCGGAGCCGGACCGGCGGGTACGGCAGCGGCCATCACCGCTGCTCGAGCCGGTCTAGACGTGTTGGTCGTGGACAAGGCCCGGTTCCCTCGGGACAAGTGCTGTGGTGACGGGCTGACGGCCAATGCGCTGCGTCATCTGGAGTCGCTGGGTCTCGATCCTTCCCGCGTGCCGAGCTGGAAGACCGTGGACGACGTTGTCATCACCAGCCCGGCGGGCCGGCGGCGGGTGTTCCCACTGCCCCGTTCATCCGGCCTGTACGCCGCCGTGGCCCGGCGAACCGAGCTCGACGCTGCCCTGGTGGAGCTGGCCGAGACGGCGGGAGCAACGGTGTGGCAATCGA
>JAHEJM010000174.1 GCA_024638815.1 Acidimicrobiales bacterium | reverse complement strand
TTCAGGTAGTGCGCGTCGGCCACCGCCGCGACGTCTACCGGGACCGTTGACGCTCACAACACGCTCGCCGACCAACCCAAAGCCGGCAATCTCGGACGCGCTCGGGCGAGGCCGACAGTGGCGCCAACGGGCATCGGTCACCCCGGTCGATAATGTACCCCACCAACCACCGACGATCACCCGAGGACGGCACTTATCCCGTGCGCGGGAACACACCCCGATACGGGCCCTGGCCACCGAGCGTGACGACCAGGCGGTCGTCGACCTGAAACCTCTCATTGCACCCCGCGTGGTCTCATTACCGGACGGTTGGTCCGGCCCAGAACGCCGGTACCCGGGGCGACCTCAGACCCGCATATCGGCATCACCCGAGCGCTGAGAACCGTCAGGATAGGCCTGAGGGTGCCGTCCCATCCGCGGTGTAATAGGTGGCCTGGCGTAGGTTCCTTCAAGAAGACCAATTCATGAAGGAGAACCCTACGCCATGCCAAAACGAGTATCGCCGATCGAGACCATCCGCGCTGACATAGACGCCACATTCTCCACGGGCCGCCCGATCGAGGAATGTTTGGAGGAGCTGATGCGCCACTCGGTCCGCCTGGTGTTGCAGCAGGTCCTGGAGGACGAGGTGACCATCTGGCTGGGCAGGGACTGGAACAACCGGGGTGACCGTGTCCGTGACGGGCAACGCAACGGCCATTCGGATGTGACGATCAAGACCACTGCCGGGCCGATCAACCTGAAACGACCAAAGCTGCGGAACACGACCGAGACCTATGCTTCGCAGTTGTTGGGCAAGGGGGTGGTCCGGTCCGCCCCACTCGAGGCCTTGGTGATCTCGGGGTGGGTCAGAGGCCTCTCCGACCGGGACATCGAAGCCCTCCTGGCCGAAGCGCTCGGTCCCGAGGCTGCTCTGTCGAAGTCCACGGTGTCACGAATCTGTGAGGCGTTGAAGGCCGAGTTCGCCGCCTGGTCGCGCCGGGACCTGTCGGGGATCGTGTTGGACTACCTGTTTCTGGATGGGTCGCATTTCAAATATCACGACGGCTCGAACGCCGAGCCGGTCATGGTCGCCTACGGCATCTGGACGTAAGGAACTCGACGATGAAACGACTACTACTGATACCGCTGAGGCCTCAGGCGAGTGGACCTACGTGGTTGACCTGGACGGGCTCACGTTCCGGACAGCCGGCAACACCACCTTCATTCACAGCACATCAAACTCGACGTTCACCGGGAGCTTTGCCGGTACGTCCAGCGACGAGTTCGTCGTCGTGTGCCACCAGAAGGGCCCCGAATCCGTCACGAACTTTGGCAAGCTCACGATCAACTTCACCGGAGAGGTGGATGGGCGTGTCGGTGGCATGACCATGAAGGCCACGGGCAAGCAGGACTCCACTACCTGCGACCCGAGCGGGGCAATCTGGTACGGCAAGTGGGTGATTCTCGGTGGCACCGGCGAACTGGCGCAACTCCACGGGAACGGGGAATGGACCGGTCCCAGCTTCAACCTGGACTACACCGGCATAATCCACTTCGACTAGCAAGGGCGGGCGCTGACGTACCCCAGCCTTGCTCCAGAACTGAATCGACCGGGCACGCACGAAGGTGAAGCCCTTGCGTCAGGCGTGGCGCGGCCTCGTCCGGGTCGATTCGGAGTCTGGACAGCGGGGCCTCAGTCTGTTGCGTCGAAACGATCGTTTTGGGCAATGACCACAGGCCGTCGCTTTCCGGCGTATCCAGTGCCGGCCGAAGCAGTCCAGATCTCGCCGCGCCTCAATCGCCGTCCATGCTGATGGCGTCGATGAACGCTTGATCGTCGACGGCGTGCTCGCGGCGACTGCAGCAGACTGGTGGTAGGCCTCGCGCTGAAACTCCGGTGATCGAACGTCTGGCACCAGAATCTGAACTGGGCGAAGGCCTTGTGGGCGAAGTCGACGACGATGTTCGCGCACCCGCCGCTTCACGCCGGTGTCCTCATCTGGAGCAGGCATACGATCCATTGTTACATGTAACATCGGACCGGGTAGCCCGGTGAGTGCAGTTCGATGGCGGTTGTCAGCGCAATGGCCCTTCGATGGCACATCTTGTGTGACTGGGTCTGCTCCGGCCTTGAGGCCGATGACTTCCTTGAACTCAAGATCGTCGTTCAGTTCGGTTATCCGCCCATGCGGATCGATTTGATTGGGCTGACGGCGACGAGGGAATCTGAGCGCATGGTCTGCCGAAGATCGGTGTTGTCCAGTCGCCGGTGGGACGTTAGAGATAGGCCGCCGGCAGAGAATCGGGTCAGGACGGCGTTTGGTCACGGAGGAATGCTGTGATCTCGCTGGCGAATGTCTTGGGCTCTTCGATGAATGGGGCGTGCCCGCTGTGCTCGAAGATCGTCAGGCGACTCCTGGTGATCCCGGCGACGAGTTCTTCGGCGCACGCCACCGGTGTCTGGGGATCATGTCGTCCGACCATCACGAGTGTGGGGACTTTCACCTCATTGAGTCGTCTGCGGTAATCGACCTTGCGGACCGTTTGTAGCCATGTCGCCCGAGGTGGCTGCGGGCGGTGCCTGTCATCGCTATGGATGGTGAAGGGCTCGGCCGCTGCGGGGTTCACGACGGATGCTCCCTCCACCAGGTTGTCCAGACGCCGGTAGGTCGCCAGGTTGCCGAACCCGAGCATGTGCCGCGTGCCGAGCACCATGCACCGCCACCATGCGCCATCGCGCCATGGGCTCCAGTTGTGTGGAATGCCCCAGCGGCGGGCTGCGGGGAAACCAGACAACGAGCTGACGAGTCCGAGGCAAACCACCAGGCCGGGTTGCTCGATGGCCAGCCCGAGGGCGCACAGTGAACTCATGCTGTGGCCCACGACGAGCACTGGTGGAGCAACGCCTGCGACGTCCAGGGCCTCGGCGCAGCAATCGAGCATCTCGGTCATGTCACCACGCATCGGGCGTGTAGACCGGTACGCACCGGGTGGGTCGAAGGACACTACGGAGAATCCGGCCCCGGCCAGAATGTCGGCCAGTCCGTTCTCAGCCATCGGTCGATGGGTCGATGCGTGGGGGTATGGAGGGACGAGAACCACGGGCCCGACGCCACGCCGGTACACGGCCAACCCGTCCGAGAGTGTGATCTTCATGTTGCTCCTTGTGGTCTCCTCTATTCTCACTCAGCCGAGCAAACCGGGCCGAGGTTCCACAGTAGGTCAGTGCAGGATCCAGCATCCCTGGGCGGCGGGGTGTTGTCGGATGACGACAATGTCTCAGCGGCGAGGCCGGCTGAGGCGCTGGCCCACCGCCCTCTTCCAACCGCGATCGTCGGCTCCGGTCCCTTCGGTGCCCGCTTGGCGCTAGACCACTTCGCAACCAGCTACTCACCGACCCTCTATCTGCGGCGTTCCATATCGACGTCCTCATGACCGCCCAGCCCTTGGGCTGACTGTGCCTGCCCGCTTCCCACTGGCCTAGGCAGTTTGTCTCACTTCGACCGATCCGTTGGTTGCAGTCGACTCAAGCGCCTCCTCCCCGGCGCCGTTGTGGATACCGACAACAGAGAAGTAGACGAGACGAAGATCCGGTCGGTCGAATGTGGTCGCCTGACTACCGGGGATGTCAGTGGCGAAACCGGCGTTCTGCGCAGATCGAACGACGAACTCATCGTCGACGGTCACCCGCCGAGGAGGACCTGATGCCACCAAAGACCCATACCACAGCACCCGGGCCCCGTACGAACCACCGAGGACAGCGATCTCTCGCCCTCGGCGTGCTTGTGGTCGCTCTGCTCGCCGGCCTTCTCGCCAACCCCGCAGCTGCGGCTCGGGGCGGCAAGAAGAATCAGACCAGTACCACCGACACGAGCACCGTCGAGGACGCGTCGATCACGACCCGCAGCGGCAACGGCCGGAAGTCCACAACCACGACCACGACGACGCTCGACGGCTATGACCCAGCGGCGGCTCTGGGCTCGATGTACAACGTCGTCGACCAGATCGGCGCCCGCGAGCTGTGGCGCAACGGCGTCACCGGCGAGGGGATCGACATCGCCGTCATCGACACCGGCGTCGCCCCGGTTCCCGCCCTCACCGGCGCCGACAAGGTGGTCGCCATGGTCGACCTGTCATTCGAGGCCGGCGTGCCCGAAGCCACCTACCTCGACACGAACGGCCACGGCACCCACATGACCGGCATCATCGCCGGCCGCACCCCCGGTGCCGATCCACTGACCGCCACCCCCGATGAGTTCTTCGGCGTCGCCCCCGATGCCGGTATTGTCAGCGTGAAGGTCGGTGACAACACCGGCGCCGTCGACGTGTCCCAGGTGATCGCCGCCATCGACTGGGTCGTCGAGCACCGCAACGAGGGCGACCTCGACATCCGGGTGATCAACCTCTCCTACGGCACCGACTCGACCCAGGACTATCGGATCGACCCGCTCGCCCGGGCCGTCGAGAACGCCTGGGCCCACGGCATCGTCGTCGTCGCCGCCTCCGGCAACGACGGCTGGAACGACTCCACCGGCGGGCTCACCAGCCCCGCGTTCGACCCCTACGTCATTGCGGTCGGGGCCTCAGAGGCCACCGACTGGGGCATGACCATCCCGAAGTGGGCCAGCGCCGGCGACTACTACTCGCTCGACGAGGACGACCGCCGGGTCAACTACTGGGAGGACGGCTACACCGGACGCCTCCCCGACGTGGTCGCCCCCGGCGCCCACATCGACAGCCTCCGAGTGCCCAACTCCAGGATCGACTTCGAGCACCCCGAGGGCCACGTCACCGACGAGCTCTTCCGAGGCTCAGGAACCAGTCAAGCCGCCGCCGTCACCTCAGGCGCCGTCGCCTTGCTGCTCGACCACCGCCCCAACCTCACCCCCGACCAGGTCAAGGCTCTCCTTCGCAACACCGCCCGACCTGTCCCGAACTACTCCGAGGCGCTGCAAGGCCAAGGCGTCATCGACCTCACCGCCGCCGCCAAGACGCCGGTCCCGACCGACGCCACCCAAACCTGGGAACGTTCCACCGGGCTCGGCTCAATCGAAGCAGCCCGAGGCACCCAGCACGTCGTGATCGACGGCGTCGTCCTCGAGGGCGAGATCACCGCTTGGGGCGACCCCTGGGACCCCGAGGCCTGGATCGAAGCCTCCACCCTCGGCGCCAGCTGGACTGGTGCGTCGTGGACGGGTTCGTCGTGGACTGGTGCGTCGTGGACTGGTTCGTCGTGGACGGGTTCGTCGTGGACCGGTTCGTCGTGGACCGGTTCGTCGTGGACGGGTTCGTCGTGGACGGGTTCGTCGTGGACGGGTGCGTCGTGGACGGGTGCGTCGTGGACGGGTGCGAGCTGGACATGATCACCACGGACGCGGCGCCGAAAGGGATGATGGGCGAATGGCTCGGCTCCCCGCGCTCGCGTGTGGGCGTGCTCAGCGCCGTGGTCCTGGCGCCCACGGTCCTGCTGCTGACAACGGTCTTGGCGGGAGCGGTCCCGTTCTATGACAAGGGCCCCTGGCCGCTGGTGATGGTCACGCTAGGATTCGTGATCTGCGAGCCGCTCGTGTTCCACGTCGAGGCTCGCAACGAGGCGGTGAGCTTCTCCCCGACCGATCTGCCGCTCGCCATCGGTCTGCTGATGCTGTCGCCGCTACACCTCGTGGTCGCCCGCATCGTCGGCTCGGCGATCCTGCTCGTCATCTGGCGCCGCCAGCCCCTGTTCAAGTTCACGCTCAACCTGACGGCGTTCACCGCTGAGACGCTCATCGCGGCCGCGATCTTCCGCGCCGTCTTCGATCCCGGTGACGCCGCCACCCCGGCGATGTGGGTGTGGCTCACCGTCGCGTTGACGATCGGCCTCGTGGTGGCCGGCGTCATCATCGCCACCGCCATCTCGTTCTTCGAGGGCGACGCCGCGCAACGCGTCCGCAAAGAGCTGAGCCACAGCTACCTCTTCTATCTGCCAGGCGCGGTGCTCGGTTCCTCCGCTGCGATCCCGATGCTCATCGAGGCTTGGCTCGCCGTGGTGTTCCTGCTGCCGGCGCCGATGGTGTGGCTTGTGTTGCGCTCGCACGGCTCGCTGATGCACCGGTACACCGACCTCAGCCACGTCTTCGACTTCAGCAGCCAGGTTGGGCGGTCCACGCAATTGCACGAGATCGCCGACACGGCGGTGAAGGAGATTGCGGACCAGCTCCGAGCCGCGTCGGTTGCGCTCGTCGTGTGGGACACCGGCGCCGGCAGCGTCCGAACCGAGTACGGCGATGCCGACGTGCTCGACGCCCTTCCCGCGACCGCCGATGAGCTTGGCCCGCTCGCCGATGCCGGCAGCGACGTCGTTCGGGTCGACACCGCCTCCGGCTCCGACCAGCTCGCAATCGCCCTTCGATCACAGGGGGTGCGTCAAGCCCTCGTGACGACCCTCTTCGGTGACGAAGAGGCCATCGGGCTGGTCGTCGTAGCCGACCGCCAGGGCGCCGCCAGCCGGTTCAGCGACGACGACGCGAACCGGTTGCGGAAGATCACCGAGCAGCTCGGCGTGGCCCTCAGTAAAGGCCAGCTCCACGTGCAGATCCAACATGCGGCCACCCACGACCTCCTGACCAACCTGCCGAACCGCCCGTACTTCGAGGCTTGGGCCGATCAGATCGTCGCCGACGACCAGGCCGCGGCCGTGCTCCTGATCGACCTCGACCGATTCAAGGAGGTCAACGACACCCTGGGGCACCACGCCGGCGACGACCTCCTGCACCAGGTCGCCGTTCGGATGCAGGACTGCCTCGCCCCGGGCGATGGCGCCGCCCGCTTCGGCGGCGACGAATTCGCGCTCCTGGTTCCTGCTGCCGGTGAGCATGAGGCGTCGCTGCTGGCCGAACGGATCAGTCAGGCCCTCGAG
>JAHEJM010000173.1 GCA_024638815.1 Acidimicrobiales bacterium | reverse complement strand
TCACGCAAGTGGTGGATGATCGCGCCCAGCGCACGAACCCCTTGGAACGATTCATCTAGTGGTGGCGAAGATGTGCGATATAGTCGGCATCTTGAGAGGGACTATGGATTTTGGAAGGAAGACATGAGGGTCAAGATTCCACTCGCCCTGCTTTTGCTCCTGGCGGCGGCCATCGGCTACCTACTCGGCACCGAACGCGGTCGCTCCCAGCGCGACGTCATCCTGGTCAAACTCGGACGCAAGGCCGGCGACGAGGAAGAACCGGCCCCGGCGGCGGAGACAATCGGCACCGAGGCGGCGGAGACAATCGCCGAGGATGCGGAGACGGTCGCCGAGGAAACCGAGACGGCTGCCGGCGAGGCGACCGAGCCGACCGGCTGATCAAACCGTCGAAGTATCGAGGCGACGGAGTGCTGCGGATCGCCTGACGCGCCGAGGATCGGAAACCGGTCCGGCTTACCCGGGCGTCTCGATCAACGGCCGTTGTTGCGCGCACCATCGGCCGTACCGTTCGGCCAGCGTTTCACCACTCAAGCCGTGAGTGACCACGCTGAACAGCACTGTCAACCTGATGGTGGCGAGCACCTCGCGATGGCCGGTAATGAACGACCCCTCCTCGGCACCCAACTCTTCGAGTGATAAGCCCGCTCTCAAGGTTCAGGACGCTCCTGACTCTCAGGGGACCGCCGGGTTGGACACCCGTTGCCTCGCCCAACCCGGCGTCGGATTCGGCCCGGAACTCGGCCAGGCGGACGGTCGACGCGTCGTTGAACAGCAGAATGACCAGGACCGCCTCAGCCAGACGATGGACCACTGAAGGGTTGAGCGCCAGCGATCGGTTGCCCAAAACCTTGCTTGACCGGAACGACACCGGCTCGTGAGACGACCCGAGGGCTACGGGTACGATGCATTCGGGCGCCTTCGGAATGAGTTCATCATTGACCGGCGCACAAGGTTTGCTACACTCCGGTCTGATCGACCGAGCCGTTGGGGGCGGTATGGGCGCACACATCCCCGGTGGGCGGTCGTTTCCTGCCGAGCAACGTGTCCGGCAGTCTAGGAATATCGGAATCGTTGATCGATGAAGGAACATCAATCAACGAGGGAAAGGACCAACCGTGCCACTATTCGATCTGTTCTGGAGCATTCTCCTGGTTTTCTTGTGGATCGCCTGGATCTGGGTGGTGATCGGGGTTGTCGCCGACATCTTCCGTAGCGACTCCAATGGGTTCAGCAAGGCGCTGTGGATGCTTTTCGTGATCCTCGTCCCCTGGCTTGGTGTGCTCATGTACATCATCATCCATGGCGACGCAATGACTCGCAGGAACATGGAAATGGCACAACAGAATGAGCAGGCCACGCAAGCGTATATCCGTCAGGCCGCCGGCTCGTCGTCATCGGCCGCCGATGAGTTGGACAAGCTCGCCGGCCTTCGAGACCGGGGTGTGATCTCCGAAGCCGAGTTCGCCACGGAGAAGGCGAAGTTGCTGGCCTGAGCCTCGGCTCTCCGAACACAGGCAGCCGCCAACCTTCGCAAACCTCACCCATCCGGTCACGATTGACAGCGCCGGCGCCGGCAGACCGCCGGCACGGCGTGGACGGGGTGCTGTGCTGCGAGCTGTGAGATGATGGAGCGATGAACTCCAGCCTGGCCACGGCACCCACCACGCACCACATCGCCGCCGAGGTGCTGATTCCGGGCCGGGGCGATCCGATCGAGCGGGCCATGGTCTGCGTCGACAACGGACGGATCACCTTTGCCGGGGCCCGGTCGGAGGCGCCCTCGGCCAACGGTGAGGTGACGGTCACCGAGGTGGCGACGATCATGCCCGGACTGTGGGACTGCCACGCCCACTACATCGGGCTCGGGGCCGGCACGTTGTCACTGGAGGCGGTGGCCACCAACAGCCCGATCACCACCTCGGCCCGTGCCACCGCCGACCTGGCCGCCACCCTGCACGGTGGTGTGACCAGCGTGCGGGATGTGGGCGGGCTCGGCCTGCTGATGGCCCCGGCCGTGGACGAGGGTCGCATTCCCGGCCCCAACATCCATGCCGCCGGCCGTATCCTGTCCACCACCGGCGGCCACGGCGACGCCCATTCCCTCAATTACGACTTCGTCCACGTAGCCGCGTGCAACCACAACTTCAGCATCCTGTGCGACGGGGTGCCCGAGGTTCTGAGGGCGGTGCGGCTCAACCTGCGGGCCAACGCCAAGCTGATCAAGATCTGCGCCTCGGGCGGCGTGATGTCGGAGGTCGACCACCCTATCCATCAGCAGTTCTCCGACGAGGAGCTGGCCGCCATCGTGGCCGAGGCCGAGCGGGCCGAACGGATCGTGGCCGCCCACTGCCACGGCAAACCCGGCATCATGGCTGCCCTTCGGGCCGGTTGCCACACCATCGAACACGGCTCCTACCTGGACGAGGAGGCGGCCGACCTCATGGTGGAGACCGGGGCCATCCTGGTACCCACCCGGTTCGTGGGTGAGAAGCTGCTGGCCAACGAGGCCTCCATCCCGGCCTACGCCTACGAGAAAATGAAGATGGTGTTCGACCATCACACCCAGGCCATGAAGACCGCCGTGGCCAAGGGGGTGAAGATCGCCGCCGGCTGTGACATCTTCGTCAGCGGCATGTACTACGGACAGAACGGCGAGGAGATCCGGAACCTGATCGAGGCCGGGATGACCGAACTCCAGGCAATCGAGGCCGCCACCGCCAACGGACCCGACACCCTCGGGCCTCAGGCTCCGCTGTCGGGGCAGTTGAAGCAGGGCTACGACGCCGACATCATCGCCTTCGACACCAATCCGCTGGACGACCGCTCCGTCTGGGGTGATCCCGCCCGGCTGACCCATGTCTGGAAAGCCGGCCGGCTGGTCCCGGCTGCCACCACGTAACGGGTCACTTGGTTCCAGGAGTCACCAGACCCGTTTCATAAGCGATGACAACAAGCTGGGCCCGGTCGCGGGCACGGAGCTTGGCCAGTACTCGACTCACATGAGTCTTGGCCGTCAGCGGCGAGATGAAGAGCCGCTCGGCAATCTCGGCGTTGGTGTGGCCCTGGCCGACCTCGGTCAACACGTCACGTTCCCGGGGAGTGAGCGGAGCCAGAACGTGTTCCTGGGTTTCGGGATCGGGGCGGGCCACGAACTCCTTGATCAGGCGTCGGGTGATGGTGGGGGCGATCAGCGCGTCGCCTTCAGCCAGAATCAGGATGGCGTCGAGAAGTTGCTGTGGTGCAGTGTCCTTCAGAAGGAAACCCGACGCACCGGCCCGCAGGGCGTCATAGACATACTGGTCGAGGTCGAAGGTGGTGAGTATCAACACCCGAGTTTCGTCAAGCCGGGCGTCGGACGTTATTCGGCGAGTCGCCTCGATGCCGTCCATCTCCGGCATTCGTATGTCCATCAGAATGACATGGGGTCTGGTGGCGAAGGCCAAATCGACCGCTTCGGATCCTGTTGCCGCCTCACCGACGAGGTCAAGGTGAGGTTCCGACTTGATCAAGGCTGCGAACCCACTCCGAACCAGTGCCTGATCATCGGCCACCACAACTCGGATGGTTCGTTCGGTCATCACGAGTCGGAGCGGAGGTATGGCACGGTCGCAGTCACTTGAAAGCCGCCATCGAGGGTCGGACCGGCGTCAAGGCTACCTCCGATCGATTCGGCCCGCTCCCGGAGGCCGACGATACCGATACCGGATGATGCGATCGCTGATCGCTCGGTGGTGGGCGCAGCGTTGTCGACTTCCACCACCACCCGGTCGTCAAGGTGGTTCAGGCTGACGTTTGTCTCCACCGGGCCGGCGTGACGAGCGACATTGACCAGCGCCTCCTGAACGATCCGATGGACGGCAACAACCGCCGCGTCACTCACCGATTCGGGGAAGGCTCCGGACACCTGACAGGAAACATCAACCCCGGCCCGACGGGCCGCTGCGATGAGCCCGCCGAGGTCATCGGGGTCGGCAGGTACAGGGCGCAGTTCGGCGCTGTCGGTGGAACGCAGCACACCAACCATGGTCCGAAGCTCCTCCAGCGAAGCTTTGCCGGTCGAATTGATGATCTCCAGCGCTTCCCGGGCCTGGCTCGGATCGCGGTCGAGCAGGTGGGCCGCCACGCCGGACTGAACGGCGATGGTCGACAGACCGTGCGCCACCACATCGTGCAGATCACGGGCAATGCGGAGGCGCTCGGCCTGGACCCGAGATTCGGCTTCGGAGTCGATCAGCTCCCGCATCCGGTCGGCCCTGGATCTGTTGGCGTCGGCCAAGGCGACCGGCAGGAAACCTTGCGCCAGTTCGCCCACCAGTTCGAGCAGGAAGGCCTCGTCACCCAGGAACGCCGTCACAACACCCATGGCGATGGCAGCCAGCGAGGCAGTGATCAGCCCGGTCCGACGATCGCCTTGGCGGGCCATTGTGTAGAGGGCGACGGCAGCGGCCGGCATCAATGCCAGTTCACTACCTGCATCCCAGGTCACGAACCACCGTCCCAGGACGACGACGATCACAACTGCCAGCGGGTAGTTGCGACGAACTACCAGCGCCCCGGAGACAAGCGCAGCCACTACGTAGGAGCCGGCCGTGACTCCGCTTCCGTCGTCGAGGTCAAAGGCCAGGGCTGTCATGGCGAACCCAACCGCCAGTACCGCAATCATGACGTCTGTCCCTCGACGGCCGAGGTTCCCCGGTCGGTTGACCATGATGCCGTTTCGCTTGGTGCCGAGCGTCATACCCATGTCCTCGACAACAAGTATCGCTTCTCCACACGGCCACGTCGTACTCCCGACGATGTAGATCCAATCATCCTGAGGCGGATGTGCGTCGTCATCTGACCGCTGATAGTGGGCTCAAGAACAAGAACAACGGCAGAAAGGTGCCCGGCCATGACGGCCCAACTCAAACCTCCCCGGCCACAGTCGATCGAGCTCACCGGCCGACACCAACCGGCGGACCTGGTCGACACCTCCGAGGCGACGACGGCTCGGGAACTCCGCTCCACAGCCGGGCCAAGCTCTCGGCCACCAGAAGAGACCTGGCTTCGTCGCCCGGTCTGGAACCGATTCACTCCCCTTCAGCTTCTCATGATCATGCTCGCCACCATTGCTCCGCTGCTGATTGCCGGCGCCATCGGAGCGGCGGTCGTCGGGCTCATTTCCCCGGAAACCATGATCGAATTCGCCCTGGCCGCCGGTGAGAACCCGGGCATGATCACTTTCGGGGCCATGTTCTTGGCCTCGCCGGTGCAGTGGCTCACCGGAAGAAGCCAGGTTCGGGTCCGCAAGTATCTCGGCATCACGTTCTTCCTACTGGCCCTGAGCAACGGAGCCATGTTCATCTTGGAACAAGGTCTGGCGGCCTCGCTTGGCGCCCCGTTTCTCATTGCAGGATCCGTTGCACTCGCCCTTGCCCTGCCGCTCTTTCTGACCAGCAGCCGGAAAGCGCAACGTGCCATGGGCATGAGCAGATGGCGAACGCTGCACAAACTCACCTATGTGGTGGCGGCGGTGCTGATGGGTCACGTACTCCTCATCGGCGATATCGGACCCGGCTTCGTTCTGGTCATGCTCGGCTTCATCGCCCGCACCGCACCCGTCCGACGATGGCTGAGCGAGAGGGGCGCTCGACGGCGGCTCGGCTGACTCCGACCGGCGGCGGTTCGTGCCGCGACGGCGAGCGCTCCTGAGGTGTCGGGCCAATCTACGAGGTCACCCTCCGGGACGGGCGGCTGTCACCTCGGCGCCGACACCGAACCGCTCAGCAGCCGATGCCGAGCCAGACCGGAATGTCGCGGGAGGTGCCGGCCACCACGGCCCGGCCGCCGATATTGAACTCGGCCGACGCCCCGCCGTCGAACTTGATCAGGTCCTCATAGCCGTTGCCCTCGGCCCATTGCACGAGGTGGCCGACGTTTCGGCTGCTCGTTCCGCCGAAGACGAGGCGCTTGGAGTCCTGGTCGACGGCCACGAAGGTGTGGCGCAAGGTCTGGTAGGTGTAGGGGTCCCGGCTGTAGTCCTGCCAGAAGTCGACATCGGTCTGGCCGTCGATGCGCAGTGGGATGCCGGCGGCGGCCCAGATCCACTCGTTGGGCCCGACGATCTGATCGGGGGCAAGTTCCCGGAGATAGGGCGACAGCTCCTGGGCGGCGTGCCACTGCTCCAGCACCAGACCCTTCTTCTGGAACATCATGCTGTTGAGCCTGATGTCATCGGGGCTGAGGGTGTCGCCGGGCCAGACTTCGACCACCGACGTCGGCGCTGAATCGACCCGCAGGCCGAATACACCCCGATCGGTGGTGTCGGCCGAACCCTTGACGTGCATCCCGTCGACCACACCGAGGCCGATGACCGAGGGGTTGTGGGAGTCCTTCTGGGACCCGACGAGCCAGTTGCCGTTGATGGAGGCCACCGAGCACCGCTCGGCCCCGGTTCGGAACACCCCGAGCCGGGTGAGATCGACCTCGACCGCCCGCATGCCACCGATGGCGATCTCCCGATAGCCGTTGGCGCCGAGCGTGGCCTGACCCAGCGGCACCAGACCGGCCTCGTCGCAGTGGTCGGAGGCCGAGGTCTCATCGGGGAACACGCTGTGACAGGTGCCGGTCTTGCCCAGGTACTCCCGCAGCTCGGTGAAGTTGATCATCATCTGGGACCGGCTGATGTTGCCCCGGTTGAGCTGGTCGAGCCAATAGGCCTGCCCGCTGTCGAGCTTGGTCCGGCACAGCACGTTCTTGTACACAAGGCGCACGAACTGATCATTGGAGAGCTGCCCGTACCGGGTCCGGAACTCGGTGCCGGCGGCGAAGTTGTAGGCGATGTCGCTGAGCGAGGCGCCGGAGGCCCGGACTCCGGCCCAATAGGCCAGGCCCTGGGCGTCGGGCTGGCG
>JAHEJM010000062.1:5183-24524 GCA_024638815.1 Acidimicrobiales bacterium | reverse complement strand
CGGCAAACTCGCCCAATCAGACACGGCGGATCCTTCGACGTTTGCCGAAGGCAAACTCGGGTTTGCCGGGCAGCGCCCGGCAATACTGCGATCAGGACAACAAATGGAAGCGCGATCTCGTGGCCTGAACAAGGCAAGCCGGGCCAAGCCCGGCAAGGCGAGCGCTCCGCCCCACAACAAGCAACTTGAAAACCGAATGGCCCGCCCCGGGGCAGTTACCCATGAATACCCGGCGCGAGTGGTACGCCCGGCCGATTTGGTCGAAACTGGATCAACTAGTCGACGGGGGACGAGGAGAACATGTTCGATCGATTCAAGAAGCGCACGCACCGGCCTCCGAGCGACCCCCTGTACGCCGACCTGGAGCAGGCGCTGGCCCCGGATCGGGTCCACTCCGACGGGGCCGAGCGGTCGCTGCTCAGCCACGACGCCTCGGTCATCGACGGTGGCGGCGCCGGGCCGGTCTGCTACCCGGTCTCCACCGATGAAGTGGTGGCCATCATGAGGATCGCCGAGAAGCACCGGCGGGCCGTGGTGCCCCGGGGCGCCGGCACCGGACTGGCCGGCGGATCCATCCCCGTGGGTGCCCCTATCGTGGTCGGCCTGACCAAGATGACCAACATCCTCGACATCGACGTCGACAACAGGGTGGCCTGGGTCGAACCCGGGGTCATCAACCTCGACCTGACCAAGCGGCTCAGACCCCTGGGGTTCCACTTCGCCCCCGACCCGTCGTCCCAGCAGGTCTCCACCATCGGGGGCAACGTGGCCAACAACTCCGGTGGACCCCACTGCCTGGCCTACGGGGTCACCAACGCCCACATCCAGGCCCTCGAGGTGGTACTGGCCTCCGGTGAGGTGGCCATGTTGGGCGGCATCGACGCCGAACCGGCCGGGCTCGACTTGCGGGGAGTGTTCGTCGGCAGCGAGGGCACACTGGGCATCACCACCAAGATCGCCGTCACCCTGACCAAGAACCCCCCGGCGGTCCGCACCCTACTGCTGTCGTTCGCCGATGTGCACGATGCGGCCCAGACCGTCAGCGACGTGGTGGCGGCCGGGATCGTTCCCGCCGCCATGGAGGTGATGGATCGCAAGATCACGGTGGCGGTCGAGAACTTCGTCGGGGCCGGCTACCCCACCGACGCCGCCGCCGTGCTGCTGGCCGAGGTCGACGGCCTGCCGGCCGGTATCGACGCCGACGCCGAACGCATCGCCGAGATCGGCCGGGCCAACAACGCCACCGGCGTCAAAGTGGCCCAGAGCGAACACGAGCGCATGCTGTTGTGGAAGGGACGCAAGACGGCGTTCGGAGCCATCGCCCAGATCGCCCCCGACTACTACCTGCACGACACCGTGGTTCCCCGGTCCAAGCTGGCCGAGGTGCTGGACGAGGTGTACCGAATCGCCGACCGCCACGACCTGACGGTGATGAACGTGTTCCACGCCGGCGACGGCAACCTCCACCCCCTGTTGCTGTTCGACGCCCGGGAACCCGGTGTACTCGACCGGGTCCACGCCGCCGGGGCCGAGATCATCACCGCCTCCCTCGACGCCGGTGGGGTGCTGTCGGGTGAGCACGGCATCGGCATCGAGAAGCAGAAGTTCATGGACCGGTTGTTCACCGACGTCGACCTCGATCACCAGAACCGGTTGCGCCAGGGCTTCGACCCCGACTGTCGCGCCAACCCGGGCAAGGTGTTGCCGACCGGTCACAGTTGCGCCGACATCCAACAGCTGAAGAAGATCCCAGCCGGGATATGGGGGTAACCATGACGCAGGCAACACTGACCGTCACCGATCCCGTCATGCTCGAGTTCGCCGAGCTGGTGGGCGTCGACGACCCGGTGGCCGTGGCCGGGGCCCGAACCCGATGGGACGTCGGCGGACCCCTGACCGAGGGCAGCCGCGTCATCGAGGCCCCGTCCGGTGTGGTCGACTACATCCCGGAGGAGATGGTCGTCACCGTCCGGGCCGGCACCCCGGTGGCCGAGCTGGCCGCCGTCCTGGCCGAGCGTGGCCAACGCTGTGCCCTGTCCGAGCGGGGAGGCACGGTGGGTGGCGCCATCGCCGTGGGCCAGAATGACCTCAACGTCATGGGCAAAGGTCGGCTGCGGAACTCGGTGCTCCAGGTTCGCTACGTGTCGGCCGAGGGCCGGGTGGTGACCGGTGGCGGACCTACGGTGAAGAACGTGACCGGCTTCGATCTGCCCCGGCTGATGACGGGTGCCCTCGGCACCCTCGGCCTGCTGGGCGAGATCATCCTCCGCACCAACCCGATTCCCGCCCACAGCCGGTGGCTCGGCAGCGACGGCGCCGACCCGTTCGCAGTGCTCGACTCGGTCCTGCAGCCATCGGTCGTGTTGTGGAACGGCGACAAGACCTGGGTGCTGCTGGAAGGCCACCCGGCCGACGTGGACAGCGAGGCCGAGGCCATGGCCAAGGTGGCCGACTTCACCGAGGTCGCCGGTCCGCCCGAGCTGCCCCCCTATCGGTGGTCGTTGCCGCCGGCCGACCTACGACAGTTGACCGGGACCTACGTGGCCTCGATCGGGGTGGGCACGGTGTTCGCCGATGGTCCCCAGCCGACTCCGAAACCCGACCCGGTGGCTCAAACGGTGGCCCAGCGGATCAAGCATCAGTTCGACCCCACCGGCCGGCTCAACCCCGGTCGAAATCCCGGAGCCTGACGTGGACCTCAGACTGAACGAAGACGAGCTGAACATCTGCGTCCAGTGTGGACTGTGCCTGCCGTTCTGCCCCACTTACCGGGTCACCGGCGAGGAGTCGAAGTCCCCCCGGGGTCGCATCCAGCTGATGCGGGAGGTCCAGCTCCACGACGCCCCGCTGAACGATGAGGTGGTCGACTCCTTCGCCACCTGCGTGCAATGCCGAGCCTGCGAACCGGCCTGCCCGTCCAGCGTGCCCTACGGCCATCTCATGGAGCGGGTGCGGGAAACCCTGACCGACGAGGGCAAGGGGGCGCCGGCCTGGCTCAGGCTTGGGTTCAAACCGCTGGCCAATCCAACCCTGCTGCGAGCCGGTTCCTCCGTCCTGGCCCTGGCCCAGCGGGCCAAGCTCGTTCCCAAGCAGCTCGGTCTGGCCGAGCTGCCCCTCACCCGGGAACCTCTGCAGACAACGGGCACCGACGTGTTCTTCTTCACCGGTTGTGTCATGGACGCCTGGCAGCGCGACGTGCACCAGGCCGGCCAGCGGGTCCTGGAGGCCGCCGGCTTCGGCGTCACCCCGACCGGCGACATGGCCCCGTGCTGTGGTGCCCTGCACGCCCACGCCGGATTGGGCAACGACCAACGATCCATGGCCCGGGACGTGATCACCGCACTCACCGTCGAGGACGACGGCGGGACGCTGGATCGGCCCATCGTGACCGACTCGGCCGGGTGCGGGGCGGCCATGAAGGACTACGGACACCTGCTCGGGACCCACCACGAGTTCTCGGGCCGGGTGTTCGACATCCACGAGTTCCTGGCCCCCCACGTCGACACGTTGCCCGAGGTCGAACCGCTCGATCTGAAGGTCGCCATCCAGGATCCATGCCATCTGCGGCACGTGCAGCGGGTGCATGAAGCGACCCGGGATGTGCTACGGCCCTTCGTACGGGAGCTGGTGGAGCTCGATGACGACGGCATGTGCTGTGGGGCCGGCGGCGCCTATTCGGTACTCGAGGCCGAGTTGTCGGGGAAGATCCGTGACCGCAAGGTCGAGGCCATCGAGCGGGTCGCGCCCGACGTGGTGGCCTCAGCCAATCCCGGCTGTTCGATGCACCTCGGCGCCGTCGGTGTACCCACCATCCATCCCATGGAGCTGGTGGCCCGGGCGCTGGGCTACACCAACCAGGACGGCCGAACACCGCCCGAGTAGTCATAGGCCTTGGTCACCTGGGTGATGAGTCGGGCCAGGTCGTCCTGATAGGCGATCTGGATCGGTCCCCGAAAGAGGCGTTCGACGTCGCCGGGGTCGAAGCGGTGGACGACGATCTCGGGTCGGCGCCCGGCGACAGTGGCCGTGAACCGTGTGGGCTCGGAACCCACCCGGCGGAGTCGTCCCACCCCGGGCCTCGGGAGGTGGACGATAACGGCGTCGAGGTCGACCAGATCACGGAGATCGTCGGGGGCGGTGTCGAGAATGTCGGACTCGTGGATCAGCTCCGCTCCGATACCGATCACCAGATGGAGACCGAGTCGTCGACCCCGCCAGGCCAACTCGATCAGCTCACCCACCGGGTTGAGACCTGCGCACTCCGCAAGCCGGCCGAGCTGATCGACGGCCACCACCAGTCGGGGCAGCACGTAGGTGTTCAAATCGTGGATCGACTCGACCCCGACACTTGCCAGCACCGCCTCCCGCCGATCCAGCTCGGCCGACAGGGCGGCCAGGGCCGACTTGAGCGAGACCGGTCGCATGTCGTCGACCGCCCCCACACAGTGAGGCAGCGATCGGCATTCCCGGAACACCAGGCCATGTTGGGAATCGAACAGGAAGAAGTTGAAGTGATGGGGGCTGTAGCCGGCCGACAGCGTCGCCAACCACGCCGGGAGGAAACACTCGTAGTGGCCGGCCACGATGGCGTGAGGTGCGACATCGAGGGCCAACTCCACCGGACCCGATTCCTCATGACCGATCACGGTCGACAACCTACAGTTGTCCAGCATGTCCCACTGCTCGGCCACGATGGCCGGGTCGACCGGTCGGTCCGCACTGTAGGTACACCCACCCGGAACCGGACGAAGGCTCGAGGTCAGCTGATCGGACTCCACCACCGGTGACAGGGTGCGGGCCAGCCGATCGAGCTGCTCGAGGGGGGTTGTTTCGTAGCCGACGCCGATGATCATGGGTTCCGACATGGACGCCGATTCACCGTCGACGTCGATGATCAGAGCCTCGGAGCCGACCTGGAGCGATCGTTGGTCCTGGGGCCGGTCGTCGCCGGCCACGATCAACACCGATATCGGGGAGTCGAACTCCTCGAGGCGCTCGACAACGGCCTCCGACAGCCCGGCGTCCACCAGGAGCAGCGGGAAGCGGGTCGAGTCGGCCGACATCTCGTCGAGCAGCCGCTGATACCCGTCTTCGCCGGTGGCCAGCTGGGCCGTGTTGTCCTCGGCCACGCCACCACAGTGAGGGAGCCATTTCAGCCAATCCCAGGACTCGACCCGAGCCGGATCGATCATGGCCCAGATTCGCAGCTCGGACGGCCGGTAACGACCGACCAGCTGGGCCATCAGGGATTGGGCCAGGGCGGTGGCCTGAGCACCGGTGATCACCACCGATGACGTCTCGGCGAAACGAACCGTGGCCGGAACCCCCTCGATCAGCTCATGGTCGTGGGCCAACCTGGTCAGTTCTTCTCGGAGTTCCGGGTCTCCGACGCCGGGCACCAGCATGTGGGTCCTGGTCGAGCAAGTGGCCAGTCCGACTCGGGCCACCACCCCATCGGCCACCGACGCGCCCCAGCAGTTGGTTACATCCGAGGTGATCGACTCGATGATGTCCGAGACCGAGGGGGCCTCGGCCAGACGACCGGCCGTCTCCGCCCGCCTGGCTTCGACCAGGCGATCCTTGATGGCCTGCAACTCGTGATCGAACCGGGCCTTCGCCGTTTCGAAACCGTCGCGGCCACTGCGCAACCGTCGGCGGGGCCGGTCCGGGGGCTCGGGGAACTCGATGTAATCACCGACATAGGGGGAGACGGGCCGGTGCACGACGTTCAACTCGACCCGATTGCTCACTCCGATGACGGCGTGGCGAGCCTCCCCGATCTCGGGTTCGGCCTCATGATCGTGGCCTACGATCTCGAACCAGGACTGACCGACCAAGGCCCGTTGTCGGGGCCGGAGCGGGGTGGGCGCGGTGATCATGTGATCACCGATCATCACCCCATTGGTTGAGCCGGCATCGGCCAAGATGACGGTGTCGCCGTCGACGGTCAACACGGCGTGATGGCGGGACATGGCCAGGTCGGTGATGGTCACATCGTTGTCGGCGGCCCGTCCGATCCGGGTCTCCCCGGTCGGGAGCACGAAACGCTCGCCGGCCCGGGCCCCGGTCAGGAAATGGAGGATGTAGCTGTAGCTCACCGTTCGGTGGGCGTCGACGAACTCGACCTGGTCGCCGGAGCGGAGGTCGGCGTAACCGACGATCGAGGCCGGATCAAGGATCTCCCCGGTGCGCTCCACTCGCAGCCCCTGCAGTCGTCCACCGCCGAGCGCGTCAACCAGCTGGCGTACCGATCCCCTCGGGTCGAGGAGCACGGTTCGATCTCCCGCCTTGGCCACCGACAGGTGCAGCCGACTGAGAAAGTCGGGTGGTGACGTCGAGATCCCACTCGGGGACACGATTTCCGGGTTGGCCAGTTCCGAGGTCATGGGCTTGCTGTCGGTCCGCCTTCCATCCCGCCAGGTGGGGACCCGGGCAAGGATACCCACACACCCGCTGCAAGCGAAGTGCCAATCAGGCTAGCCGTCGCCGTCGACGTTCACGTCAGCCGACCATGGCCGGATTCGACTCGGTTCTCACCTCATCGGCCCGGACCCCGAGGATGCGGCAGACGGCAAGCGACAGCGGGGCCTGGTTCATGGTGTAGAAATGGAAGGTGCGAACCCCGTGTTCGGCCAGGCGGCGGCACTGCTCGGCGGCCACGGTGGCGGCGATGAGCGAGCGGATCTCGGGGCTGTCGTCGAGCCCTCCGAACAGGTCGTGCATCCATGCCGGCACCGACGTGCCGCATCGACCGCTGAACGAGCAGATCTTGTCGAAATGGGTGATGGGCATGATGCCGGGCACGATGGGCACACCGATACCGGCGGCCCGGGCCCGCTCCAGGAAGCGGAGGAACACCTCGGGGTCGAAGAAGTACTGGGTGATGGCCCGGGTCGCCCCGGCGTCAACCTTGCGCTTGAGATTGTCCAGATCACTCCGGGCCGATGTCGCTTTGGGGTGGACCTCGGGGTAGGCGGCCACCGAGATCTCCAGATCGGTGTCGTCCATGTGGTCGCGGATGCCGGCCACCAGGGAGGCGGCGTCGGGGAACCCGGGATAGGGATTGTCCACGTCCTCCGGGGCGTCACCCCGCAGGGCCACGATGTGGTTGACGCCGAGCTCCCGATAACGTTCGACGACACCCAGCACCTCGTCCTGCGAAGCGCCAACGCAGGTCAGATGCCCGGCAATGGGCACGTCGACCGATCGTTTGGCATCGGCGATGGCGGTCAGCGTTCGTTCCTGGGTGGTGCCACCGGCACCATAGGTGATGCTCATGAAGCTCGGGCTCAATGGCGCCAGCTGACCTATACAGTCCCGCAGCTTGGCCAAACCGGTGTCGCTGGTCGGCGGTGGTGGGAAGAACTCGAAGGACACCCCGATGTCGGGCCGGATCGGGCTGGCGGGCCAGCCGCGCCGGGCCAGCCGCTCGGCCGACTGCTCGTACAGAGCCTCATGGTCGATGTCAACGTCGTGGCTCACTGCGTACTCCAGTCGATGGGTTTGGTCACGTGCCAGATGAGGGTGACGAGGGCATCAACGTCGTCACCGGCGAGGCGGTGGACCACGGACCCGTCCAGCCCGGCCCTCCGGCACCAGCGGACAACCGTGTCCTCGTCGAATCCCAGGTAGCGATGCTGGTAGCGGTCACGAAACCACTCCTCGCCGTGGGGTGCGAAGTCGACCACGATCAACGAACCGCCGGGAACCAGTACCCGGGCCGCCTGGTCGATGGCCCCGGCCGGATCGTCGAGAAAATGGAGCACGTGGTGCATCACGGCCACATCCACCGACTCCGGGTCCAGACCCAGGTCGTAGGCGCTGGTGTGGATCACCGAGCAATGGCGGTGGCCCAGTTGGTCGAGCCGGCTGCGGGCCAGGTTGAGCATCTCGCGGCTGAGATCGATGCCGGTCCCTCGATCGATGCGGTCGGCCGCCAGCTCCAGGATGCGTCCGGTACCGGTGCCGATGTCGAGCAGGTGACCGACCGCTCCGTCACCTACGAGTTCCAGCACCGCCTTCTCCACCTCGCTGTCGGCCACCAGCTGTTCCCGCACCGCATCCCATCGGCCGGCGATCTCCTCGAAGTAGGCGGCGGCCTGCTCAGCCCGTTCGGCCCGAACCCGGCCGATGCGATCACGATCATTCTCCAGCGTCGGGTCGCCGTGCTCGAGGCGGGCCAGGACATCGACCACGAGCTGGTAGCCGACGGGGTCGGAGGTGGGTCGGTAGAAGGCGAACGAGCCCTCGGCCTGGCGCTCGATGAGGCCGGCGTCGCCCAGGATCCGGAGGTGGCGGCTGACCCGGGGCTGGGTCTGACCGAGCACATGGCACAGCTCGCCCACCGTGAGCTCGATCTCCCACAGGGCGGCCACGACGCGAAGCCGGGTGGGTTCGGCCACCGCACGAAGGGCGGCGACGGCGTGGTCGAAGGGGAACGAGGTCATAGAGGTATTGATGGGTAAGGATATCTTTATGTCGCCACCTGTCAAGAGGAGATTGCGGTTATGCTCAATCCTTGTGACGAACTCCGACTGGAGAACCATGTTCTTCGACAGAGCCAAGACCGAGGGCGTTACCCTGGGGACAGTGCCGTGGCGCTCGTATCAGACCGTGCTGTTCGATTGTGATTCGACTCTCACCGAAGTCGAGGGCATCGACGAGCTGGCCGTCGAGCCCCACCACCAGGACGCCATCTCCGAGCTGACCAATCAAGCCATGACCGGTGACTGCCGGCTCGAGGACGTCTACGGGCAGCGACTGGAGATGCTGAACCCGACACGATCCGAGATCCGGTCGGTCAAGAACCGGTACAAGGCCGGCGCCGTTCCTCACGCCAAATCCACGGTGGCGGCGCTGCACGATGCCGAGGTCGAGGCCTGGATCATCAGTGGCGGGCTGGCCGACCCGGTACTGGAGTTCGCCGCCTGGTTGGGCATAGAGACCGACCGGGTTCGGGCGGTCGAGACCGAGTTCGACCCCTTCGACGGCAACTGGTGGGAGCCGGCGAAGGCCGAGGCCCGCTATGCCAGCTACACCAGCGACGAGCTGACCTGCACCGACGGCAAGGCCGAGGTCATCCGGGCCAGCGTGACCACCAAGGGACGGCGGCTGTTGGTCGGCGACGGGATCAGCGACCTGGCCGCCGCCGACGCCGTCGACTTGTTCGTGGCCTACGCCGGTGTGGTCGAACGGACAACCGTGGTCGACAAGGCCTCGGTCGTCATCACCTCCCGCACCATCTCCCCCGTTCTCGCCCTGGCTCTGGGACCGGAACGGGTGAAGGAGATGATCGGCGGCCCCCACGACAACGTGGCCCGGGCCTGTTGGGATGCCATCGACGACGGCGCCCTGCGGTTCAACGACGAAGCCCTGGCCGCCCGATTCGCCGGCGCGTTCTGAAAACCCCTTCCAACCTCGAGGATTGCTCCGTGGCTCCGTACCGTGTTCTCATCTCCGACAAGCTGGGCGCCGACGGTGTTGCCCTGTTCGAATCGGCCGACGATGTCGACGTCGATATCCGCCCCGGGTTGTCGGAGGACGAGCTGTGCGACTGCATCGGCGACTACGACGCCCTGGTCATCCGCTCCGGTAGCAAGGTGACCGACCGGGTGATCGAGGCCGCTGACCGACTCCGGGTCATCGGCCGGGCCGGCGTCGGCATCGACAACGTCGACGTCGATGCCGCCACCCGGCGGGGCATCATCGTCATGAACACGCCGGAGGCCAACACCACCGCCACCGCCGAGCACGCCCTGGCCCTCCTGCTGGCCTCGGCCCGCGACGTGGTGGCAGCCCACAACAATGTGGCCGGCGGGGGTTGGGACCGCTCGTCGTTCACGGGCACCGAACTGCGGGGCAAGGTGCTGGGCGTGATCGGCTTCGGCCGGGTCGGGCGGGCGGTTGCCGCTCGGGCCCTGGCCTTCGACATGACCGTCATGGCCTACGACCCGTTCGTCAGCGAGCGGGTGGCCCGGGACGCCAAGGTGGAGCTGGCCGACCTCGACGAGGTGTTGGCCGCCGCCGACTTCCTGACCCTGCACACGTCACTCTCGGACGAGACCCGTAACCTGATCAATGCCGAGCGACTGGCCGTCATGAAGCCTACGGCCACCGTCGTCAACGCGGCCCGAGGAGGGTTGGTCGACGCCGCCGCCACCGCCGCCGCCCTTGACGAGGGCAGGCTTCGCGCCGTGGCCATCGACGTCTTCGCCGAGGAGCCGCCGCCGGCCGACCACCCGTTGGTCGGCCATCCCAAGGTCATTCACACCCCTCACCTCGGCGCCTCCACCACCGAGGCCCAGCGGGGGGTGGCCATCGAGATCGCCGAGCAGGTCTTGGACGCCCTGCGGGATGCGCGCATCACCAACAGCGTGAACCTGGCCTTCGCTCCCGGCCTGGACTTCGCCCGGGCCAACACCTTCATCACCCTCGCCTCCAAGATGGGGCGGCTCCAGGCGGCCATGGCCGAGGGCCAGATCGAGAGTGTCGAGTTGGAGCTGTACGCCGAGGACGCCGAGGATCTGATGCGCCCGGTGGCCGCCGGCCTGCTCAAGGGTCTGCTGGATGCCGCCATGCCCGACACCGTCAATTTCATCAACGCCCCCCTCGTGGCCCGGGACCACGGGTTGAAGATCTCCCGCTCGGTCGGCCTCGGTCGCCCCGACTACGTCAACCAGATCACCTGTCGGGTCCAGTGGGAAGACGGGGAACGCACGGTGTCGGGGGCGGTGTTCGCCGAGGACAGGGGTCGGATCGTGCAGATTTCCGGGTACCGGTTCGAGGCCGACCCCACCGGCACCGTGCTGTTGATGCTGAACGACGACGTACCGGGTGTGGTCGGGGCGGTGGGCAACGTGCTCGGGCAGTACCACATCAACATCGCCGAGTGGCGCCTGGGCCGCGACATCGGCCGCCACGAGGCCCTGTCGTTCATCAACCTCGACTCCGAGCCCGACGAAGAGGTGCTGGAATCACTCCGCACCCTCGATGCCGTCACAAAGGCCACCATCATCCGGTTGTAGTCCCGGCGACCGCAGGCAGCTCAGTCGTCGGACCAGCCGCTGACCGACTTGACCTCCAGAAACTCCTCGAGGCCCCAGACGCCGCCTTCGCGGCCGTTGCCCGACTGGCCGTAGCCGCCGAAGGGGGCGCCGGCACCCCGGGGAGCGGCGTTCATCTCCACCATGCCCGACCGCAGTCGCCGGGCCACCCGCCGGGCCCGTGAACCGTCCGTGGTCTGCACATAGTTGGTCAGCCCGTAGGCGGTGTCGTTGGCGATGGCCACCGCCTCCTCCTCGGTGTCGAAGGGCATGATCGACAGCACCGGGCCGAAGATCTCCTCACCGGCGATGGTCATGTCCGGGGTCACGTCGGCGAACACCGTGGGCCGCACGAAGTAGCCGCTGTCGTGTCCCTCCGGCCTACCGACACCGCCGGCCACCAGCCGGGCCCCCTCGTCGATGCCGGTCTGGATCAGACCCTGGATCTTGTCGAACTGGCGCCGGTTGACCACCGGTCCGAGGTGACCGCCCTGGTTGGAGGCGATGTCGACTGCGGTCTGCTCGGCCACCGCGGCCGCAGTGGCCACCGCCTGGTCGTAGATCGAGCGCTGGACCAGCATCCGCGTCGGAGCGTTACACGACTGCCCGCTGTTGTTGAAGCAGCGCTTCACCCCCCAGGTCACGGCCTTTTCGGCGGCGTCGTCGAAGATGATGTTGGCTCCCTTACCCCCGAGTTCGAGGGCCACCCGCTTGACCGAGTCGGCGGCGTTCTTGGTGATGGCGACCCCGGCCCGGGTCGAGCCGGTGAACGACACCATGTCGACCTCGGGGTGACCCGACAGCTGGGTGCCGACCCCGGCCCCGTCCCCGTTGACAAGGTTGAAAACCCCGGCCGGGAACCCGGCCTCGTCGATCATCTCGGCGAACAGCATCGACGACAGCGGCGCCTCCTCCGACGGTTTCAACACCATGGTGCAACCGGCCCCCAGCGCCGGGGCCACCTTGAGGGTCACCTGGTTCATGGGCCAGTTCCACGGGGTGATCAGGGCGCACACCCCGACCGGCTCGTAGAGGATGCGGTTGTCGGGCGAGTGGTCGCCCAATGGCTGGTCGAACCGGAAGTTCTCCACCGCCCGGATGGTGCTCTTGATATGACCCAGCCCGGCACCGACCTGGGCGGTGCGGGCCAGCTCGATCGGCGCCCCCATCTCCAGCGAAATGACCTCGGCCAACTCGTCGGCCCTGGCCTTGTAACGCTCCAACAGGGCCTTCAGCAACTCGACCCGGTCGGCCACCGAGGTCTCGGCCCACGGCACGAAGGCGGCCCGGGCCGCCGCCACCGCGGCATCGGTATCGGCCGCCGAACCGAACGAGATCACGGCGCACGGCTGCTCGGTCGACGGGTTGATGACCTCGACATCGCGGGGTTGGGCCGGCGCCACCCACCTGCGGTCGATGTAGAACTTGCGGCGGTCGAGAAGTTGAAGCGTTGACATGTCCGATTGCCGTCCTTTGGCCTCGCTGCCCGACGAAATCCGGGTCGTTCTCCTCAAGTCTACGATCGTCGGGGCCACATCGATCGAGACGATCAACCGAGGGCCGATCAGGGACCCTGGTCGGTCAAAGCCACAGGAGGCCGGTCAGCCGGCCGTCGGTGGGAGGCGAACGGTCATGACCGTTCCGGCCGCGTCGGTGCCGGCCACCTCGATGGAACCGCCGTGGGCCTCAACCAGGTCACGACTGATGGTCAGGCCCAGGCCGGACCCGGTCGAGTGTGCCGCCTTGTGGAACCGATCGAACACCACCTCAACCTGATCGGCGGGGATACCGACGCCGTCGTCCTCGACCTGGATCACCACGACAGGGCCGTCGTCACCCGGTTCGCTGGCGACCCTGATCTGGATCAGACCGTCGGAGCCGACGGCTCGCAGGGCGTTGGTCACCAGATTGGAGATCACCTCGGCGATGCGGTGGGCGTCGACCTCGGCCTCGACCGGCTCGGGCCATCCCTCTTCACCGTCTACCGCCGGAGCGACGGGACGATCGTCGACCAGCACACGAAGCCCGATGTCCCTGGCGTCGGCGTCGAACCGAAACCGGTCAACGACCGAGACCACCAGCTCGACGACATCGACCGGTTCCCGGTACAGGCCCAGCACCCCGGCCTCGGTGGAACTCAGGGTTCGAAGGTCCTCGAGCAGGCGCTCCATCCCGGCCACGTCGACCAGGAGTCGCCGGATTTCCGCCTCGTTGACCTCGCGTACCCCATCGGCCATGGCCTCCAACTCACCCCTGATGATCGTCAGCGGGGTGCGGAGCTCGTGACCGACGTCGGCCAGCAGCGAACGCCGGAGGTCATCGGCGGTCTCCAACCGCCGGGCCATGTCGTTGAACGATGCGTTGATGGGGGCGAATGCCGGTGGCGCGTCGAAGGAGACCCGGGTGGTGTAGTCGCCTTCGGCCAATCGAGTGGTTGCCGCCACCAACTCGGTGGTGGCCCGATAGCCACGGAAAAGGAACCGGGCCAGAACGACACCGGCGATCACGACCGCAGCGCCGATGATGGCGGCGACAACTGCGCCCGTCCACCCGGCGAACCATGCCGTCAGCAGGGCGGCCATGGCGGTTGGCAGGACGAACAGCAAAAGGAACACGCCGACCAGGAACCGGCGGACCCAACGGAATCCAGGCCAGCCCTCCGGCGGCCCGGAATGCCGAGGCCGGCCCGATCGACCTGGGCCGCCAGGCCACGGACCGGAGCTACGCATGATCGGCGAACTTGTAGCCGACCCCGTGCACGGTGAGGATGTACTGGGGTTGGCGGGGGGCCGAGCCGAACTTGCGGCGGATGTTCTTGACATGAGCGTCGATGGCCCGCTCGTAGGACTCGAAACTGACCCCGTGCAGGGCGTCCAGCAGCTGTCCCCGGGTGAAGACCCGACCGGGCTGAGCGGCCATGGTGGCCACCAACTGGAACTCGGTGGTCGTGAACTCGATCTCGGCCCCGTCAACCGTGACCTGCATCTTGGGCACGTCGACCACGACGTCACCGACACGATGCACATCACTGGTACCGGTCGCTTCCACCCGGCGCAACAGGGCCCGGACCCGGGCCACCAGTTCCTTGGGCCCGAACGGCTTGACCACGTAGTCATCGGCCCCCAGTTCCAGACCGACGACCCGGTCGGTCTCCTCCGACCGGGCGCTGAGAATGATGATGGGCACATCGGATTCGGTGCGGATCTGGCGGATCACGTCGAGCCCGTCCATACCGGGCAGGCCGAGATCGACGATGATGAGGTCGGGTCGACGGTTGCGGAAGGCATCGAGAGCCGACGGGCCGTCGTGGGCCTCGACGGCCCGCATTCCCGCCTGGTCCAGATAGTCGCGGACCAGGCGGGAGATACGGGGTTCGTCGTCAACGACGAGGACTGTGGTCACCCGTCTATTCTTTCGGGTCGGGGAAGAGTTTGTCGATCTCCCGCTTGGCCGCCCGCAACGCCTCCTCCCAATCCCTGTCATGATCACCCGCTACGTCGTCCTCGACCTCGTCGCCCGATGTCGGCCTCGACGCCGGCCGGGGCCGATGGTCGGCCCATGGCGGACCGTGGCGGCTCCCGCCGTCATCCCAGCGGCGACCCCATGGTCCACCGGCTGCGAGCCGCAACAACATGCCGAACATCATGACCATGAACAGCAACTTCAGGGCCAGCAGGGGAAGAACCAACAGGGCTCCGACCGCCGAGCCCACTCCTCCGGCCAGCAGGTAACCGAAGGCCACTGCGATCAGGAGGGGGATGAAGAACGGGAAACCACCTCGACGGAAACCAAACATGTCTGACTACTCCTTTGTTCCCGTCCCGGTTTGCCGCCGGGATGGGTTCGCTGTCTACCGATGAATTGATCCTCACCGGCAAATAGGGAGGAGTTGTGAACAATGTTGGGATCCTTTGGGATAGCTTCGCTTGGATCCTGGCCGACGCCCCGACCATCGGAACGCACGGTCTGGTCGCCGGAGTAGGGCCGCGGCGCCGGGCGGGACCTGAAGTCGCCGATCCCGCCCTGCCCAACCGGTTGTTCGGCATACTGATTGGGCTATGGAAGTGGTTGCGGTGATCGTCGGTGTCGGGTTGATCGTGATCGCGCTCCTCGACTTGATCAATACCCTGGTCAGCACCTCGACGTCGATCAACCGGTACTGGCCGTCGTTCTTCCTCGGCTTCCGCCTGTTCGCCATCATGCGAACCCTTGTCGGCGGCCTCGACGACGACTCGCCTTTGCGTCACCGGCTGCTGGCGTTGTTCGCCCCGCTCATGTTCCTGTTGTTGCTCGCCATGTGGGTCGCGTTGCAGATCACGGGCTTCGGGCTGATCTGGTGGGCATTCGCCGGGCTCGACGGCGTCGATTCCTTCGGCGACAACCTCTACTACTCAGGCGTGGTCTTCTTCACCGTCGGCTTCGGCGAGGTACTCCCGGTCGGAGCCGTACCGCGGACCGGCGCCATCATCGAGGCCTTCTTCGGCGTGCTCACGACCGCCCTGGTCATCGGCTATCTCCCGTCGCTGTACGGCGCCTACTCCGAGCGGGAACGGCAATTGATGACCCTCGACGACGGCTCCGACGACCGGATCACACCGACCAGCCTTGTGCTGGCGTGGGCCCCCGATGCCGACGCCGACCGGCTCAACGCCCGATTCGCCGAATGGGAGCAGTGGGTCACGTCGATTCTGGAAACCCACTCCACCCTGCCCCTGCTGCGGCTGTTCCGCTCCCATGATCCCCGCCAGAACTGGGTGACGGCGCTCGGCCTCGTCACCGATGCCGCCATACACGCCCAGATCATCGTCGGCAGCTCGGGTCGGACCGAGTCGTACTGGTTCCTGCGCCGGTCAATCGCCCTGTTCGAGGAGCTGACGTCCGGCGCCGACCTGTCGGCCTACCAGCACTTCGTCGCCGACCCCATCGCTCCCAGCGAGAACGAGCACCTCTTCGTCGATCTCTACCGGCTGCTCGAGGACCACGGCTTCGAACTGCTCCCCTACGACGAGGCCCGGCACCGAGCTGTCACCATCCGCAACCGATGGGCACCGCAGATGGAGTACCTGATCGATTCACTGCTCTGTCCCCGCGGCTTCTGGGCCCCGGCCATCCACCTCGATCTGGCTTCGCCCGTGCCCCCGAACTAGCGCACAGGGGGACGGAGTGGCGTGACGGCAACAAAGTTGTGTCGACCGACCAGGGACGGGCAGTCGCGGTCAGTGCGGCGTCTGCGTCAAGCGTTCGATGCGCACCAACAACGCGGCCGACGGGGTGACGGTGCCGTTCATGTAGGTGCTGAGCCGGGAGGCGCTGGTGCCGATGAGCGTGGCGAACTCGCCCGCCGGCAGTCCTGACCGGGTGACGGCGGCCCGAACCCGGGCCGCCACCTCGTTCTTGTCGGCACGCTCGGTCCGGTGGCGGGCATGGTCGATGGCGAGCCGGAAGAGCGTGCCAACCCGATCCGGCTCACGGTAGGACAGGTAGCGCTCAACCCGTCTGGCGACGACTCCCCACGGTGAGCGGCGGATCTCGGCGAACACCGGTTGCCAATCCTGCACCAGGCCTCGATCGATGACGGTCACCAGCGCCTCATAAGGCCAGGTGTGAACCTCATCACCCGGTTCGGCGTCGACATTCCGGAAGGTCACGGTCATGATGCAGCACCGCTGAGACGCAAGGCCAACTGCCGGCACACGGACACGACGTCGCTCCAGTCGTGATATCGCTCGAGTAGACCCTTGTAGCGGGGTAACTCGGCGATGACATCGGAGTCGTTCGGCTCCGGCTCGGCGAGGGCCAGGACAAGGGCGGTCAGAACCGAACCGTGCTCATCGGACCGGTCGGAATAGTACTCGTCGATCGAGCCCAGGATGTCGACGGCACGATCGATGCTGACGTGTTCGCTGAGAGCAACCACGTCGAGATAGTCACGAACATAGTTCCGCTGCACGATGAGAAAGGCCTTGACCCGAAGTGACTCCTCCACAGTGGGAGCGACAACAACCGCCCCATCACCAACGTCGACCCGACAGGTTTCGAGCGGCCGGGTGCGTCGCAGTTGCCGCAAGCCGGCTTCGATGCCACCCAGGCGGCCCATGATGGTGAACGGGGGCCGTGACGCTCGCACCGACGTGGCCCATCCTTCCGTGGCTTCAACAGCCTCCAGCACCGTTTCATAACGCTCAACCAGATCGGGTAGGACGTGATCGTGGTCGAATGACTCCCGGTGTCCGGCATACAGGGCGGCCGCTGATCCGCCGACGAGCACGGCGTCGGGCACCACAGTCTGCAACCGGGCCGCCGACGCCAACACCTGCTGAAGAATCGATTCTTGTTCCACTAGTGACCGTACACCCTCATTGCATTATCATATCCGATAATCATCTCCCCTGCTCAAGAAAGAACGGCCCCCGCTGGTCGCGGTGGATCGCCCTTGGCAGTACCAGGAGATCACGGTGCCTCAATCGGCGGAGGCGACCAGTTCGGTGGATGTGTCCCAGAGTCGGCGGGCGGCGTCGTTGTCGAGGGCGGCCTTGCTGGGCTGCTTCGGGTTTCGAGAGGCCCAGTAGATGCCGGCAGCGAGTTCGTCGGGTTGGGCGGTGGCGAGGTGGACGCTGGTGGCGGCTCCCTTCTCGGGGGAGGCCAGGAACGGTTTGAGGAGTGTCATGGCGAGTCCCATCCAGCGGGGGCTGTTGGGGTCTTTGCCGAAGTTCGTGGCCACGACACCGGGGTGAAGTGCTCGCGCCGTGACACCGTCGGGGGCGAGGCGACGGTCGAGCTCGACGGTGAACAAGATGTTGGCGAGCTTCGAGGCGGCGTACGCCTTGGATGATGAGTAGCCGCTGGTCATCTGGAGGTCATCGAAGTCCAGGCCCTGTTTGGCACCCCGATGGTTCTCGCTGCTGACGGTGATCACTCTGGCCGGGGCGCTGTCCATGAGGAGCGGGGTGAGGAGGTTGGTGAGCAGGAAGGGGCCGAGATGGTTGACGGCCAGGGTCCATTCGAGGCCGTCGCCGGTGGTGCGTCGCTTGCCGGCCATGGTGCCGGCGTTGTTGATGAGCACGTCGAGGCGATCGTGGCGGGCGGTAAAGGTGTCGGCAAAGGCCCGCACTGCGGCGAGGGACGACAGGTCGAGCTCGGCTGGTGCAACCTCGGATCCGGTATCGGCGCAAAGTGCGTCGGCGACGGCCTCGGCGGTTTGGAGGGTCCGTGAGGTGATGGTGACGTGCGCGCCGATCCGGGCGAGCTGGTCGGCGGCAGCACGGCCGATACCTGAGGTGCCGCCAGTGATGAGTACGTGTTTGCCGTTGATGTTCCACGTCATCGCTTGTCCTTGTGGTCGCCGGTGACGGCGGCCAAGAGTGTGGTGACGGCGTCATCGACGATGTGGGCGGCCTGTTCGGGGGTTGCCGCTACCAGTTCGGAAACACCGGTCAGCGCGTGGCGCAGCAGTGCGGCGGTGGTGTGGGTGTCGAGCCCGGAGCGGAAGGCGCCCGCAGCGACGCCGCCGGCCAGGATCTGCTGGATCTGGTGCTCCAGTGCGGTGTCGAACGCGGCGAGCTGGTCACGGAGGTCGGGCGGGAATTCGTGATGGGTTGCGAGGGTGTGGCCGTGGCTGGAAATCGAAGCGATGTAGCGGACGAGTTGCTCGATGGCCCGGGTCGGGCCGGCTACGACGCCCAGAGCCTGACGCAGACCATCGATGGCGTGCTGATTATGAGCGATGGCCGCGTCGGCCAGGATGCTGGGGACGTCGGGGTAGTGGTTGTAGAGGGTCGCTCGGGCCACTCCAGCCGCTTTGGCGACCGCCACCATGGTGACCCCGGCCAGACCGTGTTCGGCGACGAGGGTGAGGGTGGCGTCGATGATGCGCTCGCGGGACGAGGTCACGTCCCGACCTTGGCGTAGAGACGGACCGATAGGGGGGCGAAGACAGCGAGAAGACCGACAGTCCAGGCGCCGGTCAGGAACAGGTCGGCGCCCTCAGCCGTGCCTTGACACAGGCCGCGGACGGCATCGGCCGCGACCGAGATCGGCTGATTGGCGGCGAACGGGCGCAGCCAGCCGGGCATCGTGTCGGCCGGAGTGAATGCCGTGCTCGCCAGCATCAGGGGAACAGCCAGAACATCGAAAGCATGCCGACCATGTCGGCCTGGCGGACCTTGGCCGCGATCGCAGCGCCCAGCCAGGAGAACGAAAACCCAACGGCGGTGGTGACCGAGATCGCGGCGACTGCTCCCCACAGCGAGTCGAACCGGTAGCCCATCGCCAGGGCGAGGGCCGCCACCAAGACCAGCCC
>JAHEJM010000062.1:2552-5083 GCA_024638815.1 Acidimicrobiales bacterium | reverse complement strand
CGGGCTGGCGCGCCGTGCGAATGACATCACGCCACAACATCGTGACAGTGTCGTCGAGTGCGTTGCGAAGCCCGCCGGCGGGCCGGGTCGGCAGGGTTCGGGCGTCAATCATCGCACCACCTCCATGTCTTGTGCGGCCGGGGAGCCGGTCAGGGTGAGGAACACCTCGTCGAGGGTCGGCCGACGAAGCTGGAAGTCCTCGATGCCCGCCCCCGCACCCTGGAACGAGGCCAGCAGGTAGAGCGATTGCTCGGCGCCGGCGGTGATCGGGATGTCGACGGTGCAGCGGTCACGGTCGACGAGGGCGCCCTCGATTCCGGCCACAAGCGCTTCGACGGGTCCGAGATCGGCGATGCGAACCTCGAGCACGTCGGCACCGATCTGCGACTTGAGCTGATCTGGGGTGCCGGCCGCCATGGGTCTGCCGTGATCGATCACCAGAATGTCGTCGGCGAGTTGATCGGCCTCCTCCAGATACTGGGTGGTCAACAGGATCGCCGTTCCCTCGGCTGCCAGGTCCCGCACCGAGTCCCAGACGTCGGCCCGGCTCCGCGGGAGGGAACGGACATAGTGTCCAGACTACCATCCAGAGTGTCTAGTAGCGCTCAGGGCACAATCCGCAAGCCACGCTTCCGGTGGCGCGGCGCCACAGGACGACGGCATCCTGAGCGGGTCAGCCGTTCGGCTGGACGACGAAGAACTCGTAGGGGTAGTGGTCCAGGAAGCGGCGCAACACTCGATCTCGTCCTCAGCACCCGCCGCAACCTCCGAGGCGACCGGGTCGTCGGGCAGACGCGCCCTCAGGCTCGCCAGGATCGCCAGAACCTGACGCCCCTTACGGCTACCGATCTCCGAGCCCCGGAGCACCCGGCTGCCAACCGCGACAGCCAGCGGGCCCACAACGTCGATGCGCACCGGCTCCCCCGTCCCCTGACTCACTCCAGGAATCATCCCGCATGGTCAAGGGCGCCGCTCGCGAAGCCGACAACTCGGCCCTACCAGACGGCGCGAGAACCGGCATTGTCGCCCGGATCAGCCCAGATCGCTCGCCAGGATCCGCCCGATCATGCCGGCGACCGGGCCGGGCCGGATCCCAGGCATGGTCAATATCTCCGAACGGCCCGCTTCGGTGGGTGACCGGGCCGTGGTCGGCCACTGGGAAGCCCGGGCGGCTTCGCCGATGGCTCCCTGGCCGGACTGGTGGGGTCCGCGTTCCGTGAGGGGGGATCATCACGCACGCCACCGAACTGCTGTGCTGGAGGACGCCGGGGTGGACCAGGTCGGTATTCACCCGTCGCTCACAACCAGACCCGGGTTCGCCTGACGTGGTTGCGCGCCTGCGCCCGCACGAGCTGTCGGCCCTACTACCCTGGCATGGTGTCACGCGAGGTGGACACGCCCCGATTCGCTGTTCCGCGTGGCCGGTGGCAAGAACAGTGGTACTCCTTGTTGGATGGCCCGCAAGAAGAAGATCCAGGACGTGAGTCGAGCTGTCGCCTTCTACAACACCAAGTTGGCGTCGCTGGCTCACCCGCCACAGTCGCTGGCTCAGGCCCCTGACAGCCGTCTGCGCGTCGTCCTCCAGAAGGCGGGCTACAGCAGGATGCACCCCAACATCCTGGAGCGTCTTCGGGTAGCCCTCGACGAGGCGGGAATCGAGACGTTCCCTAGTCTTGATGATCCGGGTCTTGACCGCGACACGCGGATCTACTTCTTCCACTCACCCATGCCGGCGAGCTTCGCTCCCTCGCGCGCCCTGTTCGACACCGAACGCCAACTCGAGGACTTCCTGGTCAACAACTTCGCGGCACTGCCGGTGTTCCGCGGGTTGCGGCTCCGGGGGCGTCAGTACCCCCTTGGGCAAGGCCGTCGAATTGACCTGCTGTGTGAAGAGAAGCGTGGGGGCCGACTCGTTGGTGTCGAGCTCAAGCACCACGGACCGGACAAGGGCCTGGTCACTCAGATGCGCCGCTACATGACTGACCTCACCCGCCTCGCCAAACAACAAGACCGGCAAACGGGGGCCAGGGGGATCGTCATCACTGGTCAACCCGATCCCGACGTCGCCGCTGACCTTCGAGACGTGTGCTCGCGTCATGGCTACGAGGTTGACTGGCGTCTCTACCGGGCGACCCTGAAACTCGAGACAGCTCCCGGTTGGGACTGAGACTCAGCAGCACTATGGGACCTGGTGCACACGCCCATTCACACGTTGTCGTGCTCGCTGCAGGCTGATCTCATCTCAATGGGCATCACCTACGACATCATCCCGCTGCTTCCCGGCGAGACACCCGATGAGGCGGTCGCCCGCATCTATGCCGGCGGGGCCCTCATCATCGGGTCAGACGAGGGGCTCGACCTAGTTCCGGCAGAAACGACGGTGCCTGATGCACCTGCTGGCGCGTTCGATGGGTGGCGGACAGAGGTCTGCCGTCGCCTCGCCGCTCTGTGGGACGGTTGGACAACCGAAGAAGAGACCACGGAGGCAGGCCGTGCCTGCACCCACTTCTACTCCGACCGGTACGCCTGGC
>JAHEJM010000062.1:0-2452 GCA_024638815.1 Acidimicrobiales bacterium | reverse complement strand
ACGCCTGGCTGTTCGAGTTCATCGAGGTGTTCTACAACCGCCAACGACACCAAGGCGGACTCGGTCACCTCACCCCAGCCGAGTACGCTGACAAATGGCGCCACGACCAAGGACACAATCTGTCACAAAACCGTGTCCAAGAAACCGGGTCACCCCCAGGGGGCAGGATTTGAACCTGCGACCTTCGGGTTATGAGTTCGCGAAAGCCCATATCGACGAATGTCGAGTCATGTCAAATAGTGCCGTTGACCTGGTGTTATGCCTGGTCAGCGTGTTGGGCCGTCCCTGTGGATAACACCCTGTTTCGGACCGTCCGTTAGAAGATCCGTTAGAAGAGTCCCAGAATATCAGTTGTTTCACTTCTCCTGAAACAGTATGATTTCTGAAACGTGCCCGAGTCACTCGAACTTGCTTGGAAGGAGGACTTTTCTGTGTCAAGCAAACGGCTTCCAAGTGAAACGCGAATCATCCGCGACGTCGAACGCGTTCTGGCCCAGAGCATTCCCCCGGCCTGGTCGCTCAAGACAAAGTCCGAGACTCCGGGGAACGGCAAACGCATCGATCTACTCGTCGAGGTGACGTCGCCTGACGGCGAGATTGCTCGCTTCGCGATCGAGGTGAAACGGGCGATCGAACCTCGATCGGTCCCGATGGCCGCTGAACAGATCTCGATGCTCACCACATCCACGATGCCCGAAGCCATCCCGGTCATCGCCGCCGGCTACCTGTCGGCGAGGACTCGTGAGCTGCTCAACGACTTCGAAGTCGGCTACATCGACACCACCGGCAACATCCGCATCGAATCATCGGCTCCAGGGCTGTTCGTGCTCACCCAGGGGGCCAACAGTGATCCCTGGCCGCAAGACGTCGATCTTCGATCGCTTCGCGGTCGCGGTGCGGCCCGGGCGATCCGAGCGATCACCGACACTGCTCCCCCGTTCGGTACACGCGAGCTCGCTGGTGCCACCAGCGCGTCGGCGGCCACGGTGTCTCGGGTGCTCGAGCTGTTGGAGCGTGAGGCCATCGTGACCCGCCAGCCTCGAGGTCCGGTGCTCGCCGTCGACTGGAAGGCGGCAATCCGACGTTGGGCCGAGGACTACGACCAGACCACCTCGAACACTGCAACCACGTTCCTCGACCCCAGAGGCATTCCGTCGATCGAGAAGAAGCTCCAGGCCACCAAACTCGCCTACGCCGCCACGGGCGCCTTCGCTGCGCAGCGGTTCAATCCCATTGCACCAGCCAGGACCGCCACCCTCTACGTCGACGATGTGACCAAGACGGCGGATCGCCTCGGGCTTCGTGAGACCGAGGCGGGCGCCAACGTTGTGCTCCTCGAGCCCTTCGACCCGGTCGTCTTCGAACGGGCCACCATCCGTGACGGTCTCCGCTGTGTTGCCCCCAGCCAGCTCGCGGTAGACCTGCTCACCGGCCCGGGCCGGGAACCGTCACAGGGCGAAGAGATACTGGAATGGATGCAGGAGAACGAGGATGTCTGGCGAACCTGATCCGCTCTATGTCCGCGCCCGCGCCGCGCTGCTCGACGCCACCGACGCGCTGGCCGCACAGATCGACGCGCTCGTGCTCGTCGGCGCGCAGGCAATCTATCTCCACACCGGTGACGCCGACCTCGCCGTCGCCGAATACACGACCGATGCCGACTTCACGATCGGCCCCGCTGAGCTTCGCGACTCACCGCTCCTGGCCGAGCTGCTGACGGCACGCGGTTTCACCACCCGGGAACACCCTGGAGGCTGGCTCAGCCCCGACGGCATCTATGTCGACCTCATGGTTCCCGAGGCGCTCGCCGGGGCCGGCACAAGAGGTGCTCGTCTCGGAGTCCACGGCAAGCGAGTCGCCCGGCGGGCGAAGGGCCTCGAAGCCTCACTCGTCGATCATGCGCCGATGACGATCACGGCGCTTGATCCGACCGACCCGAGAAGCGTCACCATGCAGGTGGCCGGCACCGGCGCCCTTCTGATCGCCAAGGTCCACAAGATTCACGAACGGACCGCTGACGGTGATCGTGTGCGCGACAAAGACGCACTCGACGTACTCCGGATCCTTCAAGCCATCGAGACCAGCCACCTCAGCCAACGCCTCGACTACCTCCGGGCGCATGAGCTCAGCGCGGCAGTCACCGACGAAGGCATTACCCAACTGGCCCCTCTGTTCGGCCGCATCGACGCGGTCGGGGTCGAGATGGCAATCCGCGCTGCAGGTGTCGGCGCCGATCCCGACACGATCGCTGCTTCGATGACGGCCCTAATCTCAGATCTCCTCGCCGAGCTGTAGAACCAGAAATCCGCGCGCAGAACCGTCTCCGCGGTGAGACCCTGGAGAGCTATGGCGACCTGGTTCACCGCCGACCTCCACCTCGGCCACCGCAACATCATCGACTACTGCGACCGCCCGTTCGCCGACGTCGATGCGATGAACCGCGCCCTCATCG
>JAHEJM010000061.1 GCA_024638815.1 Acidimicrobiales bacterium | reverse complement strand
ACGGTGGCCCCGCTCAGGCTCAGCCCTCCACCTCCGTACTCCTCGGGGATCAGGGCCGCCAACCAACCGTGCTTGGTCAGTTCGGCCACGAACTCCTCGGGGTAACGGTCGGGCTCGAGCGACCTCCAGTACTCGTTGCCGAACGAGTCGCACAGCCGCCGCACCTCGGTTCGGATCATTCCGAACTCCTCGGCCCGGGGGCCGCCGAATCCTTCGATTGTTGCCACAGTCATTCCTTTCGGTCGAACGCCGGCGATCGCTTCCTCAGTAGCCGGTGTGGTGCTCACCGGTAGGCAGATGGTCGGCCATGGCGGCGGCGGCCCGATCGGGGTCGCCACTGTCCAGCGCGGCCAGCAGTTCGGTGTGGGTCGCCGGGATCCCCGACGCCGGGGCCGCGCCATCGACGCCTGCCTGTCGCCGCGCCCCCCAATGGAGCTGGGCGAAGGCGTAGGCCACGACGCTGGTGTTCCAGATGGTGTCGAAGCAGTCGACCAGGACCGTGTTGCCGGTGGCGGCCACGATGGCCCGATGCACGGCCCGGTTGGCCTTGAACGCCGTGACCGGGTCATCGGAATCCCGGAGCCGGTCGGCGGCGGCCACTGTGCCGGCAATGGCATCGATGGCGCGGGCCCGAACCTCGGCCGGCTTCGCCGCCACAAGGCGGGCGGCGAACACCTCGACGGCGGCCCGGGCCTGATAGATGGCACCGATGTCGTCGGGACCGACCTCCCGGATCACGTACCCCCGGTTCGCGCTCTCCACCAATCCGTCCCGCTCCAGGCGGGCCAGGGCATCCCGGACCGGGGTTCGTGACACCCCCAGTTCCTCGGCCAGGCGGTCCATGACCAGGTGCTCACCAGCCGTCAAACCCCCGGCCAGGATGGAGTCGATCAGCTGCTCGTAGATCTGATCGGCCAGGCTGGACTTGGTGTCGAGCGGGCTCAACATCAGCGGGTGGGTCCCGAGTCGACCGGGGCCATGTCCACCGACAGCACACCGTGGACGAAGTTGGAGGCCACCCGGTTCGGTTGACCTCGTCGTTCGAGCCTCAGCGCCCGCTCCCCCAGCGACGTGAGCAGGGTCTCCAGCAACAGCCGGATCTCCATCCGGGCCAGGTAGGCGCCCAGGCAGTAGTGGGGTCCGGTCCCACCGAACGACTGGTGCAGGTTGTCGACCCGGCCGATGTCGAATCGATTCGGGTCGGCGAAGACGGCCTCGTCCCGGTTGGACGAGGCGTACCACATGACCACCTTGTCCCCGGCGGCGATGTCGGTTCCGGCCAGGGTGGTGTCGACAGCCGCCGTGCGCCGCATGTGCAGCACCGGGGTGGCCCACCGCAGGATCTCCTCCACCGCATGGTCCACCAGGTCGGGGTTGCCGGCACCGGCCACCAGCCGATCCCACTGGTCGGGATGGTCGGCCAGAGCCATGGCCCCGTGGGTGATGGCGGTCCTGGTCGTCTCGTTGCCGGCGAAGACCAGCACATGGAAGAAGTTGCGGAACTCGTCGTGGGACAGCTTGTCGCCCACGTCCTCGGCCTGCACCAGCTGGGTCACCAGGTCGTCCCTGGGCTCGGCCCGTCGCTCGGCCCCCAGCGTCTCGCCGTACTCGAAGAGGGCATGGGACGCCGGGCTGGCGAAGGGCAACAGCCGCAGCTCGGTGGTGTTGCCGAATGCGTTGGGTGGAAGCGACGGCTGATCGGTCGTGCCCTCGACCAGGTAATTGGACAGCTCGACCAGGTAGTCGGCGTCCTCCAGCGGCACTCCGAGGATGGACAGAATCACCCGAATGGGCAGCGGCGCCGCCACCAGCTCCACCCAATCACCGCCGTCCCGGGCCAGGAAAGCGTCCACCAGCTCCCGGGCGATGCTGCGGGTCAACTCCTCCCACCGCCGCAGGTTCCGGGGTGTGAACGAGCGGGACACCAGGCGCCGAAGTCGGGTGTGGTCGGGGGCGTCGGTGTCGATGATGGAACGCCGGGCCTCCAGGGCGTCGGCCTCCAGGTCCCACAGGTTGGTGTGACCGATCCCGGAGGAGAAGATCTCCGGGTTGCGGGACACCTCCTTGACGTCGTTGTGGCGGGTGACGGCCCAGAACCCGTTGTCCTCGTACCGGTGCCACACCAGCCCGGGCCGGGCCCGCATCGAGGCGAACGCCTCGTGGGGAATGCGGTCCCGATAGACCCGAGGGTCGGTGACGTCGATCATGGGCTCACGAGTGCTCCTCCATACCCGGTCGCACTCACGAGTGCTCCTCCAAACCCGGCCGCACTCACGAGTGCTCCTCCAAACCCGGCCGCACTCACGAGTGCTCCTCCAAACCCGGCCGCACTCACGAGTGCTCCATGTACCGAGCGCGTTCCCACTCGTTGACCTCGTCACCCTGACCGGCATTTTCGGCGGCCAGGGCCTGTTCGGCCCGGGCGATGCTGACATAGCTCCGGGCGAACATGTCGCCCATGAGACCGGCGAGTTCGCTGTCGGCAAAGGCCTCGATGGTCGAGGGGTAGTCGGCCGGCAGCGGCTCGTGATCGCCGGGGTTGGTGTAGAGATCGCCCTCACCCTTGGCGAACGGTTTGAGGCCGCCGTTCACTCCGTCGATGCCGGCGGCAAGGACCCCGGCGATGAACAGGTAGGGGTTGGCGTCGGCTCCGGCCGAGCGGAACTCTACCCGGTTCGCGGCCGACCCGGCCTCGGTGATGCAACGGGCCAACACCGTGCGGTTGTCACCACCCCAGGTGACATGGGTCGGGGCGAAGGTGTAGGGCCGAACCCGCTTGGTGCCGTTCGGGGTGGGCGAGGCCAGCAGGCTGATGGCCGTGGCGTGGGTGAGCAGCCCGGCCAGCCACTGGCCCATCAGTTCGTTGGGTGCCCTGTCGGAGGAGGCGAAGGCGTTGGCCCCATCGGCCGACAGCGAGGTGTGGACATGCATACCCGAACCCGACTGCTCGGCCCACGGCTTGGGCATGAAGGTGGCCATGTAGCCGTGCTGGAGGGCTACCTGCTTGACGATCGACTTGAACAACACGGTGTTGTCGGCCGTGGTCATGGCATCGGCCGGACCGACGTTGACCTCGACCTGACCCGGCCCGTACTCACAGTTGGACGACTCGACCACCATGCCGGCCCCGATCAGAGCCGAGCGGATGTCGGCCAACACCGCCTCCAGCTCCAGCTCGCCGATGAGGGTCGAATACTGAATGCCGACCTGGATGGGTGTGCCGTCGGGGTGACACAGATAGCACTCCATCTCGGTGGCCACCACCACGTCCAATCCGTGCTCGGCACAGCGATCGACCTGGGTCCGCAGTATCGAGCGGGGGGCCAGCGGGTGGAGCCTGCCCTCGGGACCGGTGGCATCGGCGAAGACCAGAGCGTACCCGGGACGGTGGGTGAAGACCCGCAACGTCGACCGGTCGGGAGTGAGATGGGTGTCGAGATAGCCCGAGTCCATGTTGATGAACGGGTTGTCGGGCAGGTCGTTCTGGATGTCGAACACGAAGATGGCATCGGCGATGTTGGCCCCCGATCGCACCGTCGAGTTGAGGAAGAACTCGACCGGAATGCGCTTTCCTCGGAGGTGGCCCTGGGTGTCGGCCAGAGCCAGCTCGACCGTGTGGACCTCGGCCTCCCTGAGCCGGGTGGCGAGCTCATCCAGATCGACCTGTCCGCTGGTCATGTGCTGTTTCCTCTTTTCGGTTGCGTGTTTCGAGTGGTCGAGGGTCGAGCGGCGGTGTCAACGGTGTCGGCGTGACGTTCAGTGCATGGTGAGCACAATGCGGCCCGTGACCTCGCCGGCTCGCAGCCGATCGTGAGCCAGCTGGGCCTGGTCCAGAAGCAGGGTCTGCACCGGTTGGATGATCGACGGTTCCCGCCGGGCCAGCTGCAACAGCTCGTCGAGCTGGGCCCGACTGCCCCACACGCTGGTGAGGAAGCGGGTTTCGTGGGGTACCGCACCGAAGCCGAACGGAACCCGCCCCCCGCCCAGACCAACCGCCACCACCATGGCCCGCTTGCCCACCGATTCGGCGGCCAGCGCCAGTGTCGGGCCGGCCCCGACGAAGTCGAGCACGGCGTCGAACTGTCGTGCCGTCTCCGGCTTGTGGCGGTCGGGGGCACCGACCTCCATGGCGTGGTGGGCGCCGGCTTCCAGTGCCACCGTTTTCTTGTCGGGGTTCGTGTCGACCGAGGTCACATGGGCGTCGGTCAACAAGCGAAGGAACCGGATGGCGAACTGGCCCAGGCCACCTGCACCGATCACCATGGCCCGCGGATGGCGTTGCGACCGAAGATGGTCGACGGTGTGCTGGACCGCCCGATAGGCGGTGAGCCCACCGCAGGCCAGGGGGGCCGAGGCCACCGGGTCGAGATCATCGAGCGGAGCCAGATATCGGGTGTCGGGCACGGCCAGCTGCTCGGCGTAGCCACCGTCGACCACCAGGCCGGCCTCGGTGGCGCCGGTGCAGAGCATCTCCAGCCCGTCGTGGCATTCGGTGCATCGACCGCATCCCCAGGGGGCATAGACCATGACCGGACCGAGCCGGGGATGGGTGCCGGTGATCTCGTGACCCAACACCAGTGGCGTGGAGCCGGGGTACTCGCCGTCGACGACGTGGAGGTCGGAGTGGCACACCCCGCACGCCGTGACCTTGATGACGACCGGGCCCTCGGGATCGGGATAGTCTCGCCGCACCTCGAGCGTGGAATGGACAGCAGGGAGCACAACCGCTTTCACGCCGGAGACGATAGCAGATCACCTTTCCGTATACGAAATACGGTCGACCCGGATACGAAAGACGGTCAAGCCGGGGCTAGAGGATGTGCTGGGCACCGGGGCGGGTGGTTGCCTCGGCCCCGGCGGCGCAAGCCCGGTTCAAGGCCGAGTCGATGTCCATCCCCCGGGCCAGGTCGGTGACCAGCGAGCCGCAGAAGGCGTCGCCGGCACCCACCGTGTCGACGGCGTTGACCGGGGGCGGCACGGCCGAGGCCACCTCGCGCCCATTGCGTCGGGCCACGGCACCCTCGGCCCCGAGCGTCAGCACCAACAGGCCTTGGAACCGGGACAGCTGGTCATGGAGAAGATCGTGCTCGCTCTGGTTGACGATGACCACATCGGCCCGCTCCAGCACCGCGTCGGGCAGGGATCGGGCCGGGGCGGCATTCAGGCAGAACAGACCGGTGGTCTGTCGGGCCGCCTCGACCACCGTCTCGTCCGGGATCTCCAATTGGCACAACACGGCGTCGAACCCATCGAGATCGAGGTCTTCCGGCCGCAGCCGACGATTGGCTCCCGGCGCCACGGCGATCTGATTCTCACCGTGCTGATCGACCACGATCACGGCCACCCCGGTCGACTCCTCATGTACCGTGACCACCCGGGACAGATCCACGTCGGCGGCCCGAAGCAGACGAAGGCCGACCTCGGCCAGTGGATCATTGCCCACGGCAGCGATCAGGGTGACTTCGGCCCCGTGATTTCGGGCGGCCAGGCCCTGATTGGCACCCTTGCCACCCGGTGTCTGGTGGAAGACGCCACCGGTCACGGTCTCCCCCGGCCGCGGCAGCCGTGGCCCCCGCACCACCAGATCGACGTTGACACTTCCCGCCACGCACACTTCGGGTCGCCGATCGTTCGTCATGTCTTCACCTCGATCCCGGGCAAGGTAGCACGCCGTGACCGGATACCGCCGCTAGAGATCGAGATAGGGCGAACGACAGCGGGCGGGATACACACGAAGCGTGTCATCAGGAGGGAGACTGGCGCTCCGCCCCATCGGAGCAGGGGCCGGCGGCGTGGTTGCGGTGATGCTCGGATTGCCGGGATTGGTGGGCGCTCCTTGACCTGAGCGCTCACACCGACCCCCGCTGCCGGAACACCGGTGTCAAGGTGCCGCACTCGGTCAGTTGTTGGGAACCGCTCAGTTGTCTCCGAGGTCCCCTCGACATCCCGGACCGGGTATAACGAACGTCGAGCCCAGGGTTGACCATGGGTCCTCGGATGGGGACGGCCGGAGTTCGGGATCGGCCTTCACCCCTCCTGGGCAACCTGAACTCGCCACGACCTCATTGGCCGCCGAGCCTCGGGGATTCAGCGAAGAAAAAGCGCACCGAGAAGGTTGGCCCCGCCACCGGCCAACACCTGCTGGGCCAGAGAGACGTCCTCGATCGTTGTTGCACCCCGTTCGATCAGAAGTACCACGGCATCAGCCTTGCGACAGGTCCGCAACACGGTTTCGGTCTCGCTCAGCACTGGAAGTCCGACTATGACCCGCATGGCGCCGTTTGCCCTATCCCCGGCGACCGGCCGAGCGGCTTCCTGGGCTACGTCGGTGCCTCCTGGCCGGTTGTCACCCGGTTGCCCACCTCGTGAGCTTGAGCGGTCTTGGACGGTTCCGGTGTCTTGGGTCCCACCATTGGTGGCGTCCTCGCCGGAGCCGGTCAACCACTGCTCGAGATCCACCTCGACCTGTTCGCCGCTCTCGCCGCGGTACCGGACGATGGATCCCGCGCCTTTTGCCCTTTTCTTGATCAACGTGACCTGAGGCGCCGTGCGGTCATCGCCTATGAGGGCCCGTTCATGCAGCCCGAGGAAGTCCTCCGGCCGTGAAAGCCGTGTCGGCGGGGTGTAGAGCACGGTCCGGCCGCCTTCCGGCAAGCGGTCGACCACCCGGGCCAGCACCAGCGAGTTGGCGATGTGGGCCTTGTCACTCGAGTCCCTGGTTTGGACTTCGCCGATCAGAGGAAGGCCAAGCTGGCCGACCAAATCGTGGGTGTCGCGGACCTTGCCGGCCAGTCGTTCCCCCAACAGCACGCCACCGAGGGCCAATTGGCCACCCACCAAGGCGGCGACAGCGACCACGATATACGAACTCGATTGCGGCGACGTCGGGACTGTGGCCTCGGAAAGTACCGACACCCCGACCAGTGGTGAGTCGAGGCGAGCCGCTTCTTGGGCCACGGTGTTGGCGATCAGCGCTGCCGAGTCGGGGTCGTGATGGGTGGCGAGAATCTCGATGATCGGCGCTCCCTGGGAACCGTCTACTTGCAGCGCATCGACCAGCTGATTCGACGATAGTCCGAGACCGAGTGATGCGTTGACAGTGCTCACCATGGGTTCCCGGACGATAAGCGCGGCCGCCGTCTGCTGGGCGATAGCAATCCCCTCGGCGGTTGCACCGATCTGGCCCCCGTCTGCGGTGCGATCGATAAGGAGCGTGGACTCTGCCCGGTAAACAGGCCAGTCCGCCAACCGTGACAAGACAAGCCAGCACGTCAAAGCGGCGATTAGGGCGGCCGCCACCGGAATCAGGACCCGACTGGGACTAAGCAACACCAAGGGTGATGGGGTTTCATAATCGCTTCGCCACTGACTCATCTGGGCATCCCCGTTGCTCGTGCTCGTGGCCGATCCAATGCTTCCCCTCGCCCGGAATGCGTCCTCGGTGTGGCTACGCGGTCAGGTCCAGACCTTGAGTATGCCGCGCAAATCGGCGACTGCGGTTTGGCAAGTTCCTGTCGCCTGGTAACACAGAGCATCACGAGCTACGCGGCCACTTCCGACAGCGCCCGGGACGGGTCCTCCCAGCCGCGAGAGCGTACCGAATGCCCGAGCCACACCATGCCCATCAGCAGCCAGAAATGGCGCCAGTGAAGAGTGTCGATAACGAGACCGTTGACCATTTGGCCGACCGAGGTCGCCACCAGGACCGAGGCGGATACACCAAAGACCCGTGAATCGATCAGGCTTCGGTCGTGGTAGGGGAGAATGAATGCAAGCATCAACATGAGGAAGACGATGAGGGACAGGGCTCCGGTCTCGGCCCACGTGCGCAGGTAGACGCTGTGGGGGGCCATGAGATCCCCCGCGTGGCTCATCCCGGGCCCTATGCCGATGGGGTGAAGGAGACCGAGTTCAGTTGCGGTGCGCTGGGCGGCGAATCGTTCCGAATCATAGTCCTGCAACACGTTGGCCCGCTGCGCGAAGAACTGGCCCAAGCCGGCCAGCGACATGAAGACAACGATTCCCAACCCAGTCGCCGCGATCCAGCGAAGCACTGTCATTCGCTGCCTTGTCGAAAGGTATCGCAGGTTGAAGGCACCGTAAAGAGCCAGTGTCAGCACCGTATTTGCCCAGGCGGCCCGGGAGAACGACGTGAAGATGCCGAGCACGACAAGAGCACCGGCACCATAGATGAGCAATCTGGGAAGACGTCGAGTGAAGAAGGGCCGCCAGGCCTCATCGATCAGGATGAGGAGTACGGGGATGAGGGCAGGAGCGAAGACGTTGGGGTCCTTGGTCAGTCCTCTGCTCCGTCCCTGCTGGATGACGATCTCGTCCGGGAAGATGCCGACAAGATCCAAGAAGACAAGACCCATCGCCAACAGCGCGCCGAATACATAGCCGCCGACGAGCCGGCCCATGTCGTGCGACGTTGCGACATACAGCTTCACGAAATAGGCAATGCCGATGCAGTAGATGGTGATGAGGGCGAACCGGGTGCTGGCCTGCGCCAAGTCGGCGACGGCAACGGAGGCGAGGGTCAAGAAGACGAAGATCCAAACCAGGGTGTTCAGCCGGTCGGCGTTCTTCAATCGTTTCAGGTCCAGACGGCCGGTCAGGATCCCGATTGGGAACAACAAGAAGATCAACAGGTCGACCGGGGCTGGTTCGCGTTGCACCACCCACATCAAGGCGGCAGCCAGAAACACCATGGCATCGAACCGTTTGATGGCGGCCCACACCAGAGCCGGGGTCATCAACACGACCGCCAACAGGGGAACCTCCAGGCCCTGCAACCGATCGGATGCCACGGCCATGAACGATCCGATTCCGATAGAGGAGATGATCATCGCTACGATGGCCCCGGTGGCTACCAGCGACCTCGTCGGAGGCAGCGTGCTCCACCGGGGGCCGTCCAGCCCCGGCTCGAACGTTGAAGAAGAGGTCACCGGCAATCCAAACCGCGTTTTCGCCGATGTACCATTTCAGTGCGGATCTGCCTCATGATGGTGTCGTCGCCATCGTCAATGTGCTGCATTCTCGCCGTAGCCCGATCACGCTCAACGTCAAGCGAGACGGTAGAGATACCCGGCTGCGCGATCGCTCGGTGTGCGCCCACCGAGCTGTAGGAGTCTGGCCTCATTTGGTCCCACGCTTTCACAGCAAGACGAAGATCTCTCGGCTTCGAAGCTCGATTTTATCATTCGCGCCCGATCCTGCTCCAGCGGAGCCAGGCCCTTTCTGCGACAATCCGACCTCGCCCCTGGTCCTCGCAATCCGCTGCTGCGGTCAACACCAGGGAATGGGAGCAAATGTGCCCAAGGCACCGATGCCACCCGAACCTACAATTCGGGGAGATCTATGACGTCCCCGCCCCGGATTCGGTATCGAATGGTCTCCGCTCAGCAAGCCAGAAGAACCGTGTTGACGTTTGTGGCCCAAGGGTTGTCGAGCCTGACCAACTTCCTGACCGGCGCACTCGCCTTGGCTGCCGGTGGTGTAGAAGCGTTCGGCGCGTTTTCCATTGCCTTTCAGGCTTGCATCGTCGTCGTGGCAGCCGGGCAGGGCTCAACCGGGGTTTCAATGTTGATTCACCGGTCCCGGGTTGCCAGTGATGAGGAGGGGGAAAGGCTCGAGCGGGGAGTGGCTGGGGCGGCCCTCATCGTCGGTGCCCTTTGTGCTGTTCCGCTGGCGATCGCTGCTCTGGCCACCGATGACGCGTTGCGGACGATGTTCGTGATAGCGGCAGTCGGTGCCGCCGGCCTGACGAGTCAATACACCCTGCGGGAGATCCGATTCGCCAAGCACGACCAGGCCGGGGTGGTGATGGCTGACATCATCTGGCTGGCGATCGTCCTCATCGCTGCCGGCCTCGACCACTTGTTCGGTGTCGACATGACCGAACGCCACTACCTGGGCGCCTGGATTCTCGGCGCCAGCATCAGTGCGTGGCCCCTGATGCGCCGCGGTCTGCGGGCATCGAGAGAGCAAGTGCGCCATTTCTGGTCGATTACCGGCATACAGTCGGTCAAAGTCGGCGTCGAGAGCCTGTTGGCCCGATCGATACTGATGGTGACGTTGATCTTCGCCGACCAGATCTCGGGCTCCGTTGCCAGCGGGTCCATTGCTGCCACGTTCCTCGTGTTCTCTCCTATGAGCGTGGTCAACACCTCGGCCACAGCCTTGGTCGTCCCAGCTCAAATACGGCGCTACGGAGTACACGTGGTCCGGAAACTGGTACCGGCATCGACGGCTGCGTCGGTGATGGGTATTACCGCCATGTGGGCGCTGACCGTGCTGGCCCTCAACTGGACAGGATTGGCCTTCGGTCCATTCGACCTGGATGCCAACGACGTAACCCTTGGGCTCTTCGCCGCCACTCTGCTCCACTTTCTGGCGCTCGGCTTCTGGCGAGGGTCGATCGTTGCGCTGCGAATCGCCGACGCCGCAACCGAGAGCCTCTGGGTGCGCCTGCGAGCGACGGCCATGCAGTGGGCTTTGCCCCCTATCGGTTTCTATTTGGCCGCCACCGCCGGTGGGGCCGCCAGCCTGGCAACCGCCACCTGGATCGGCGCCCTACTTGCCTGGTGGAGCTACTTGAGCCTGCGGACTACGGCCCGGTCAGCCCGAACATAGCCCGGTCGAGACCGAACTGCCGAGCAGGTTTGAAATCGTGGACAGGTTGCTGAGATTCGGCTGAAGGTGCTCGCGTTCGGCGTCGAGATCGAAAAGACTGGGGGGATGCGAGGAGCCCCGGATCCACAGTTGGCGATGTTGATGTTGATGACGCTGAGTACCGAGGATCTGATCCCGGTGGGCGATGTCCTCGATCCGCTCCCAGCGGGCGTTCTGCGAGCGGCTCATGTCGCGCCGAACACGAAGCACTCTGCGATCGACGCACGCACCACCCGACACGCCGGCCACGGCGTCAGTCAACGCATCCGCAAACGCATCGAGGAACCCTTCGGGTGGACCAAGACCATCGGTGGCGGACGACAACTCCGCTACCGAGGCCGGGACCGCAACCGGGCCTGGTTCAAGATGACCGTTGACAGCAGCCAACTACAAGCCGGTGCTCAGGAGGCGCTTTTCAGCGGCCTGCTAACGGCCGGAGTTGGATTGAATCAGCACTCGCACAGTGCGAAGACAGATCTTGATGTCGCCGCTCATCGACCTCGTCCTGACGTAGTTGGCCTCCGTATGAACCCGATCCTCATAGCTCATCAGGTTGCGGCCCGATGTCTGCCAGGCTCCGGTGAGCCCCGGCTTCACCGATAGTACGGTCTCAAGGTCCGTGCCGAACTTGACCGTCTCCTCCGGTACCACCGGTCGAGGGCCGATGAGGCTCATTTCGCCGTGGATGACATTCAAAAGTTGTGGAAGCTCATCGAGATCGAACCGCCGTAAGGTGCGCCCGAATCGGGTCACCCTTGGGTCGTTGGTCAGCTTGCGATCCAGACTCCATTGACGCTGGGCCTCGGCGTCGGTCGCCAGCAGATGATGCAGGGCTTCGTTGGCGTCGACCCGCATTGTCCGGAACTTCCAGCACCGGAACAAAACACCGTCACGGCCAACTCGTTCCTGGGCGTACAATATCGGCCGCCTGCCTAACGCAGCGGCGATTGCGACGATGGGCAACCAGATCGGGGACGAGGCTATGATGAAGACGGCGGCCATTGAGATGTCGAACAGCCTCCGCGCCGCCTCTTGGATTGCTGGCTGCCGGGCCGGCTGCGGTATGGACGCAAGGACAACAGCCGGGGCCCGCTCGGCCATGCCGTGCGGTGTGGCCATGTCTGCACCAACGGTCAGACGGGTTGAACGGGCAGGATCGGGCTGCGGCCGCCGTCCGTTTCTACTCTGATTCGTCGTCGCCCGGTATACCGGAGTTCCAATCGAACTCGAAGAAGAGCCGCCCGGTTTTCGCATCCTGCCCAATGCCTCCTGAAGCTGGAACGTGTGTGGCGCCGCTGCCTGGCCTGCCTACGTCGGTTCCAGAAGCAAGCACGGTCAACACGTTGCATCGACAAGCGTAGTTGGCCAGAATTAACCATCGACATGGGTAAAGCTGACTAGCTGAAGTCGATCTGCTTCGCAGGAGGACACCGGCCGACAGGGGTCGGACGGTGCGAAAGAGCGACTTGGACCGCCTTCCGGCCTATGGCCGACAACGTAAAGAATCGACACAGAAACGACGCGCGTTTGATACATCTCAGGTGCGTCGAAGGACCAGGACCGTATGATGGCCAACGAGATGGCTCGGTACACACCGAGCGTCATCAGTTGCCTATGCGATGGAGTTGAAGGTACGGATGGGTCAACGGCCTCGATGGAGTTGAAGGTACGGATGGGTCAACGGCCTCGATGGAGTTGAAGGTACGGATGGGTCAACGGCCTCGATCAAATGTGCGCCTGCTCGACAGTCTGGAGCCGGCCATCGCCGGTGTCCTGGCCTCTGTCGACCGACTCGGTCGCCATCTGGCTGACTTCGGTCTCCGGCAGACCGCCCTCGTCGGTGGTCTTCCTGCGTTGGTCGATGAAGGCGGAATAGGCATTGTCCATGCCCACTCCACCGTTTCCGGAATCGCCAGCCGGCTCGTGCGTTTGCAGGTACCGGTTGTCCATCAGCCTCAAGGCAAATGGGCCCGATCCACATCGATGCACGTGGTGGCTTCTGCGATACGCCTGGTCGAACGAGCCCTCAGCCGTAGAGCCGACCGTCTCCTGCTGTTGAGCAGTCAGGAGGAGGCCGAGGCTGTTGCCGGGGTGGCGACCACCAGGGTTCGACCACTTGTCGATCTCGCCCAATTCGGTCCCTTGCCCCCCAATCACCGGGACCAGGTCCGGGAAGCCAACGGCCGGCCTTCGACAAGCCTGGTCTACTCGTGTGTTGGAAATCGACCGTTCCCACCTGCGCCGCGACGATCCAAGCCATCAGCTGGCTGATGAGGAGCTTTCACATGAAGTCGCCAAAGGGCCCCTTCCGTTTCCTGGGCTACACGGCCTTGGCCATGGTTCTGCTAGCGGTAGCCGTCGTCTTCGCTCCCAGCGATTCCGCACAGCAGATCCGGACCGCCGACATCGATGTCGATACCATCGACGCCGCAGCCAGGGCCAAGAACAAGGACTGGGACAAGAAGAAGTCGACCGGGAAGCAGTGCGAGCCGGGCACCGGATGTGGCAACACCAAGAAGCGGGGCGGCAGTGTGCTGCGGGTCAGCGATGCCGATACTGACTCCACTGCCGACGCCTCCACCGATACTTCGGACGCCCCGAACGAAGACGGCGTTGAGCCGACCGACAGCGTTTCGACCGACCCAACAGTGTCCCAATCCGATACCGGGAACCTCGAAGACGGCATCTCGTCCCCGACCACCTTGGCTGACGGGGAAGGCGATACCACAGTCGCCCAACAGATATCTACGTCGTCCGGGGGTGACGGCGGCGATGACTCATCATCGACCACAGAATCGGGTGCTGAGACGACTTTGCAGTCGAGTACCGGAGTGGTGACCGACGACAGCGAAGACGCGCTGTCACCGTCGGATGGGTCCGGCGACCAGACGACGACCTCGGCTCAGGCCACCACCGCCCAACAAGTAACAACGACCCAACAAGTAACAACGACCCAACAAGTAACAACGACCCAACAAGTAACAACGACACAGGGAACCACAACCACAACCGGGTCCACTACGACGACCACGACTTCGTCGGACGCCGACAACTCCTGCTGCGCTGAGGGCTACGCCGGCGTCCACGTCGATGCCAGTTCGTCATTCGACAAATGGACCGAGGGTGATGAGTACTGGCCGTTCATCAACGCCAACTACGCCAAAATGACGGTGTACGGGTCATACTGGGATTCGAGGCTGGAACACTACAACCGCGTCATCGTCTACCGCAACGTGTATGCGATCCACGTCGGCTCCAGCAACGCCACCGAGCATCCCGAGTGGATCCTCCGAGAACGTGATGGATCGCCGGTCTATATCCCGTGGGGTTGCTCCAATGGGTGCCCGCAGTACGCGGCCGATGTCAGCAACCCTCAATTCCGGCAGGACTTCATCGCAACCTTGAAAGACCTTGTTCGACGGGGCTATCCCGGCATGATGCTCGACGACACCAACCTCGCGTGGCGATTGAGCGATCGGAACGGTAACGACGCTGAGCCCATCGACCCCGCCACCGGGCAGACCATGACCCTCACCGCCTGGCAGACCTATCTCGTCGAGTTCCTTGAGGAAATCCGACGTGAGCTTCCCGGGGTGACGATCGCCCACAATCCGATCTGGTACGTCGACTCGCCCGGCTTCGACAATTCCCTGGTCGAGCGACAGATCCAGGTTGCCGACCTGATTCAGCTCGAACGCGGGGCCACCGACGGTGGTTTGGTCGACGGAACCGGCCGGTACGGCTTCCAGAGCTTCTTGAGCTACATTGACCGGGTGCATCGAGCCGGGGGACAGGTTCTTCTCCAGGACGAGGATGCCGACAGCGAAGACGACCTCATCTTCAACCTGGCGGCAACCCTGCTCGTGAATAACGGAGGTGACCTCGTCAGCACCGAGAACTGGGACTACATCAGCCCGGTGAGCTTCTGGGACGGCTTCAACACGGACCTGGGTCACGCCCTCGGCTCCCGCTATCTCGACGACGGGCTGATCCGGCGAGACTTCACCGGCGGCATGGTGCTGCTCAACGAACCCGACGCCGGCCCGGTGCAAGTCAATCTCAGCAAGCCGATGCGTTTGCTCAACGGCCAGCAGGTGACGTCGTTCGTCCTTGACGGTCGGGAGGCGGCCATCTTGCGCCCCGCCTGATCCCACCACCGACGAGGGGCAATCCATCCCCGGATCGGAAAAACCGACGTCCCCCCGGGTCGATTGGCCGGTGACTGATAGGTAATCCATCCAGCGTTTTCATTGTCGATGCTTCGACGAACACCATCCCTGGAGCGGGTTGATATGGTCGACATCACCATGGATGACACGTCGCCATACCTCCTCTTCACCCCCGGCCCGCTTTCCACCACTGGAACGGTGCGGGCGGCCATGAAACGAGAGCTGTCGACGTGGGATCCCGACTACAACGAGCTGTGCGACGTCATCCGACGACGACTCGTGGACCTCGCCGTCGCCCACCCGTCCTCACGACCGCGTTTCACGGCGGTACTGATGCAGGGCAGCGGAACCTTCACCGTCGAGTCCGTCATCGGCTCTGTCATCCCGCCCAGTGGGAAACTGTTGGTGGCGGTGAACGGAGCCTACGGCCGCCGGATGGTTCAGATCGCCGAGCGTCTTCGTATCGACTGCGTAGAGCTCCAACACGAAGAGCACGAGCCGGTCGACCCCGACCGCCTGGCCGCCGCTCTTTCCGACGACGATGCCATCACCCACGTTGCCTATGTTCATTGTGAAACCACCACCGGTCTTCTCCATGACGGGATCGGGATCGGTGAAGTGGTGTCGTCGGCCGGACGTTGTCTCTTGATCGACGCGATGTCGTCGTTCGGCGGTGTTCCCTTCGACATGGAAGCGCTGCGTGCCGACTACGTCGTTTCCTCCGCCAACAAGTGCATTCAGGGGGTACCGGGTTTTGGGTTCGTGATCGCCAATCGGGAGAACCTGGCCTCAACAGACGGATGGGCCCGGTCGGTCAGCCTCGATCTCCACGACCAATGGCAGGTGCTGGAGGAGCAGGGCGGCAAGTTGCGGTTCACCTCCCCGACTCACGTTGTCCATGCGTTCCATCAGGCCCTCGATGAGCTGGACGCCGAAGGAGGTGTGTCGGCCCGCAACAAGCGGCTGGTCGAGATACAGAACACCCTGGTCGCCGGGATGGCCGAGCTGGGATTCCAAACCCTGCTCCCCTCTCATCTGCAATCTCCGGTGATCACCACCTTCCTGGCCCCCTACGATCCGGCCTATTCGTTCCCCAAGTTTTTCGAGGAGCTGAAGGCTCGGGGGTTCTTCATCTATCCCGGCAAGATCACCAGGGCCGAATCGTTCAGGATCGGATCGATCGGAAACATCACGGTCGACGACATGAGGAATCTGCTTTCCGCCATCGGGGAGGTCAAGGAGCGAATGGGTTTCAGCGCCGCACCGTAGCGGCAACGACAGATGAACGGTGAGCCACGAGCAATGTTTGAGCAGAGCCATACAACAACCATCGCCGTCGTTTTGGCAGCCGGCGTGAACCGGAGGATGGGCACCCAGACCCCCAAGAGCCTGCTGACCCTCGATGAGCATGGTCAGGCGACGACATTCCTGCAGCGCCATATCGATCTCCTACAGAAGGAGGCGACCGACCGGGTGGTCGTGGTGGTGTCCCAGCAGGGGGCCGAACTCGACGAAATCCGAAACCTCCGAGGGGCCGAACTCGTCGTGTCGCCGTTCGACACCGGTCTTTCGGGGTCAACCCTGAGCATGTTGTGTGCCTTGCGTGAACTGGCCGTCGACCATACGGCCGGGCTCCTTGTCAGCGATGCCGACATCGTCTACGAACGCATGCTGCTGCGCTGGATCGTCGACAACTGCGGCCTAAGCTCGGTTTTCGTCACCCCTCGCATTGCCGATGACAAAGAGGAGGTGCTCGTCTACGGCCCGAACCCCGACACTCCTCACCTCATTGGCAAGGGTCTTCCTCCGGAAATCACAGCCGATCTCCGATTGTTCGGTGAGAGTCTCGGCATCATCTACGTTGCTCCGGAAGACCGGCGGTTCGTGCTCGCCTTGTCGGAATGGCTGGCCGGCTGGCCACCACACGTGACCGGCTACGGCTACGCCAAGGAGATGTCCGAGCATGAAGAAGTCTGGCAGTACGCCTTCACCCGAGGTCGGATGAGCGCAGTGGTTGTTCCCGAAGATCTCATTCTGGCCGAGTGCGACACGCCGGACGACTACCGGCACATCGTCGGCGAACTCTTTCCCGTCATCCTGACCCGAGATGACGCCTTTCCGGGGGCCGGTGGTTGAGGTGAGAGTGTCAAGATTTGAGCTGGCCACCGCTGCCGGTAGCGCCCTCTTTCGTCCAGTGCGGTTTCTGTTGTAGCTGGTCTCGGGATTGGTGCCGCGCCGTCGGGGGCTGTGGGTGTTCGGAAGCTGGGGTGGTTACCGGTTCGCCGACAATGCGGCCGCTTTCTTTCGCTACTGTCTCGAGCACCCCGAACCCGGTCGTCAGATTGTGTGGATCTCCCGTGACCCATCGATTGTCTGTCGCCTCCGGGCCGACGGTATGGAGGCCCATTGGGTGTGGTCACCTCGGGGAATCGCCCGCTCGGTGCGGGCCGAGCTGGACGTGTTCGACTGTTTCTCCAAGGACATCAACTTCTGGCTGTCGAAAGGGGCCACAACGGTGAACCTCTGGAGCGGCGTTCCACTGATTAACCAGGTTTCCTCGCAACGACCTGCTGGTCGATGCGAGCCTCACTGCGACCAACGGCGACCGGCCCGGAGTGGAGGAGGTCAAGCAAGCATACGGGGCCAACCGTCGGATCTTCATCTACCTACCGACGTTCCGTGACAGTGCCAAGCCCTTCCTGGCCATCGACTGGAAGGAACTCGAGAAGGTGTGCTGGAGAAGCTCGACGGGAAGGCGGCACAGCGGGAGCTGACGGCGATCGAAGCGATCCGCTGATGGTGCCACGGCGAGCCGGGATTGCATGGCGAATCCGGACCGTCCGCGCCGCCTGCGACTACAAGGGTTCGGCGGCGAATTCGGCCACGATTTCGAGTATTCGCTGGCCGATCATTCGCTGAGCGTCGATCGTTCCGGCCCCTATGTGTGGGGTGAGGACAACGTTGGGGAGCCCGAACATGGGCGAGGTCATGTTGTCGCCCTCCTGCTCGTGAACGTCAAGACCGACGCCGGCCAAGTGCCCTGACCGGACTGCGGCCGCCGCTGCGTCCTCGTCGAGCACTCCACCGCGGGCAACATTGATGAGGTAGGCGCCCGGTTTCATGAGAGCCAGCTCGTCGACGCCGATGATGTGGCGGGTCTGCGCGCTGAGAGGCACGCTCAGCGCCACGAAGTCGGACCGCGACAGCAGCTCCGGTGGGGCCACCAGGTCGATTCGGCGCGCACGGAGTTTACGAACCCGCTCCTCGGTCGGGGTCTCGACGCATCCCAGCACGGTCATGCCCCAGGCCACGCCCAGATCCCCGATGGCGCCGCCGATGTTGCCCACCCCGAAGACCCCCAGGGTCTTCCCGGTGAGCAGATCGCCCTTCATCTGGTGTTTGGCCCACACCCCCTCCCGCAACAGTCGATCGGCGGTCGGTAACCGGCGGGCCAGGGTCAGCATCAGGCCGAAGGCCAGCTCGGCCACCGATTTGGCCCCGGGTTCGGGGATTCGGTTCAGAGTGATCCCGGCTTGGGCCACGTAATCGAGGTCGAGGTTGTCGAGACCGGAACCGGCACGGATCAGGGCGGCCAACCGGGGAGCCGATCTCATGACCTCGGCGCTCATCTGAACGCCACTTCGGAAGATGATCATTTCCCGATCCGCGATCACCTGGCGAAGCTCGTCGTCGTCCACGTCGATGGCGTGGATGACGTCGTGGTCGGACTTCAGCTGCTGCAACGCCGGTTCGTCCACGGCAGTGACGATCAGGATCTTGAGCCGCCGCCGGTGGGACGATGCCGCCGGATCGTCCATCGTCGGTTCGTTGGTCGACGATCCGGCGGTCGCCTGCGACGCGCCGGCGACCGGCCGGTCGTCGGCCCATGGGGTCCATTCCGGGTCGAGGTGGCGACGGAGACGATCGGCCACCTCCGACGGGGACACCGTGGGCCGGGGCAATTTGCCCTCGACGCCGGGGATGATGGGGACATGGACGAACAGGCATTGCCGCTGGGCCGTGTCCAAAAGGTCGGCGACGGCCTCCGGTTTGGCCACACGCTCCACTCGCGGGTAGGAGCAGGCGGCGGCCACGGCTGCGAGGTCGGTGAATCGGGCGTTGGTCGCCTGCCCGCCGGTGGATTCGTGCTGACCATTGTCGAGGACGATGTGGATCAGATTCGGTGGTTGCTCGGCTCCCAGGGTGCTCATGGCGCCGAGCCGCATCAGCGCCGCCCCGTCGCCGTCGATGACGATGACCCTTCGATCGGTGTGGGCCATGGCCAGCCCGAGTCCAAGACTCGAGGCGCAGCCCATGGAGCCCACCATGTAGAACTGGTTGGGGCGATCGTCGAGGCCGTACAGCTCTCGACCCGTGTACCCGGTGGCCGCCACCACGATGTCATCCGGTCCCGATGTTTCATGGATCGAGGTCAGAACCTCGCGGCGGGTCGAGGTCGGCGCCAACGGCGGCGGTATCGGTTGAACGGAGGTCGGGCCTCGGTTCACGGCGTCGGGGGCCGGCCACGACTCGACCGTCCCTTCCGGCATGACGAGCGCGTACGGCGTGCCCTGCCGCTCCATCCACTGGTCGACCCGGTCGAGAACGGCTGGAATCTCGGCGGCTTCCGCCGGGAACCGCTCCCAGGCCACGCCTATCAGTTCCAGCAGATCGGTCGTCACCCGCCCCATCAGATCGTGTTGTGGTTCGTCCTGGCGGGCCCCGGGCTCCCCACGATGGGTGACGATGAGAAGAACGGGGATCCGGAACGTCGACGTCAGCGACGTCAGCGGATTGACGGCGTTGCCCAGACCCGAGTTCTGAAACATGCAGACGGCCCGTCGACCGCCGAGGGCACTGCCGGCGGCGATGGCCACGGCATCACCCTCGTTGGCGGCCGCAATGTACTGAAGGGAGTCGTCACCGATGACGTAGTTGATGAACCCCTGAAGATAGGAACAGGGCACACCGGTGAAGAGGCTGAAGCCTCGATCACCGGACTGGTTGAGAAACGCCGACGCCTCGATCACGCAGCCGGGCCCTCGTCGCCGAACGTATCGGCTCGGGCCACGTCGGAGAGGCTGTCGACGTCAAGCCACTGACCGGATATGTAGATGATCTCGACGCGGTGACCGTCGGCCACCAGCGCGTTCAACAAGTCGGGAACGTCGGCTCGGGGGTTGTCGACCGACAGCTCGTCAACCAGGCGCCGAACCGTCGGCTGGGCGGATTCGGCGATCTTCAAGAATCCCATCCATTCACCGTGCACGGTCCGGCCTGAACGGCCCGAGGACACGCTGCGCAACTCCACCCTCTTCTTGAACGAATCACGGGTGTAGGGGGCTGAACACTCGACCAGGTCGGCCAGCACATCGTCACGCCCACTCCAGTTGGTGTCGACGCACACCGCCAGATCGGCCTCGGAGTCCAGCAGAGTTTGCATGACGTACTTTCCGAACAGCACGTCGCCGTAGCTGCTGACCAGGGTGGACTGCTCGGCGTCGGCCGGCAGAGCTCGCAGGGCCGTGGCCAACGACACGAGTTCGCCCGTCGATTCGAAGTCGTCGTTGTCGGCGTACCGAACACTGGGGAGGTCGAAGGCCTCCTTCCGGTAGCCGCGAACCATGGTGATGTCCTTGACCCCGACGGCGTTGTAGGTGTCGACGATATGGGCGGCGATGGGCTTGCCGTCGACCTCGATAAGGGCTTTCGGGCGGTCCCGGATGAGTTTGCCGAGTCCGGCACCGGCACCTGCCGCCAAGACGATGGCCCGCACCTTCTTGCCCTCCGCCGGTAGATACTGTTTCTCGGCTTCGGCCAGTTCATGCGCACCCTGCAACCGGAAGATCTCGGCCACAGAGACGATCCGGGGCTCGACCGAGGCGAGCGACTGCTCGGCGGCGATGATCCGAGCGGTCCGTTGCATGGCGTCCACTGCGGCTCTGAGCATCTGATTGGCCCAGATGACCATGGACACGCCGGCGTCGCGGAGCACGTCGGTCGGGGTGTCGTGATACCGGGTCGGTACCACGACGACCGGGCAGTCGCGATCCCACTCGGCCATGAACGACAAGATCTCGTCGGGGATGGTCTTGGCGCTGTGCATCAGGATGGCATCGGCCCCGGCATCGGCGTAGGCGTGGGCTCGCGACAGCGCCTCGCCAAGACCCCAACCAGCGATGAAGGCCTCGACTCGCGCCACAATGGAGAAGTCGGCGTTGGTCTGCCCGTCCTTCCCGGCCTTGATCTTGCCGCAGAATTCGTTGACGTCGGCCAGGGGCTGGCTTTGGCCGGCAATGAAACTGTTGGTCTTGGGGAAGAGCTTGTCCTCGATGCAGACTGCGGCGACGTCGCGTTGTTCCAGCTTGCGAACCAACCGGCGCATGGAGTTGAAGTTCCCGTACCCGGTGTCGCCATCCAGCATGATGGGGACGGTGGTGGCGTCCGACATGAATTCGAGCATGTCGAGAACCTGGGTCCAGCTGGCCTCGTTGTTGTCTCGGACGCCATACTGGCCGGAGATACATAGTCCGCTGGCCCAAAGCCCCTTGAAACCGGCCTCCTCACCGATCTTTGCGCTGATTCCATTGTGGGCTTCGAGGATGAACTCGAGTTCCGGCGACCGTAAGAGGTCGCGAAACATTCTTGCCTTTGTCACGGGGTGTACCTTCCCGGTGCCATTCTCGATCGAGGACGCCCACAATCGGTACTCGATAGGGCTGGTCGATCAACGATGACACTGTCCGCCTGTGTCCGCCAGGCCACCAGTGCCGCAGTCGCCCGGAGACGGGCGGCAACTGGTCAGCGGCTCAGGATTGTTCCTTGTTTACGATTGGCCAAGTGTAGCATCGCCGCCGTCCCTCTCCGTCGATATGAGAATGTACCCAAGCCGGGGTACGATCCCGTTTCCCACTCATTGCAGGCCACCGCTCGGGCATGGTAGAGAAGGCTTCCAGTGACGAACGAGCGGACAGTAGGCCATGACTCGGCCTCGGCTATGGTTATCGGCCTTGACAGCCTCCAGGGGCTGCAAACGGCGCGCCTGCTCGATCGCCGGGGGGTGGTGAGGGTCATCGGCGTGGCCTCCCGCACCGACCATCCATACTGCAGGACCAACACCGTCGACCGGTTGCTCACCGGGTCCACGGGAACGTCGCAACTTCTCAATGTGCTGACCGACGTCGCAGGCCAGACGGCCGATCGGCCGGTCTAGATCCCATGTCAGGCCAAGAGCGTGGGGGTGCTTTCCGACCACCGTCACCAGTTGATGGCCGACTTCCAGATGACCTTGCCTCCGATACGCTCGATTGATACATCCATGGACAGAGCCTCATTTCTTCGGCATGTCAGATCGATGGGTCTACCGGTCCCACCGTCCGTGATCGTTCGTGGGCCCGACGATCTTGAGGCAGCACTGGGCATGCTGTCCTTCCCCTGTATCTTCAAGCCGGCGATTCGCTCGCAGGTCTGGGACGCCGAAACCAAGCTGAAAGCCCTTTCTGGGGAAAACGCAGAACTTCGTGCCCAATCACGGACTTCGACGGCTCCTGCAACCACACCTCGAGTTCGAGCTGCTCGAAGATGCACCGACGCCGCTGGCCCTCGCCCTCCACGCCGTCGCGCTGCTGGTCCGGCAACGGCTCACCCTGGAAACCGAGAACCGCTCCTACCCGGTGGCGGTTCATCTGATACCGCCCCCATATCCCATCTCGGTCCATCCTGCCGACTTCTCGCAGACATCGATGTTGATCGACCGGGCGAGAATGGGAACCCGCCACTGACTCGAGGAGGACCGGCCGCTCATGATTCCGCTCACCACCACTCACAACCGATGACTGAGGACTCCGAAACCGGCAACATCGGTGCCCATCCCGACCGGGTCGCCTGGCTGACCAGGGACGAGATGGCCGAGGTCGATCGCATCATGATCGAGGACCTCGGTATCGAACTGCTGCAGATGATGGAGAACGCCGGTCGGTCCCTGGCCCGGGTGGTGGTGGAACGGTATCGACCGGCCTCGGTTGTGGTGCTGGCCGGTTCCGGCGGCAACGGCGGTGGCGGTCTCGCCGCCGCCCGTCACCTGGCCAACCGGGGAGTGGCGGTGACCGTGGTGCTGGCCAAGGATCGACTGTCGGCGGTGACCCAACGTCAGCTCGCCATTGTGGAACGTCTCGGGATCGAGATCGTCGCCGCCGACGAGGTCGAGCGGTGGCCGGCCGACGGTGACGGCGACCGGGCGCAGGCCACCGATGTGATCATCGACGCCCTGGTGGGCTACAGCCTGACCGGCCCGACGTCCGGCCTCGTGGCCCGGCTCATCGACTGGGCCAATGGGCAACCGCAGCCGGTCGTGGCCTTGGACCTTCCCTCCGGGTTCGACGCCACCACCGGGCCGGGACCGGGATCGGTGGTGGCGGCCGACCTCACCGTCACCCTGGCCGCCCCCAAACTCGGACTCCGCGCCGACTCGACCGCCGTCGGCGCCGGTCGGGTGGGCCACCTTGTCGTGGCCGACATCTCGGTGCCACCGTTTGTGTACGACCGATTCGATAGGGGCCCGGCCCCCGACTTCTCCCGTGACTGGATCGTCGTCCTGAACCGGGTTTGACCGTGGATTAGGCTGGATCCATGAATCCGAACGATCCGGCCAGTGCCGGCACCCTGCTGATCGGCACCCGCAAAGGCGTGTTCTGGCTCACCGCCGACGGTGACCGCCGGAACTGGACCCTGCACGGTCCCCACTACCTCGGGCACGTGGCCCAGCACGTCATCCAGGACCCCCGAGACCGCCGCCGTATCCTGGTCGGCGCTCGCACCGGCCACCTCGGACCCACCCTGTTCCACACCGACGACTTCGGTGAGACCTGGCACGAAGCGTCGACACCGCCGGCCTTCCATGCCGGCGAGGAGTTGGAGCGCAGCCTGGATGCGGTGTTCTGGCTGACCCCGGGCCACGAATCCCAGCCCGGTCGGTGGTACGCCGGAGGCAGTCCCCAGGGGCTCTTCATCTCCGACGACGGCGGTGACACCTGGTCCCCTCACGACGGTTGGAACAACCACCCCATGTGGCCGACCTGGTGTGAGTGGCCCATCGCCCAGACCCCCGACGGCTCCATGCTGCACTCCATCAACGTCGACCCCCGAGACCCCGACCATCTGCTGATCGGGCTGTCGTCGGGCGGGGTGTTCGAATCCAACGACGGGGGCAAGGACTGGCATACCCTCAACCGGGACGTCGAGGCCGTGTTCCTACCCGACCCCGACGCCGACTACGGCCACGACCCCCACTGTGTGCGCATGCACCCCGCCGATCCCGATCGCATCTACCAGCAGAACCACTGCGGCATCTACCGCATGGACCGGACCGGTGATCCCTCGGTCGACCGCTGGATTCGCATCGGCGACAACATGCCGACCGACATCGGCGACATCGGCTTCCCGGTGGAACTCGACCCCGCCGACCCCGACCGGGCCTGGGTGTTCCCCATGGACGGCACGGACGTCTGGCCCCGAACCAGCCCCGGGGGTGAACCGGCCGTGTACCGCACCGTCGACGGCGGTGAGAGCTGGCAGCGGCTGACCAACGGCCTGCCCGAACGGGGCTGGCCCACCGTGCTGCGCCAGGCCATGACCACCGACGGTTCCGTGGCCGCCGGGTCGGACAACCTCGGCGTGTACTGCGGCACCACCAGCGGCGAAGTGTGGGCCAGCACCGACGCCGGCGACTCGTGGAACTGCGTGGCCGCCCACCTGCCCAAGATCTACTCGGTCGAATGGGCAGCGCCGGCATGAGTGGCCCCACGGTCCCGGTCCGAATCCCCACCCCGCTGCGTTCCTACACCGGCGCATCCCAGGTCGAGGCCATGGGGTCGACGGTGATCGAGGTCCTCGACGACCTGGACCGGCAGTTCCCGGGGCTGAAGTTCCGTCTGATCGATGAGCAGGGCCGGCTGCGCAAACACATGCGCATCTTCGTCAACACCGACGTTGCCATCGGCCTCGATCAGGGCCTGGGCCCCGCCGACACCGTGACCTTGATGCAGGCCCTGTCCGGAGGATGACAATGAGCCAACCCGATCTTCAACCGCTTCCCGAGGACTGGAGCCGGGCTCTGGCCGTGGTGGCCCACCCCGACGACATGGAGTACGGGGCGGCGTCAGCGGTGGCCCGCTGGACCGGTCAGGGCAAGCACGTCGCCTACGGGCTGGCCACCAGGGGCGAGGCCGGGATCAGCTCGATGCCACCGGAGCAGGTGGGACCGGCCCGGGTCGAGGAGCAGATCGCCAGTTGTGCCGTGGTCGGGGTCACCGAGGTCGAGTTCTTGGACCATCCCGACGGGTTGGTGGTGGCCGACCTGACCCTGCGCCGGGACCTGGCCGGGCTGATCCGCCGCCATCGACCCGAGGTGGTGCTGTCCATCAACTACCGAGACTCGTGGGGCGGGCCGAGCTGGAACCACGCCGACCA
>JAHEJM010000060.1:22695-25348 GCA_024638815.1 Acidimicrobiales bacterium | reverse complement strand
TTTTCAAGGTTCAGGTGTAGAGCGGCGCAAGTCTGCCGGTCAGGCCACGGCCTGTACGTGGTCGCGCTTCCACTTGTTGTCCGGATCACAGAGAATCTGCCCGTTGGCAAGGCTGGTAGGCCCACCCTTCGAATGGGGTTCAACATGATCAACTTGCAGCCAGTGATACAGCGCATCACAGCCCCGGATTCTGCACCTGGCTCTGGCTTCGATCAGTAACGCCCGTTTCATCCACGGTGGGAACCCTCGGGCTTTGACCGACATGTCGATCACCCGGGATCGTTCGTCGAGCACGACCCGTTCGAACTCGGCCACCGCAGTGGCCACAAACGCCAGATCGGGATGGATCGGCGTCCCGTCAATGCGTTCACACCGGTAATCGGGATCATCCCGGTCCACGGGGACCGGCGGGGTGTTGGGGTCGAGGAACCGTTCCAGCAGGTTCTCCAAGATGCGCTGGCCGATGACCAGGTTCACCAACGGGGTGGTGGTGGCCGACCCGGGGGCTTCAGCCCCACCGACAATCAGGCCGACCAGGGCCTGGCCCCTGCGCCGGTTGATGGTGTCGGCTTTGCCGTCGCCTTCGGATTGTTGGCGGAACAGGCGCTGCTTCTCATCACCGAGCGCGGTGCCGACCGCAGCGGCCGACAGCGGATCCAGGTGGAACCTGCCGTCGATCGACCCGTCGGTGTTGGTGTTCCAGGTGCACGAGGTCTTCTTGACCTGTTCTGCCACCTCGTCAGTATCGGTGTGGTTGATCAACCAGACGGTGAGCCGGTTGGTGAACTCCACAAAGTCATGGTCTCGGGCGGCGGCCACCAGTTCGCCTTGTGAGGCAACGAGGGCGTCTCGCCGGTGCGGTTTGTCCAGCGATTTCAGCTCTCGCAGGTGTCGCAGGGTCAACACCCCTTCAGTAGCCGCCGCAGCAAAGATCGGGAACTGGTCGAGCCATTGCCCGGTGCGGGCGGTGGCGTGGATCTCCCGGGCCGGGGCCCCGGTTTCGGCGGCCACGACCTGCGACGCGGTTCGGAACCCGAGCTCTCTAAGCACGCCCGGTGCTTCGGAGGCGGTGTCGGCCGCAGCGAGGACGGCTGCTCGGGCGGCGTCGATCCGGGCCGACAACGTTTGCAGTTGACAGGCCCGGTCCAGCAGCTCGGCCATAGGAAGGCAGTCGAGGCCGGTTGCCAATATCGCATCGACAGCGGTGTGCATCAGCGTCAGGTCGTCGCTGTGTGGGTGTGGTGGCAACCCGCCGTCGGTCATGCCTTCATTATAGCAAACGCATGTTCGATAGACAATGCGTTTCAGCAATAATTGGGAGATGAATCTATCAGTTCACGCTCAGTGGAGAGTGGGCGTCTACCGGGCCGGAACCGTCGTCACGTGTGGGCGTGGCTCGCTAATGGCCAGCCGTCAAACCTGAACCCAAACCCGACACGCAAACCACCACAAACCCTCAACACCCAACCAAACCAATCAACCTGGACCAGCCCGATCCCTCACCGCCTACGATCATTAACCCTTGGAGCCAATGGTCTAGCTAGCCGGCTTCGGCCTCGGCTCCGGTCCGCAGGTTGGCCAGACCCTGCTCGAAATCCGGGCCGATCATTCGATCCATGTTGAAGATGGGGCTGAGCACCTTGGTCAGGAGGGTGTGGCGACCAGTCATGGTCCACGTCACCGTGGTCGACGAGTCTTCGGCGGCGGGGTCGAGGTCGAAGCGGGTCACACTCTGCGACTTGAACGGTTTGAGGAACTGAAGGTCGAGGGCGATGCGGCGAGGCCGGTCGGCCTCGGTGATCGTCATCTCACCCCGACCGGCTTTCCTGTTGCCGGACCAGGCGTAGCCGGCGCCGACACCGGCCTCGGGGCCTCGGTAGTCCCGCTCGAGGTTGGGATCGAGCCCTTCCCACGGCGACCATCGCTGCCATTTCCGCAGGTCGACGATCAAGTCGAAGATGGTGTCGGGCCCGGCGTTCACCGTCACCGAGCGCTGGACTTCGTAGGAATCGGCCATGGCCCGAGAGTAGTACAGTACGACCATGTCCGATCCCTACTTCACCAAGGATCTGTTCGCCTTCTTCCGGGAGCTGGCCGACAACAACAACAAGGAATGGTTCGAGGCCAACAGGGAGCGGTACGAGCGCTCGGTGCGGGAACCGGCGCTGGAGTTCATCACCGACTTCGCCGGCCGGTTGGAGGAGATCTCGCCCCACTTCGCCGCCGAGCCCCGCAAGTCGGGGGGCTCACTGTTCCGCATCCATCGTGACGTACGGTTCAGCAAGGACAAGACTCCGTACAAGACCAACACCGGCATCCAGTTCCGCCACGAAATGGGCAGAGATGCACACGCGCCGGGGTTCTACCTTCACCTGGCCCCCCGTGACTGTTTCATCGGCGTGGGACTGTGGCGACCGCCGACGCCGGTGGCCGCCCGGATTCGGGCCGCCATCGACGCCGAACCCGATCGCTGGCGGTCGGCCACCCGATCGGACTCGTTCACCCAGTGGTTCTCGCTGGGCGGTGAGTCGCTGAAGCGACCGCCCAAGGGGTTCGATGCCGATCATCCCCTCATCGACGACCTCAAGCGCAAGGACTTCATCGCCAGCGGCCCCGTGACCCAGACCCAGGTCACCTCGGGCGAACTGCCCGA
>JAHEJM010000060.1:0-22595 GCA_024638815.1 Acidimicrobiales bacterium | reverse complement strand
GCTACGGGGGATGCGGTGCTCAGCGCTCGGTGGAGTCGTAGACCCACTGGGCGTAGTCGGGATCGGCTTCGACGATCTCGGTGGCCAGGATCTGCACGGTGTCGTAGGGATGGGCGGCGTTGGTGCGCTCGATGACGGTGCCGATGTGTTCGGCCCGGGTGTGGACGATGAGGTAGGCCTCCAGCTCGTCCTCCACTTCGTCGTCCCACCTGTACACCGAGCGCACGGTGGGGATGATGTTGCCGCAGGCGGCCAACCGGGCCCCGACCAGCGAGCGGGCATGCTCGGCCAGCCACTCGGGATCGGGGCCGGTGATGGAAATACTGACCAGGGTCATCGGACTGTCCAGGGAGGGGGCGTAGGGAGGTTTGGCGGGCTGACGACCCGTTCCGGCGAGATTTGGCGGGCTGACGACCCGTCAGGCGTGGCGGGGCTCCAGCAACACGACGGCGGTCGGGGTCGATCGCATCTCAGCATACTCGTCGAGGTTCTTGTCGATTCGGCGCCACCGGTCCCATAGCCGCTCCCGCTCGTCGCCCACCGCGGCCCGGGCCGTTACCGGGCGGGGGCCGGCCAGTTTGGCCACCTCGATGGTGGCCTCGGGGTCGGCCTGCAGGTTGAGCCACCATGCCGGTTCGCCCTCGCCCCAACCGTTCATGGCCATGGTGACGTAGTCGTCGCCGTCTTCGAAATAGCCGACCATCACGCTGCGTTCCCGGCCGGAGCGTCGGCCGGTGGTGGTGAGCCGAAGCGTGCCCCAACCGCCGGGTTTGGGCCGCCACAGTCCGAACCGACCGCCGGTCAAGGCGAAGATCCGCCGGTGAACGAACCAGGCGGTTCGGATGAACCACCGTGGTGGAAGTCGTGGTTTGTCACTCATGGCTACTACTCCCTACTACTTGGTCGAACGTTGAGGGTGCCCGCCGGATCGGCGTCGGGGGCCGGTGGTGACGGCGGCGAGCCGGCGAGCGACGCGTGACCTTTGTCCCTGCCGCCCCGGCCCACGACCGTTGATACTGACACCATGTTGGTTCCCTTCTCGGTCCTCGGTCGGTGGTCGGCCCTGGCCGGGGTGGCTTTCCTGGTCTTCATCGGCCTGTTCGCGCTGTTGGTCGCAGCCGGCCAGCGAGGTGGTGAGGAGTTCTTCGACAACTTGTGGCTGACCGTTCCCATGCTCATCGCCTACTTCTCCGCCGTCGCGGCCTTCGTACTGGGCGCAGTGGCCATCGCCACCGCCGGCGAGCGCAGCCTGATCGTGATCGTGGCCACCATCGTCGGCCTGCTGGTCACGGTGTTCGGGATACTCGAGATCGCCTTCCCCCACTGACGGCACACGTCATCACGCTGGATCACACCGGCAGGCGTCACACCCGGCGGGGTACGTTGCCGATGAACTGGAGAACCGGTCGCATGATCTTGTGGCCGATGTCGGCGGTGGGCCCGAACATGCATGGGCAGCCGCCGTCGATGACTGCCAGCCCGTGGTCGCGGGCGAGCTGAGCCGCTTCCGGATTGGCGCTGCCCTGACCGGGTCCCCGGTGGAACCAAACGTGGCGGATGCCGAGATCGATGCACTGCTGCACGGTCGACGGGGCGTGGTCGGGTGCGGTGCCGATGACCACGGCGTCGACACCGTCGGGAATGGCCACCAGATCGGGATAGGCGGTGTCGCCCTCGACCCAGTCAACGTTCGGATTGACGGCGAACACGTCGTAACCCCGCTCCTTGAGCCGGTTGTAGACGCAGTTGGCCGCGTGCTCGCCCGGGTTGCGGGAGACCCCGGTGACGGCGATGCGCTGGTTGGCCAGGAACTCCGACGCCGCCTGGGTGATGGTGACCATATTCCTCCTCCTGTGGTTTCCTCCACTCCATTGTCGGCAAACATGGCTGGGGCAACCACGGCCGAAGGTCCCGCTCATCGCCTTTCGACCGGTGGGATTGCCGATGCGGCGTCGAGCCGGTTCAGATCATCCGGGACGGGAGCCGGCAGCCTCCACCGTCTCCGCCGGTGTGGTGGCGGCGAAGTGAACCAGTAGACACTCCTCCACCCCGAAGATCCGGTGGGCTCGGTCGTCCGACTCACCGAACGAGACGTCCAGGCTGTCGATCGACTCCACGCTCGGCCGCTCGACCTCGTACGTCTCGCCCTCAGAGGTGATTGTCGCCTTGCCGGCGGCCAGCACGTTCTGTACCCAATCGGCGTCCGGACCGTAGGGCAGGGCGATGACAAAGCCGTCATCGGTCTTCACCGGCACCACCGGGGTCTGGTACGTGGTGCCCGACCGGCGGCCGACATGGTGGACGATGGAGGCATAGGCGCCGGGCGTGCCGGCGGTCTCCATGGCTCTCGGGTTCCAGAAGTTCTTGTTCATCCGCTTCACCGCTCGTTGCACGCCCGGGGACTTGGTCCGCATTCCGACCAGAAAGGCAATGCCGAGGGCGGCAGCGGTTGCAGCCACCATGGCCAAGGCGGCCAGGGGCAAGCGAGTCGGCAGCCTTCGAGCGTCACTGGATTTCCGCCTGCTACAAAGCACTGTGTGTTCCTCCTTCCACCCGCCGTAACCACCGTAGACCGAGGCGACGGGGGGCAACAGGGCCGAACGTCACTCGACGTGGCCCCGAACCTGTTCAAACGGTCACTCCATGATTCGGAGGGCGTCGGGGACGTCCATGGTGGCGATCCGGCGGGCCAGCAGCACCGGGGCCAGGGCGACGACGGCGATGCCGACGACGGCGGCCACGATGATCGTGGCCGGCGCGACGTACAGGTCGATGCCGACGTCGGGCAGGGTCGTGGTGGCCAGGGAGCGGAGCATCCACTGGATGAAGACGACACCGCCGGCCAGGCCGATGACGGTGGCGACGACACCGGTCACCACGCTTTCCCGCACGACGGTGCCGACGATCGAGCGGATCGGCAGACCGAACGCCCGCATGGTGGCGTGCTCCCGTTGTCGCTCCTCGACCGTGATCCTGGTGGCATTGAAGGCGATCAACAGGGCCAGGATCAGCACGGCCGCCGCCGCCACCAGCAGAATGCTGACGATCTGGGCCAGGGCCTCGTCGATGGCCTCGCTGATCCGGGCCACCGGCTGACTAGAGGTCACGCCGGGAAGGTCGAAGATGGACCGTTGGGCGTCGGCCCGGGTGGCACCGTCCGCCGGGTAGACGTGGACCAGGTTTGCCGCCCCCTGGAGGCCGAAGACCGAGGCCAATGAGACGTCGCCGATGACAAAGGTCCGGATCGGATTGCCATGGATGCCGGCAACGTCGACCTCGGTTTCGGTCAGGGCAAAGCCGGCCCCGGTACGCACCGGGTGGCGCAGTGTCACCCGATCGCCGACGCCGACACCGAGATCGGTGGCCGCCTTGCGGGCCAGCAGGAGCCCACCGTCGGCACCGGTCGGGGTGGCACCGTCGATCACGGTCGGGGTCCAGCGGGCCGTATCCAGATCGACCAGTTCGATGAGCAGGTCGAGGTCCTCGTTCCCGTCGGCGGCCAATGCCGTCACCGGGAGTCGGAGCGCGGCGTCGATCCGCCCCACGTCGGCGACCTGGTCGAGTTCGGCCACGACCGATGAGTCCGACGGGTAGAAGGTGTCGAGCTGAACGATGATCCGATCGCTGCCACCCCGGGTGAACTCGTCGCCGCCTCGGTTGATGGCCCGATCGAAGCTGTCGAGCATGCCCAGAACGGCGACCAGGGCGGTGATGGCGGCCCCCACTCCGACCGCGGTCAGCACGGTTCGTCGTGGGTTGCGGAGCACGTTGCGCAGCGGCATCCGGGTCAGGGTCGATCCGGGAAGCGGGATGCGGCCGGTCCAATCGGTCAGCCGGTTGGACTTCGCCGTCAGGTGTCCGGTACGGATGGCCTCGATCGGCTCGACCCGAACCGCACGCCACACCGGGATGGCGGCGGCGACGATCGGGACGGCGAGGCCGAGGACCGCAGCCTGGGCGTAGATACCGGCTTGGAAACCGGTCCGGTAGTCGGGTAGTGGGAGGAACGACTCGAGGACTCCGGCGAAGGCGTCACCGACGATGTAGCCGACGGCGACGCCGGCAATCGTGCCGACCACGGCGACCTGCACCCCGACCAGCAGGGGGCGGATCGCCAGCTGGGGGCGGGGCAGCCCCAGGGCCATGCCGATGCCGATCTCCCGCCGCTGGGCCTCCACGATCCGGCTGACCAGGTTGAAGGCGGCCAATGCGGCCGCGGCCAGGACCAGAGCCGACAGGGCGTTCCAGAACCGTTGATCGTTGTCGATGTCCTCGTACAGGATCCGCACCGCGACGGCGTCGTCGCGGGTCGAGACGGTGGCGCCGAGACCGGCCCGGTTCACGGCCTCGGTCAGCTGGGCCTCGACCGCATCCCGATCGGCGCCGTCGCCGAGCGTCATCACCAGGTCGTTGACCTGGCCCGGTCGGTCGGCGAGCTGTTGGGTCGGGGCCAGGGGGAGGTACAGGATGGCCAGCTCCCCCTCGGCGAAGATCGTGCCTTCGGGTCCCTCGTAGAAGAAGTCCTCGGGGATGACCCCGAGGCCCGAGTAGTCGACCTCACGACCGCCGGCGATGGTGACCGTGCCCGCGGTGGGCAGGCCCCGAAAGTCGGCGAACTTCGCCTCCAGCACCCCGACCGGAGTCGTCGCCTCGCTCGAGGTGGAGCCGTCGCTCGGGGCCGAGCCGTCCCGGATCCAGACCTCGTCCACCGGCCGCCCATCGCCGAACGACATGCCCACCAATCGGGCCGGGACCAGCGCCGACTCGATACCGGCGCTGCCGGTGTCGACCTGGCTGTCGACCACCAATCGCTCGGCCACGGCATCGATCGACGATCCATCCTCGATGCCCGAGACGACGTCGAGCAGGGTGCCCTGGTCGACAAAGGTCCCGGGGCTCAGCTCGATCCGCAGATCGTGCATGGCCAGGGCGGCGAAGCTGGCGTCGTTCGACTGGCGGCGCCAGGTGGCGGTACTCCCGAGGCCGGCGTAGACACCGATCCCGATGGCCAGAACCACACCGATGGCCAGAATGGCGATCCAGCGGGACCGGAAGTCCCGCCATGACCAGCGGAGCCAAAACCCCGCTCCCCGCCCTCGGGCCGGCGTGGTCACCATTGCAGATCGGAGGTTCGGGCCGGGCCACCGGCCGGTGGACCGTCGGCGACGATGTGGCCGCTGGAGAGCTCGATCACCCGGTCGGCGATCCGGGAGATCTCCCGATTGTGGGTGACGACGAGCACCGTCATTCCGGCCCGGGCCTGCTCCTCCAGCACCTGCAGGATCTGAACCCCGGTCCGGAAGTCGAGCTCCCCGGTTGGTTCGTCGGCCAGTAGGATCGGGTTGCCCGAGGCCAGGGCCCGGGCGATGGCGACCCGCTGTTGCTCACCGCCCGACAGCTGGTGAGGGAAGTGGTCCTGGCGGGGCGACAGGCCAACCTGGTCCAACGCCATTCTCGTCCGGTCATCGGCGTCGGACCGCCGGGCGGCATCGGCCCCGAAGCGGACGTTCTCATAGGCGGTCAGGGCGGGAAACAGGTTGAAGGTCTGGAAGATGAAGCTGACCGTGTTCCGCCGCATCTCGGCCCGCTCTCCCGATGAGGCCCGACCGAGATCGATGCCGGCCACCTTGACGCTGCCCGACGTCGGGGTGTCGAGCGCGCCGATCATGTTCAGCAGGGTCGTCTTCCCGCAGCCCGATGGACCGAGGATGACCACGAACGCCGCCTCGTCCACGTGGAGGTTGATGTTCTCCAGCGCCGTCACCTCGACCTCGCCCACCTGGTATCGCTTGGTCAGCTCGTCGAGGTCGATCCTCGTCCCGGCATGGCCGATACTGGCATCGACCGCCTCCGACCCTGTTTCGTCGAACGCGACTCGATCTGCCATGCATCCAGTCTCCGATCGGCGGTTCCGCAAACCCAGAGGCGAAGGTCCTGTTCGGGACGGTGCGGTGTTCGGCGAGGCCCGGTAGCGGGGCCATCACCGTCGGCGACGTCGGGGAAGTGGTTTACAGCGTCTCGTGGCGAGGAGTAGGTTCGCACTATGACGTCGTTCGAGCCCGTATCGTGGAAGCCGCCGAAGGCGCCGGATCTCGACGGTGTGTACAAGGAGAACGACCGGCTACGTTCGGCACAACGCTGGGAGACCGGCGGTGTCGGGCCCGAGGATGTGGCCGTCGACCATCACGGCAACGTGTTCACCGGGTTGGCCGACGGAACCATCGTCCGGTTCGGTCGCAGCGGCGGGACCCCGGAGAACATCGCCAATGCCGGGGGCCGCCCCCTGGGGGTGGAGATCCTGGGTGACGGCGAGCTGGTGGTGTGCAATGCCGACCTCGGCCTGCAGCGGGTGACGGCCGACGGCGAGGTATCGGTGCTGGCCGACCGATTCGAGGACCGGCCGTTCACCTTCACCAACAACGCCACGGTGGCATCCGACGGCACCATCTATTTCACCGACACCTCCACCCGGTGGAGTATTCACAACTACGTCAACGACCTCTTGGAGGGTCAGGAGACGGGACGGCTGTTCGCCCGCCGACCCGACGGATCACTGGACGTCATTCTCGACCGGCTGCAGTTCGCCAACGGGGTGGCCCTCGATCCCGACGAGACCTCGTTGTTCGTGGCCGAGACCGGCCGCTACCGCATCCGGCGCCACTGGCTCGGTGGCCCCAAGGCGGGAACCACCGAGATGTTCGTCGACAACCTCCCGGGTTTCCCCGACAATCTCAGCCTGGCCGAGGGAATCCTGTGGACGGCGGCCCCGTCACCCCGCCAGGCCATGGTGGATCTGATGCAACCCCGGCCATGGCTGCGCAAGGTGTCGTACCGGCTGCCCGACTCGCTCAAACCCAAGCCGCTGCGTCACGCCATCGTGCTCGGCTTCGACATGGACGGCAACGTGGCCCACAATCTGCAGGACTCCTCGGGCGCCGTGGCCATCACCACCTCGGCCCGCTACCACAACGGCCGGCTCTACATCGGCACCCTGACCGAACCCACCCTGGCCGTGCACGAGCTCTGAGGACGGGACTACGACGTCGGCCGCTCACGGCCGGCGTGACACCAGCTGGATCATCCGGTCGACCACCATCTGCCGCTCGGACTCCGACAGCTCCCAGAACCGACCCAGCGTCCGATGCTTCCCGAGCGCGCTCGGCTCGAATGTCGTCAACCCCTGGCCGTCGACCCGGACGGTGCCCGGGCCCGACACCACGAAGTAGGTGTCCGGGTCCTCCACCCCGGCCATCACCGACGTGAGATCCCAGGTTCTCATGTCGTAGTAGTCGCCGTTGTCCCGATGCCACGGGATGTCACGGTTCAAAAAGGACACCGGGATCACGTGAGGGCTTGGTTCGGTGAAGTCCAGGAGAATGCTCTCCAGCGGGTAGAAGATCCCCCCTCCCAGTTTGGCCTCGCTCTGGTACAGATCCACCGGCCACTGATCGAACACCTGCCGGGCGGCAGCCACATCCTGGGCGATGTTGAACTCGGGACTGGACATGCCGTTGTTGCCACCCATGACCGACAGCAGCCTAACCTTGGCTTCGATCAGCTCGACCCCGGTCAGGGGGGAGATCTCGTCGGGACCGCTGCGGAGGAGCGCCGCAGTGTTGGTCGAGTAGCCGATCTGGACCAGCACCACACTGTCGTCGGGAGCGTCGGCCAGTGCCCGACGCATCACCTTGTACCCCTCCGGAATCGGGGTGAGGTGGATGTCGTGGGGGAAGTCGCCACTGTTGACCACGTCGGCCACGTAGTAGTAGTTGTTCCCGTCCTGGTCGGTGGATCCCCGGTAGACGCCGATGGGGATGTCGGGCCGCTGGTAGAAGGTGTTGACGAGATCGGCGTAGCGAGCACCGGTGTCGGAGTTGCGGGAGATGGTGACGGCGGCGATCTCCGCCTTGCCTTCGCCGACGTAGCCATGGGCCATGGCCAAAGCCAGGGCGTCGTCGATGTCGGGGCCCATGTCGGTGTCGACGATCACCCGTACCCGGTCCGGATTCGGCGGGTGGGCCCCGCCGGCCAGGGTCACCCCGGCCGCCGCCTGGTACTCCAGGTAGCCGTTGCAGTGCAACCACTCCCGCTGCTTGAAGCCGCCGGCACAACCGGTGCCGGGGGTGTAGGTCCCGGTGGAAAAGGTGGTGGGGGCCTCGCTCTGGTACATTGTCCCGTCGATCATCAGGTGGTCGACCAGCACGTTGCGGTCCTGGGGAACGACGGCGTCGTTGGTGAAGTGAACCCGAATGGTGTCGATCACGGTTTCGTCCGTCACCGTGACCGAGTAGGTCTGCAACGAGGTCGACAGTCCCGACCATGAACCCACGATCGAGCCGTTGATCCGCAGGTCGACGTTCTCGGCGCCGGTGGTGCCCCGAGCCCGGAAGCCGACCACACTGGGTTCACCGGCCGGAGGCTCCGGGTCGAGATCGGGGGCGAGGACAACACCCTGCGCCGCCCGATACTCCAGATAGCCGTTGCAGTGCAACCACTCGCGCTGCTTGAAGCCACCGGCGCAGCCGTCGCCGGGAGTGTAGGTCCCGGTGGAAAAGGTGGTGGGGGCCTCGCTCTGGAAGCGGATCCCGTCGATCTCGACGTAGTCGATGTTGACGTTCCTGTCGGCTTCGGGCCAACCGCCGTCGTTGGTGAAATGGACCCTGAGCGACGACACCACGGTTTCGGTCTCCACCCTCACGGTGCGAGGTGTGAACTCGGTGCCGATGGCGTACCACGAGGCGAGGTTCCGGCCGTTGATGCTGAGGGCGATGTTCTCCGTGCCGATGGAGCCCCGAACTCTCACCGTGACCACACTGGGCTCGGCCTCGATATCGGCCTGGGGCGCCTGGGCGCCGGCCGAGGACGGATGAAGAAGCAACACAAAACCGAGGATGAGAAGCCTCATCGCCACGGCACGGACTAATCTGGCGGACACGGTCTATCCTTGGCTCTGGTGGTTGCGGGAGATAGTAACAGCCGCGTTGTCGGCACTCGGAGCGGGGCGACGACAACGGACCTACGACCCTGGCGGCGCGGGCCCATCGGGCGGCACGATGACAGCCACGAGGAGAACGGCGCCGCTCATTCACGGCACCGTCAGCGAGGAGCCGATCAATGAAGGCGATGGTCCACGACAGCTACGGTCCCCCCGAGGTTCTTCGGCTCGACGATGTTGCCCCGCCGATTCCCGGTGACCGCGAGGTATTGGTCCGGGTTCACGCCGCCGGGGTCAACTGGGCCGACTACTCCATCCTGACCGGGGTTCCCTACATGATCCGCCTCGGTTTCGGGCTGCGGCGCCCCAAGAATGGCATACGAGGTACCGACATCTCGGGCCGGGTCGAGGCGATCGGGTCGAAGGTGACCCACTTCAAGGAGGACGAGGAGGTGTTCGGCTGGTGCAAGGGCGCCTTCGCCGAGTACGTTGCGGCGCCCGAGGCCCAGCTCGTGGCCAAGCCGGCGGCCATCAGCCATGAGCAGGCGGCGGCGGTACCCATGGCCGGCATGGTGGCGTTGCAGGCGATGCGGGATGTGGGCGACGTGCAACCGGGACAGCGGGTGCTGATCGTCGGGGCCTCGGGCGGGATCGGAACGATGGCGGTCCAAATCGCTAAGGAGATGGGAGCCGAGGTCACCGGCGTCTGCAGCACCGACAATGTCGAGCTGGTGCAGTCCATCGGCGCCGACCACATCATCGACTACACCACCCACGATTTCACCGAAATGGGCGAGCAGTACGATCTCATCCTCGACATCGCCGATACCCATTCGCTGTCGGAACGCCGGGGGGTGCTCACACCGAGCGGTGTGCTGATACCGAACTCGGGCGAAGGCGGCCCCCTCGCCGGCAGCCTGGGCCGGATCATCGCCGCCCGCCTGCTCTCGCCGTTCGTGTCCCAGAAACTGCACCCGTTCCTGTCAACGTTCAAGCGGGAGGACCTGATCGCCTTGCGGGAACTGATCGAGTCCGGTCAACTCGATCCCGTCGTGGGCGGGACCTTCCCCCTGGCCGACACGGCGGACGCCCTGGATCTGGTAGGCCGTCGACATTCACGGGGTAAGACCGTCATCACCGTCTGAGTCCACCAGCGGGGATGGGAAGCGGTGCGGTGACCGGTAGGCGACCCGAGATTGTCGTCGGCCGGCCGGGCCGGGTGTCGACCGAGATCGACCCGCCGAAAGGCTCGACGCGATCCGCCATATTGCGCAAACCCGAGCCTTCGACGACGGCGTCGGGATCAAATCCGCGACCCGAGTCGGTCACGATGAACGTCAGACCGTCGGCGTCGTCCTCGACAATGACCGAGATGGGTGCCCCCCCGTGCTTCAACGCGTTGGTAAGCGCCTCGGAGATGCAGTAGTAGGCGGCCACCTCGACCGGCAGGGGATACCGCCCGTTGCTTCGGACGTCCACGTGAATATCCACAGCGTCGGATTCGGACAGCGTGGTGACCGCCGCCCCCAGCCCCTCCGCCTCCAGAAGGGGTGGGTGCAAACCCAGCACCAGAGCCTCGATCGATTCGATTGCGTCGTCGGTCTCCGCCACCATCTGAGCGATCAGCGTCGTGGTGCGTTCGCTGCCCTCGCTACGGGCCAGTTCGCCGGCGGAGTCGAGTTTGGACCGCAGATCCAACACCCGCCGGCTGGCATCCTCGTCGAGTCGACGCTGAAGGCGGCGTCGTTCCAGCTCCTGGGCGCCGACCAGCCGCCGTCGGGACTCCTGCAGCAGCGAGGCCTGGTGCCGAAGCTCGGCGTCGAGCCGTAGCCGCCGCATGACCAGCCCGACCGACCCGGCCAGATCTTCAAGCAGCCGCCGTTCGGTGGCGGTGAGGGTGACGCCGGGTCGGGGTTCGACCGACAGTGCGCCCAATGTCTCGCCGTCCTCCACGATCGGGACGGCTGCGCCCGGCAGGTCCTCCGGACGTGCCGGCAACGGATCCGGCACCAGATCCGGATTCTCGACGTATGGCGCGACGGCGGCGGGGCGGAACCCCGTCCCGTTGGCCACCCACACAATGGCCCGTTCCGCCCCCGTACCCTCGGCCAGCCGTGTGGCCATCCGACCGAACAGGCCATCATCGAGTTCGGTGGCGGCGAGGCGGCCGGTGAGATCGGCCAACACCTCGTAGGGGGCGGCCCGCCGCCCGAACACCATAAAGTTCACCCGGCGCTGGGCCCGGCTCCGTACCGGTTCGAACAGCACGGCCACCAATGCCGTCACCCCAATGCTCCACCCCAGCGTCGACCCTCCCACCAGCGTCCCGAGGCCGACGACAACCCCGGCATAGACGAGGGTGATGAGTGCCGCCATGACCATCAACAGCACCGTCCTGGAAATGATCAGATCGATGTCGAACAGCCGGTGCTTACTGATGGCAATGCCGATGGACACCGGGATGGCGACCAACGCCACGGTGGACAGGAAGGTCGGTGCCTCCACCCCCAGATAGTAGAGAGGGAATCCGAGGAGCGTTGACAGGACGAACAATGCCATCGCCGTCGCCACCCACCGATACTGCAGTCGCTCGATCCCCGAGCTTCGCCGGAACCGGACACCGAGGTCGACCAACGACACAATCGTGAGAATGTTGAGGATGTAGAAGACGGTCCCGACAACCGGCAGCCAGCCGTCGCTCGGCAGCAGATCAGCATAGCCGGTTCGGACCCAAGGGGCCAGGGTCAAGGCACTGACGACCGATCCGATGATCGTGCTCGGCAGTGCGACCCACAGAACCAGGCGGGAGAGCCGGGACGAGGGTCGGCCGGCTGGAAACACCACGATCAGCCGGATCAGCAACGCCAGCATCCAGAGCCATCCCCAGTTCAGGAAATTGACGGCCAACGCATCGACGACATCGAGGGATGCCGGGGACTGACCGGTGTTCACCACCTCTTCGGCGTCCACACCAAGCCTGGCCGGCGCAACCACAGTGAGGACCTCGTGGAATGACCCGATGAAACCGAACCAGAGCAGGGTCCACACCACGCCGTGTTGAGGCACGGCTCGCAACAAGACGATCAGGACGGCGAGGAAAGAGGCCGGCAACAGCACGCTTTCCAGTATCTTCTCGGTGTCTCCGAGCTCGATGTAGCGACGGATGGCCACGATGCCGAAGAGCACGATGCAGGCGCACATCAGGTAGCCGATATGGCGGCGGACGGTGTCGGAGATCGGGATCACCGTGCCCCCTCCGGCGCCGTCGGGACGATACCCCGGAGCAAGGTGCCGGCGCCGGGTGCGCTCGTGAGGAGCAGATCACCGCTCAAGGCGTCGAGACGTTCGGCCATGGTGGCCAGCCCCGAACCCTGGATGGCATCGGGGTCGAAGCCCGTCCCGCTATCGGTGATCCGGAACTGGAGGCTCCCGTTCGCCTGCACCAGTACCACTTCGGCCCGGTCGGAGTGACTGTGCTGCACGGCGTTACGCAGCGCCTCGTTGATGCAGTAGTACACGGAGGCTTCGACCTCCGGCCGGTAGCGGCCGATCCCATCGACCTGCACCACCACCGGAATCGGTAGCCGGCGGGCCTCGGCGCTCACCGCAGCGGCCAGACCTTCGGCCTCCAGCAGTGGAGGGTGCACTCCTCGGGCGAAGTCCCGCATCGCCTCCACGGCGCCATCGGCTTCCTCGGCCAGTTGATCCAGGGCGGCGGCTGTGGTCGGCGCGCCGTCGGCATCGGCCATCGCCCGACCCAACCCAAGCTTGACCTTGAGCGCTACCAACTGCTGTTGCACACCATCGTGCAGATCCCGTTCCAGCCGTCGCCTGGTTGCATCCTGCACCGCCACCAACGTCCGCCGCGATTCCCGCAGCTCCCTCACCCGGGCCTCCAGCCCTTCCGTCAGCAGTTGGTTGCGAAGTGCCAGACCCATGGTAGACGCCAGCTGTCGAGCCAACCGTCGATCCTCGGCCCGAAGCTCCCGATCGGCGGGCAGGTGGACATCCAGGGAACCCAACACCCGGTCTCCATCGACAACGGGGAAGGACCACGCCTCGGTCGGTGTGTCGGGGTCCTGCGGCGACCGGCCAACCGCCTCGATTGTTGTGGCACCGCCGACCTCATTGGCCGCGATCGACACCACCACCCGGTTAGCGCCGGTGCCCTCGGCCAGGTAGCGGGCGGCGTCGTCCACGAGGTTGTCGGAGCTGACGGCGACCCGACGGGTGAACTCCGACAGTACCTGATACGGGGTGGCCCGGCGGCCCAACACCAACCGATTGACCAGACGTTCCGCCCATCGCCGCACCGGCTGAAATGCGACCGCCACAACCACCGTCGCCGCCACCGACAGAACCGTGCTCGATTCGCCCTCGTCGCCGAAACGGGATCCGAGCCCGATGACCATCACCACGTAGACCACGGCGATGAAAACCACGGTCACCGCAAACACCAGCGCCCCGGTCACAAAACGATCAGCGTCGACCCGACGATGCCCGGCGAAGGCCGAGCCCAATGAGCCGATCGGTGTCATATCGCCATCCTGCCAGCTCCGATCGCCGGGCGACAGGGTGGGAGCCGCCAACTTGGAGTGCGGATTCCCACACCTCACCCGAGATTCGCGGGCACTAAGGTTGACGAGCATGACCCGACGGATCGTTCTGGCCGACGACGCCTACATACTGCGTGAGGGTGTGCGGCTGGTTCTGGAGCAGGAGGGCTACGACGTGGTGGCCACGGCCAACGACCATGATTCGCTCCTCACGACGGTGGAAGAACACCGGCCCGACGTCGTGGTCACCGACATTCGAATGCCTCCGACCGGGACGGACGAGGGCATTCGGGCCGCCCGGCACATTCGGGCCACCTATCCCGACATCGGCGTCGTGGTGCTCAGCCAATACGTGGAACCCGAGTACGCCCTCCGTCTGCTCGAGAACGGAAGCGAAGGCATGGCCTATCTCCTCAAGGAACGGGTCGGCGACGCCGGGGCCCTGTCCGATGCAGTGGAGCGAGTGGCCGCCGGTGAGTCGAAGATAGACCCCCGGGTGGTCGACGCCCTGGTTTCGGGCCGGCTCAACCGAACCGAGTCGAAGGTCGATCGTCTGACCCCGCGAGAGCGGGAGGTGCTCGAGGAGCTGGCCGGTGGCAGCTCGAACAAGGCCATTGCCGCCGACCTTCATCTGTCGGCGCGGGCGGTGGAGAAACACATCAACTCCATCTTCACCAAGCTCGATCTGCTGCCGGAGCAGGCGACCAACCGACGGGTTCGGGCGGTTCTGCTGTATCTGTCCGAAACCGGATCCGGAGGCGGGCACTGAGGGAGAAACGTCAGCCACCGAGCCTCGGGGTGGGGAAATCCACACCACCGAAGACGGGTATTCTCCCTTACTCGCCGGGTTCAGGTTTGTTCATACTGAGGGTGTGATAATCATGGCACGAACCTTGACTGTTCTCATCGTCGATGATCAGGACGCCTTTCGCGCCACCGCCCGACTGGTGATCGAGTTCACCGACGGCTTCGAAATGGCCGGGGAGGCCGTCGACGGAACGGAGGCGGTTCGACGGTTCGGCGAACTGGAACCGGACCTGGTGCTGATGGACATCATGATGCCGGGCATGGACGGGATCGAGGCCACCCGCCGGATCCTGACCACCAATCCTCGGGCCCGCATCATCGTGCTGTCCACCTACGATGCCGACGTGTACCAGAGTCGGGCCCTCGACGCCGGAGCCATCGCCTTTGTCTCGAAGGCCGACTTCGGACCCGACAGTCTTATCAAGGCGTGGGCCGCCTCCGCAGAATCGGAAGGGTGAGGTGTCCCGCCGGCTGCGGTTCGACCGCACCGGCGAGACCTCGTCGGTACTGACCCTCGACGATCCGGCCTATCGGGGTCAACCGCACTACGGCGAGTCCTTTCTCCGGATCCATGATCGGCTGGTCCTGGGCTTCAGGGGCCCCTCGTCTGGCGCTGCTCCACCCGCCGGCTGCTGGATCACTATCGCCGGACGAACGAGATCCCCGCCTCGAGAGGCGGGGACCGTTCTCATTGGTGACGAGCCGGCCTACTGCTCGATGAACGGGTCATCGCTGCAGTTCAGCTTCACCCAGCGCGTCATCTCTTTGACACTGACACCGTCGTCGCCGAAGAACTCCAAGGCGAACGCCTGAGCCTCCGGTCCGAACTCACCGGCCAGCACCAGGGCGACGACTTCTTCCAGTGCCGCGGCCCGATCCACAGGCGTCAAACCGTGATCCGAGGATCCATGGCTGATCCGCTCACCGAAACAGCTGGGTTCCCCGGGCTCGCCGACCGGATGGGCCGACGCCGGCGTCGCCGCCAGAACGACGACCATCAGCAGTGCTCCGATCATGGCACCTACTCTTCTGAGCATTACCTTCCCCTCTCTTGTTGTGACCTTCCAGGTTGGATGGTCAAGAACCTGGATTTCGACACTCCGTCAGACCCCGGCGGCTGCCGGGACTGCGTCGACCGCCGTATTGAGGGGGAGCCGACCGCGGATGACGGTCGGTCGGCCCTGGGCCGAATCGATGGTCACCGAACCGCCGAGCGCGTCCAGACGGTCATTGAGGTTGTTGAGCCCCGAGCCCCGGATCGTGGTTGCAGGATCGAAGCCGGGGCCGGCGTCCGAGACCTGGAACCGGAGATCACCGTCGACGTCGGACAGCTCGATGACGATTGGCGGGCGACCATGCTTGATGGCATTGGTCAGGGCCTCGGACGCGCAGAAGTAGGCGGCGGCCTCGACCGGGAGCGGATGGCGCCGGGCTACGTCGTGGTGAACCTCGACCTCGACGGGGGCGAGGTCGCCCAACGCGATGACGGCCGCGGTCAGACCATCGGCCTCCAGCAGGGGAGGGTAGATGCCGTGAGCCAGCGCCCGGATCTGATCGATGGCGTCCTGGGTTTCCTTCGACATCTGGTTGAGAAACACCACCACCTGGTCCAGGCCGGAGGCCTGGACCTTGGCTACGGCCAGGTCCAGCTGCTCCCGAAGCGCCATCACCTGTTGCTGGACACCCCGCCCCAGCTCCCGCTCCAACCGTCGGCGCTCCTCGTCCTGAGCGCCCACCAGGCGGCGGCGGGAGTCGGCCAGCTCCTGCGCCTTTCGCTCCAACTCCTCATCGAGACGGCTGCGCCGCATGGCCAGGCCGACCGATCCGGTCAGGTCGTCGATCAGTCGGCGCTCGGTACCGCTGAGGGCCTCATCGCGACGAGTCTCGACCGACAGGGCTCCCAGAACCTCGCCGTCGTGCTCGATGGGTACGGCCACCCCGGGCAGATCTCGCAGTGAGGTCTCGGCCGAGCGGGGCGCCAGTTCGGTCGGTTCGGTGGCCAGCGGTTCGAAGCCGTCGGCAGTGGCGGCCCACACCACGACCCGGTCGGCCCCGGTGCCCTCAGCCACCCTTGTCGCCATCCGGTCGAGCAAACCCTCCTCCCGCTCGGTGCGGGCCAGCCGGCCGGTGAGGTCGGCCAGCACCTCATAGGGAGTGGCCCGCTGCCCGTAGATCAGACGGTTGACCCAGCGCTGGATCCGGTTTCGGACCGGCTCGAACACCACGGCCACGATTGCGGTGGCAGCGATCGACCAGCCCAGGTTGGCCCCTCCGACTACCGACCCCAGCCCGGCCACCAGGCCTGCGTAGACCAGTGTGATGAAGCCAATCAGTCCGGCGAAGAGCAGGGTTCGGGAGATGACCAGGTCGATGTCGAAGAGCCGATACCGGGTGATGGCGATGGCCAGCGAGATTGGAATCGCGGCCAGGCTCGCCGTGAATACGATGTCGGCCACCAGTTCCGGCAGCAACGACTCGCTCAGGGCCCACCACGGTACGACGTTCAGCGCCACGGCGAAGGTGACCCACCGGTACTGGAGCCGGGTGATTCCCGAGCTGCGGCGATAGCTCACCACGAGCTGGACCAGCGCCGCCATGCCGGTCAGCAGCAGAGCCGTAATGATGACGCCGATCGGCCCGTTCATCGCCTGGGCTGCGGCCCGGTCGTACGGTGCGTCGATCCACGGTCCCAGATAGCGAGCCGATTGAATCCCCGCCAACGCAATGGCCCCGGCGGTTCCCCACCCCACAAACCTCCAGAATCGGGAAGGCAGGTGACCATCGGGAAACAACAGCACCAGGTGAATGGTCAGGGCGAAGATGGCCAGAAAAGCCCACGATCCCCAGAACAGCGACAGTGAGGTCAACAGGTCGAGCTCCGAGGGGGCGGTTGAGTCGAGACCGGCATCCAGGATGTCCTGGATCGGAGCATTGAGCCGGAGCTCCACGAAGGCGCCGGCCGCGGCCGATGTCGCTCCCCCCAGTGCCCCGAGCAACAGGGCCCAGACCGTCCCGTTGCGGGGCTGGGCCGTCACCACGACGACCAGCACGACCCCGAATGTCAGACCCAGCACGACCTGGGTGACAACCTCCGAACCATCACCCAACCTGGCATTGAGCCATATGCTGACCGGGGTCATCAGCACAGCCCAGAATGCGAGGCCGTATCCGATCCATCGCAGCGTTCGGTCCGACAATCGACTCATGGCTGGCTCCTTCCAACCGGTACGGATCCGGTCATCGTGATTCCGTCCGCCTGATCGACCCTGACATCGAGGGTGCCGGACAGCGCGTCGAGACGATCGGTCATCCGGGTGAGGTCGGGTTGTGGGTCCGCGCCCGGGTTCTGTTGCACGCAGAAGGTCAGCGATCCGTTCCGCTGAGCCAGCCCGACCCGGGCCGCTGGCGTCGCCGGAGCGGCCAACGCTTCGAGCACGCAGAAATCGATAGTGGACTCGATCTCGCGGGGGTACCGGCCCAGCTCTTCAGACTCGATGGTCACAGCAAAGTCGGACCGGCGGACTCGTGCCGTCAATGCCGCCTCGAGACCCTCGGCTTCGAGGAGAGCCGGGTACACGCCCCGGGCGAAGTTGCGCAATGCGTTCACGGCCCGGTCGGCCTCGTCGCCCAGCCGCTCCAGATCGTTCATGATCTCGCTCCGTCCGGAGCTTCGGGCCATGGTCCGGCACAACCCAAGCTTCACCTTCAGGGCGACAAGCTGCTGTTGAGCCCCGTCGTGAAGGTCACGCTCCAGGCGACGACGGGTCTCGTCCTGCACCGCAACCAACCGTCTCCGGGACTCTCGAAGTTCGTCGACCCTGGTGATCAGCCGTTCCGTCAACGTCTGATTGGTCAAGGCCAAGCCCATACCGGCCGCCACCCGCTCGGCCAGTCGCCGCTCATCTGCGGCCAGTGACACACCGGGAGCGAGGTGGATCTCAAGGGTCCCGAGGATCGTGTCTTCTTCGGTGATCGGGAAGTCGAGCACGACAAGCTCCCGCCGCCCCGCAGATTCTTCGGACGGTGGCCACTTCGCAATCTCGACCGACGCCACCCCGACCCGGGTGGTGATGACCGCTCGCTCCGCCCCGGTGCCGTCGACCAGGAAGCGAGCGGCATCGGTGGGCAGGGTGTCGCCGGTGGCGGCCACCCGGTGGGAAAAGTCGGCCAAAACCTGATACGGCGTGGCCCGCCGACCATAGACAATCCGGTTGGCGACGCGCTGCAATCGGCGACGGGCCGGCTGGAAGGCAACCGCCACCACGGCGTTGGCGGCAATGACCAGCGCAGTGTTGGGCTCGTCACCCGATCCGATCAGCGAGCCGATCCCGACCACGATCGAGACGTAGACGACACCAATCAGGCCGGCCAACAGGCCGTAGACCAGGGTGCGGGAGATGACGACATCGACGTCGAACAGATTGTGACGCACGATGGCGATGCCGTACGAACCGAAGAAGACGAGGAATCCGACGGTGTCCAGCACGTCATCGCCCAGGACCATCGAGACGAGGATCAGCGGAATGGCCACCATTCCTCCCCAGAGGATCCAACGAATTCGAGCTCGTACCTCCCGATGGCTGCGGCGGTAGCGAACCGCCAGGCTGGCGATCGCCGTCAGTGGTCCTCCGAGCACGACCGGTGTCGAGAGATGGAACAGGGGGTGGGTGGCCGGGGCGACCGTCATGGTCGGGTTCCATAGCCAGAAGTTGATCGCGGCGAACAGCACCACACAGACGGCGAACACCCGGGCCACCCAACGCCACCGTGGTGACGGCAGCCGACCGTTCGGGAACAACAGGACGCCGAAGGTTAGAAGGAGAAGCAGTCCGAGGCTTCCCAGACCGCTTGGGAGGCCCTCAATCCACGCCACCGTTGGTGGAAGTTCGGCCGGGATCTGGGTTTCGATGTCCAGCACGGTCGGTACATCAGGTTCGAGGATCAGTCGGACGGCGATGGACACCGGGTAGGTCCCAATGATGAGAAACCACGTCAGCAGCACCCAGACCAGGCGATTACGGGGCTCGGCCGACACGCCGACCCAGACCACGGCCACCATTATCGGCACCATGAGCAACGCGAAGGCCGTTTCACCAAATTCACGCCATTGCTGCAGGGCCAGAAGTACAACGATTGCGGCCAACGCATAGACCGTGCCGACGACGACCAGCAGGCGGAGTAGCCACTTCAGCCGGTCATCGGAGATGCTTGGTTTCATGACATCACCGCCGTCGTCGTGGCCGGTAGCGAACCGATTACGGTCGTGCCGTCGCCGGGTGCCGAGGAGTAGTGGAGCGTCCCGGACAGGGCCTCCAGACGATCGCCGATTCGACGCATCTCGGGGCGGGAGACCGGATCGGTGGTGGTCACGACATCGTCGTCGTGGACCTCGAAGGTCAGGCTTCCATTGCGCTGGGTCAGATGGATCCGGGCCGAGTTGGCTCGGGCCCGTTCGGTGACGTCGGCCAGTGCTTCGAGTACACAGAAATAGACGGTGGACTCGATCTCCCGGGGATAGCGGCCGAGACCACCGGTCTTGACCTCGACCGGGATGCCCGACCGGCGGGCCTGAGCGCCGATCGCAGCCTCGAGACCCTCGGTTTCCAACAGCGGCGGGAACACGCCGCGAGCGAAGTCACGCAACGACTCGACTGCATCCTCGGCGTCGGCCGACAGTCGCTCGATGAGCGTCGGCATCTCGAAATCACCGGATTGCTCGACCAGCGAACGGCACAAGCCAAGCTTCACCTTGAGGGCGACGAGCTGCTGCTGGGCACCATCATGCAGGTCACGTTCCAGTCGACGGCGGGTGTCGTCCTGAACGGCGACAAGCCGCCGTCGGGAACGGCTCAGCTCGTCAACCCGAGCCGCCAGTCGCTCCGACAGCGCTCGATTGCCCAGGGCCAGACCCATACCGGCGGCAAGGTGCTCGGCCAGGAGCCGCTCCGCATCGGGCAGCGTCTGACCGGGCGGTAGGTACACGTCCAGAGAACCGAGCGGCGATCCGGACTCGAGGATGGGAAGGCGCACCACCTCGGTCTCGATTGATCCACCGGCATCAGCGACATCGACAGGCCACGCCGCGGCCTCGATAGCGTCCTCGCCCAAGTCCAGCGTGACCACCACCCGCTCGGCCGCCGTACCGTCGACCAGGGAGCGGGCGGCGTCACCGAGCAGCGTCTCGTTGGTGGCGGCCACCCTGCGGGAGAAGTCGGACAGCACATCGTATGGTGTGGCCCGGCGGCCGAAGACCAGCCGGTTGGCCAACCGCTGCAGCCTGAAACGGGCCGGTTGGAAGGCCACGGCCACCAGTGCCGTGGCGGCAACGGCCAGCACCGGGTTCGGCTCGTCGCCCGATCCAAGTAGCGAGCCGACCCCGACCACCACGCCGACGTAGATCGAGCCGATCAGGGCGGCCAACATCGCATAGGTGACACTGCGGGAGATGACCAGATTGACGTCGAACAGATTGTGACGGACGATCCCGATGCCGTACGCGGTGAAGAGAGCGACGTACCCGGCCATGATCACCAGTGGCATCGCCAGGTTCGAACCCACGACGTAGACGACCACGAACACGCCGAGCCCCCAGAGAATCCACTTGATCCTCATTCGCTCCGCCTGATCGCTGCGCCGGAACCGACTCATTAGACCGGCGAAGGCAATGGGAGCGAACACAGGCCCGACGTTGGAGGTCAGCAGGAACCATTGATTGTCGTGAACGACGATGTTGCTACCCGGGTTCCAGTGCACGAAACTGAAGCCGGCGGCCACCGCCAGGGCAGACGCCATCACGGCGGCCACGGGGCGCCATCGCCTCGACGGCAGGCGACCGTCGGGAAACAGCAGCACGGCGAAGGTGATGAGGAGCGCGCTGGAGAAGCTTGCGACGACGCTGCCGACGGCGTCGGCCCACGCCGCTGCGGTCGGCGTTTCCGCCGGTACGGTCGAGTCGACACCGGAAGTCAGGGGACCGTCGGGATCGAGCACCAGTCGGACTCCTTCCGCCAGGCCGAAGAAGCCGGTGCCGGCCACGCTGGCAGCCAGAATCCAGATCAGGCGATTGCCGGCCTGCTCGCCGGCGGCCAGCCACACGATGACGCCGAGTCCACCGGTCACGACGAGGGAGTACGGGGTGTAGGTGTCGACCATGGCCCCCCATCCCAACGTCGAGACGATCAGCCCGATACCAAGGGCACAGGCCGCGACGGCGATCACAATCGACAGTCGCAACCCGGTCCGGGTTCCGGTCCCCGTCATGACGGCACCCTCCTGGGAGGGAAGCGGTAGGCGGCAACCGGATTGACCCGACCCTTCACCATCGCCGGCTCGAGGCACTCGCACGCCGGAGGTGTGGCCAACAGCCGAAAGGTGGGCTCGCTCAACACGGTCTCACCCGGGTCACCCCACTGTTGCAACCGCTGGGTCAGGTTGACCGTGTCGCCCACCACCGAATACTCGAGACGCTCCTCCGATCCGAGGAGGGCCGCCGCCACCGGGCCGGTCGACACTCCAATACCGAGACCGAACGGCTCGAGGCCATCGCCGTCCCATTCGGCGTTGACCAGGTCCTGGGCCAGATGCATGGCGACGGCCGCCTCCACCGCCCGGCCGGCGTGATCGGACATTGGAGTGGGGGCGCCGAACACCGCCATCACGGCGTCGCCCACGAACTGCATGACCGTACCGCCATGATCCATGATGGCACGATTCATCTCGGCCCGGTGGCGGCTGAGCTGACCGGCCAGGCTGGAGGGATCGGTTCGCTCGGCGATCCCGGAGTAGCCACGAATGTCCGACATGAGGACCGTCACCTCCAGCTCCTCGGTCTCCCCGATTCGCCGGCCCTCTCGTCTCAACTTGTCGGCCACTCCGCCGGGCAGCAGGCGGGACAGCTCCTCCCCCTGTTCCTCCCGCTGGGCAATGGCCCGCTGCAGGACACGCAGGCGAGCCAGTGCCGATTGGTTGCCGGCACTCAACCCGTCGGCCAGCTTGACGAACAAGGCCCCGATCCGATGGTCGACATCGCCCGGCGTGGTGGCCAGGGCCACGGCGATGGCCTTGATCGGCTTGCCTTCGGCCACCATGTCCAGCAGCCGCTCCTCGGTGGCGTCGAGCACGCCGTCGGAGGTCACCGGTCGGGTCAAAGCCTCGACGATTCGGGGATCCAGCATCGACCCGCCGGTGGCCACCTCCCGAACGGCCCGGACCAGCTGATCACCCTCGGCCACCCGATCCTTGAGCAGGTAGGCGTAGCCGGCGGCCCCGTCGGACAGTAGGGAGATGGCGTACTCCGG
>JAHEJM010000172.1 GCA_024638815.1 Acidimicrobiales bacterium | reverse complement strand
CCCAACGGACGGCGGTCGAGGCCGAGCCCGGGGCCGAGCGCATCAGGCGTTCCAGTTGGGTGGTAATGGTCGTTGCCTGCCGGAGGATCTCCGACCACGGGCCGACAGTCCAGTGCCCGACACCGCCCTTGACGTCGGGGCCGACGGCCACGGCATGGAGCTGCTGTCGATGGATGATGAACTCGACCAGGGTCCGGGACTCGAGCTGACGGCCAATCCACTCCACCGAGAACTCAGGCCCATCATCGGTTCCTCCAGCCGCCTGATCGACCGGCTGGTGGGTGAAGGACAACCGGCGAATCTCGGTCTCCAATTCGGCGATGCGTTGCTCTCGTTGCTGGTCGAGGTCGACATCGGCGGCTCGGTCCCGACACAGCATGCGCAGCTCGGCCAGCAGCTCGGACTCACGGTCGGAGTGAGGACGGGCGATGATGGGCGGCCGGGCCCGAGTGGCCCGCCACTGCTCCTCCCCCACCAGGAGCTGCTCGGCCGAGCCCCGGGACAGAGCCTGGTCCAGGGCCAGCTGTCGAAATCGGGAGGTCAATCGAGCAACACCGGCTTGCAGCTCGGGGTCGACCAGGCCGGCCCGATGCTCGGCGAGCAGCCGACGAACAGCGGCCAAGTGAGCGCCGGGTCGCTCACCGTCGACCAGAGCAGTGAGGGCCCGACCGTACAGCTGCTCCAATCGACCCACCAGCGATTCCGTGCCGGTCGCCCCCGGCACCGGCGGTGAGGAGAGCCCGGCCAGCACCGACCGGGCGGCTTCCGTGTCACCCTGTTCCAGCAGGATCTGCGAGGCGAGGTTGCGGACTGCACAGGCGTCAGCCGTCCAACCGGCGGTCTCCAACTCTCGAGCGGCGTCGGTGGCGGCGACGGCGAGGTTCCCGATGTCCACGTCGCCGGCGTCGGGAAGATGAGTGGCCGCCTCGACGGCCAGAAGTTGTGCCCGGCGCTGCCAGATCGCTCGACCGCCGAGGGCGAAGGCTTCGGCCGCCAGCCGGGCGCTCTCCAGGGCCGCCTGATGGTGACCGTGGTCGAGCAGACATCGGGCCCGACGGTATTCGGCATCGGCCTGCTTCTCCCGGTTCGAGCCCTGCCGGGCGATCCAGAGCGATAGCCGGGCGTGGCGTAAAGCGTCCCGGGTCAGACCGGCGAAGCGGTAGGCCTCGGCCATGTCGTCGTAGAGTGTGGCCAGGTTCCGTCCGGTGGTGCCCAGTCGGCGGTAAACGCCGAGCGCCCGATCGTAGCTCTCGAGGGCGGCCGGAAGATGACCAAGACACATCTGGGCGTAGGCCAAGTTCTGTTCGCACCCGGCCGACACCAGCAACTGCTCGGTCTGCTCGGCCAGGCCGGCGGCCTCTTGGAACGAATCCCGAGCTTCGGCGATCCGACCCAGCAGCAGCCGACAATAGCCGGCATTGCCCACCACCCGGGCCAGAGCCGCGACCTCCGACGGCTCCCGCTCCAGCACCGGTAAGGCCCGCTGCAGCAGATCCAGGCTGGCGGTGATGTTGCCGGTATGGAGTTCCAGCAGACCGAGCTGGGACAGGGCCAGAGCGTGATCGAGGCTGTCGGCATCGGTGCGGGTGATGATCCCCCTCAACCGGCGCTCGGCGTCGGCTCCCCGGCCGCCCGCACTCTCGGCCGCGGCCAGACTGATCTCGATCCGGGTACGAAGCGGGTCGAGCCCGATCCGCTCGGCCTCCACCACCCCCGCTTCCATGGCCTCCACGGCCTCGTCGTTCTGGCCCAGCTCGTAGCGAGCCGCCCCCTCGACCCAGAGGGCCGCAGCCCGAAGTGAGGCGGCCTCGGTGCCGTCGTCGGTACGGGCCGCCTCCTGTGTCAGTCCGTCGGCGAGCTCCAGGCCACGGCCCGGGTCGGACTTGGCAACGTCGGCCAGGCTCCGAGCACGGGCTATGAAGGTCCCACCAACTACGGACGTGGCGTCCACGCCAACAACATAGGCCGAATGTCGGGCCGGGGGAGAGGAATATCGAGCAAGGCGAGCCGGTGAGGCGTCAACTCACGTTCACCACCGTGCCCATTTTGGGGATGCCACCCAGGGTCGGGTCCTCTATCAGGTTGTAGACGGCCTCATCGAGAGCGGCGGCGATGGAGGCCCGGTCGGCACCGAAACCGATCCTCAGCGCCTCCCTGGCAATTGCTCCCACCACGGCCGGGGTCGAGAACGAGGTGCCGCTCCATTGCACATCGCGCCGGCCCCGAAGCGAGACGTGCCCGAATTCCAGCACCGGCGTGTCGGCATCGGCGGCGGCCTGGGCATCGCCCCCGACGATCCCACCGCAGTCGGGGATGTGGGCCACAATGTCGACGCCGGGAGCGCAGGCGTTGACCCATCCTCCATAGTTGGTGAACGGGGCCGGACCATCGGGACCGACGGCGGCCACACCGATGACGTCGGGCAGAGCCGCCGGCCAGATCGGGCGACAGCTGGCGTCGTTGCCGGCCGAGGCCACGACAACCCATCCGGCCTCGAGCATCTCATTGACGATGGCCGTGGTGGCGGTCGGGGCATGGTTGTCAAAGGTGTAGGCACCAAGGGAGAGATTGACCACACCGATCGCACCCCGGCCCTCCGGACTCCTGAAAAAGTCGCGAAGGGCCTCGGCCACCAATGCGTCGCGAGTGATACCGAAGTTCGACATCACCGGGACCCGCCTGATGTTGACCGACGGCTCGATGCGACGCACGATGTCCTCGATGAACTCGTGGTGGCCGAACACAGGGTCGATCAGTCCCTCCCCTCCGAGATCGGAAATGAAGGCGTCCTCACCGGGCGGGCGGGGTCGAAATCCCTGAAGCCGGCGAAAGGTGTCGTCGGCCGGGTCACCGCTGAGCAGACGTTTGGTATCGGGCTCGTCGGAATCGATCCAGTCGTAGGTGTCGACGATCACGACCGTGATCTCGTTTCCCTCGGTGGCTGCGGGCACAACTCCGCCAAGACCTTCCGATACGTAGCGGAGGGCCGAACGCTGGGGAGCTTTGTACTCGGTTCGCACGCCGCGCCCACTGTTGGCCGAGCAGCAGCAGCCGCCAGCCAGACTCAGTGCGTGGGCGAACGACGCCGGATGAGCGAACGACGCCGGATGAGCGAACGACGCCGGATGAGCGAACGAGGCCGGATGAGCGAACGAGGCCGGATGAGCGAACGACGCCGGGTTGGCCCGAACCGTGTCGACCCGGCCCGACCGTGATCCGGCGGCGGCGAACATGATGTAGGACAGATCGGCCTCGACTCCGGCACGGCGGAGACGCCGGACCAGGCGCAACTCGGCCTTGTCGTCACCGTCGGCCTGGTCGAGCAGTCGGATCTCGACGAACCCGGACCGAAGGGCCCGTTCCCCGATGTCCTCCACACGAATCGAACGCAGGCTGATGCTGTCGATCGGCTCGACCCGGATCCGGAACCGTTCGATCGTGGTCAGGAACCTCTCCAGGTCCTGGGCCGAACCGATCGACACCAGCACCGTTCCCCTGGTATAGGCGGTGGGCCGGCCGTCGCTGTCCTTGGTGAAGCGGACCAGGTCCCACGGGTCCGAGGCCGGTGGATCCGGCGGTCGATCCTCCCCCGGAGGTTCTTGCTGGGATGGATCTCCGAAGTCACCGGATCCGCCGTCGCTGGTTGTCATGGATGGCCCCCTCGTTGCCACTGTGGGTTTGCGTGACCACCGGGTGACCCGGTGGTCCGGACCACCCGGCGGTCCGGACGATCACGCCACCGACCACCGGATCAACGCCGATCCGCCGCTGGAAGTCCGACGTAGATCCGTGCCCGGAAATACGTTGGCCGGGAAGATCCGGCATCCATCTGCGTGTCTCGAGGCGGCCGGACCGGTGGAGGTGGTGGCGCCGGCCCCCGTTATAGCCCACCGTCGGGCTGCGGGCCACCGGGTCGTCGGATCGGACGCCGAACCCACTGGTCGGGTCGGTCCGGAGAGGACAGCTTCTCGGTGAACCAATCGAGTATCAGCTCGGCCCGCTGAACCCGATGGACGGGGGACCCGGAGCGGGACAGCTCGTGGTTCTCCCCCGGGAATCGGTAGAAATCGACGTCTCGACCCCGCATCTTCAGGGTCACCCACAACTCCTCGGCCTGGCTGACGGGGGCTCGCCAGTCCTGCTCCGAATGGATGAGCAGCATGGGCTTGTCGATGTTGTCGACGTGGCTGATGGGGGATCGGCTGCGGTACTCGCCGGGGTCCTCGAGATGGGTCACCCCGTGAGTGGCGGTGAACATGGTGGAGACGTCGCTCGACCATTCGAACGAGAGCAGGTTGTTGACCGCCCGCTCCGAGCAGAAGGCCCGGAATCGATCACCGTGACGGCCGGCCAGTAGTGTGGCCATGTACCCACCGTAGGAGCCGCCCAGCATGCCGACCCGGGTGCGATCGCAGAACGGGTAGCGGTCGAGGGCGGTGTCGAGGATGGCCAGCACATCGTCGACATCGACCGTGCCCCAGCCGGCGCCGGGCCTGACCGGATGCTTCGGCCCGAGGATGGCCTGACCCCACCCGCTGTCCCGGCCGCTGCCTCCCCGAGGATTGCCCAGCACCACCACGAACCCGGCCGACGCTTGAAGCTGGGCCTCGTCGAAGAAGTACTCCCCGTACTGGGTGAACGGCCCGCCGTGCACGTTCAACAACACCGGATACGACTGCGTCTCGTCGAAGTCCCGGGGGCGCATGATCCAGGCATCGATCTCATGCTCGCCGTCGGCCGTCGGGGCCTGGAACTTCTCCCAGGTCAAGGCTCGGTTCTCCACGGGGGCCGACACGAAGGTCCGTCTGGTGTCGTGGAGATACAGCTCGCCGGGGCAGGTGGCCGTGGTCCGCACCGTGGCCACCGTGAGGTCGATGGCATGGTCGTCGGAGGCGTCCACCGCCATCACCGTGATCGGACCCGACGTCATGGCCACCGGGGCGGTGTTGCCGTCGGCGGCCAGCCGATACAGGTGCTGGTCGCCATGATCCTCGGCAATGGCCAGCAGTGTCGAGTCGTCGATCCACACCGGAGCCTGCACTCCCTTGGTGCATTCGAAGCCACGGTCGAGCCCGGCCGAGGCCCACACGATGTCGTCAGCCGATACCGGCCACCGGGCCGGGTCGAGGGCGATGACCCCGATACCGGCGTTCTGGGGATAGAGCCGCATGTCGTTGTAGCCGATGAAGGCGACCCTGGTCCCGTCGGGCGACACCGCCGGGCTGTGGCGCTCGCCATCGGTGGCGGTCAGGATCGTGATACCGGCCGCGCCGTCCTCGGCTCCCTCGGCAACGGTGACCGGTACCAGATAGAGGTCGGTGGCGAAATCGTCGTCCCAGTTGTCACGCCGGGCGGCGCTCGTGACCACTGCCGACGAGTCGGGCAGCCAGCTCAACCCGTGATGCTGGTACGGTCCCGGGGTCAGATTTCGAGGGGCTCCGGTGCCGTCGGCCTCGACGACGTAGACATGGCTCGGTCGATCGAAGATCCAGTCCTCCCCGTCGAGACGGCTGAGAAAGGTCTCCATCTTCCGGGGCGCCCGCCACGAATCGTCCTTCTCGCGGTAACGGGCGTCAGGGGTTCGGCTGGTGAAGGCCAGTCGTTGCCCGTCCGGTGACCAGGACAGATCAGCGACTCCGTCGGTCATGGTGGCCACGGTGCGGGGTTCACCCGGTCCGGCCACCGGCAGGATGTGGATGGTGGTCTCCGTCTTCTTCTCGCCCCGTCGGGAAGTGAAGGCCAGGAAACGACCGTCGGGCGACCAGGTGGGATTGGCGTCATGGTCGCCGGCGGTCAGCGGTGCGCCGTCGAGCCAGACCTTGGTCCGGGTGATGTTGTCGTCGACATCGATGGTGCCCACCACGAAGGCGATTCGAGTGCCGTCCAACGACACCGCCGCCTGCCGAACTTCGGACTGCAGGTGTAGAAACCCGTGGGCCAGCCTGCCATACCGGCCGGTGAACCCGTGGCCGGGTGGCGGCGCAGCGGACGAGTCGGCGGCCGGCTCGGTGGCGGCTCGATGGGTGGCGTCGCTCATCGGGCCAATCTACCTGGTCACTCCCACGAGCTGCCTCACTCGATGAGGATCCGCACCTCGTCCAACGGCTTGCGGGCCAGGTCGGGCACCAGTGTCTCCTCCAATGGATAGCCCACGGGGAACAGCACGAACGGTCGCTCGTTGGCCGGTCGGTCCAGCACCTTGGGCAGGAAGGCCATGGGACTGGGGGTATGGGTCAGCGTGACCAACCCCATGGTGTGGAGGGCCGTGATGAACAGGCCGGCGGCGATGCCGCAGCTCTCCTTCACGTAGTAGTTCTTCCTCCGGATCTCACCTTCAACACCTTCAGCCGAGGTATCGGCAACCAGCTCGTAGCGTTGCTCGAACAGCACCACGAGCCAGGGGGCGATCTCGAGGAACTCCTTGTGCCAGTCGGTACCGAGTGGGGCCAGCGCCTCCTGCCACTCGGCGTTCATGCGGTTCTGCAAGTAATTGATGCGTTCCTCCTCCTCGGCTGCGGCGCGAATGCGGGCCTTGAGTTCGGCCGAAGCCACGGCCACGAACCGCCACGGTTGCTTGTGGGCACCCGACGGCGCGGTGGAGGCGGTCTCGATGGCCAGGTCGATCAACTCGGCCGGGACCGGATCGGGGCTGAACATGCGCACGCTGCGGCGTCGCTGCATCAGCTCGAGCAACCGACGACCCCGCTCCCGCTGCTCGTCCGGGTCGAGCCGGGTGAAATCGAGGGGCACGAACGGATGCTCGGCCGCCAACTCGGGCGAGGGATACGGGTGTCGATAGAGCGAGGACGGTTTGGACACCTCCCCATGAAACACCAGGTTCGGGAACAATGCCGCCGGCTCACCGGTTGGATGCTTCATCGTGAGTTCTCCTCTGCGACCTTCGCCCGACCGGATCGCCCGACTCGGCCTGGTGGTGGTGCTGGGGCTGCTGGCCGCCGCCTGCGCCTCCTCTCCTCCGGACGGCGGGTCCACCGACACCGCCAGTGCCGAGTCGGCAAGGTCGACCGACGACGAGACCGGCAACACCTTGTCATCCGATGCCGATGCCGATGCCGTCGGCGACGACGGCATCGACGATGACACCGCAGGGGATGATGCGGCAGGGGACGATACCGGGGACCAAGGACGGGA
>JAHEJM010000059.1 GCA_024638815.1 Acidimicrobiales bacterium | reverse complement strand
ACCACCATCGTCGGCAGCTTCTCCGCTATCGGCTATGAGTCGCGCTCGCGATTGGAGAGCTGGAATCACCCGCCGTCGATGGCGGGGCAGAACGTCGTCATCACCGGCGGCTCCAGCGGCATCGGGCGGGCGGTCGCTGAGGGAGTGCTGTCGCTGGGAGCCAGCGTGTGCGTGACCAGCCGCAGTCGGGACAGGGCCGAGCAGGTGGCCGATGAGCTGTCTGCCCAAACCCAAGGTGGCGCCACCGCCGTCGGCTTCGACCTGGACACGGGGTCACGGGGATCAATCGACGCCTTCGCCTCGGCGGTCACCGAGCAGTTCGACGCCATCGACGTGCTGATCAACAATGCCGGTGCCCTCACCGACGATTACAGAACCGACGACACGGGAATGGAGCTGACCCTGTCCACCCACCTGGTGGGACCATTCGCTCTGATGTCCCTGCTCCGACCCCACTACCGGCCCGGCGCCCGGGTGCTGTACATGTCATCAGGGGGTATGTACACCCAAGGTCTGAACGTTGACCATATCGAGCTGCCCGAACGGCTCTACCGAGGGACCATCGCCTACGCCCGAGCCAAACGGGGTCAGGTCGAGATGGTCAAGCACCTTGGTCCCGTCTGGGCGCCCGACGTCATCCTCCATGCTATGCACCCCGGTTGGGTCGACACCCCCGGTGTGGACGACGCCTTACCCGGCTTCGCCCGCATCATGGGACCCGTCCTTCGCACCGCCAATCAAGGAGCCGACACCATGGTCTGGCTGGCGGCCACCGGTGGGCGGGACGCCGCCCCCGGCTCGTTCTTCCACGACCGTCAGGTCCGGGGTACGTCGTATGCACCGAACACCGACACCGACGATGATGAACGGTCCCGCCTGGTCGACTGGTTGGAAACGAAGACGGGTCTCACCGCCACCTCACCCGTCGGCTAGCACGATGTTCCGGTCGAGGTAGGTCGTCGCCTACGGCTCTGCCGTTGATCGTGGCCCCGATGGCCTCGATTCCCGTGCGGTAGCCATCTTGGAGCTTGGCCCAATCGTTGCGCCAGGACCGACGATTCGTCGCGGTCGGACCCCGGTTCGGCAGTGCTGGTGGGCGAAGACCATCGACGATTCGCCATCTCGTACTCCCTTTCCACCGTGGTGGGCTTCGCCGCCTTCACTGCGTTCCGGTCCGAGGTGCTGTGAGACAGTCGTCTGCTCGCTCCGTGGGATCCCGGGGAGCACCCGTGGTCGATTGTGCCGTGACCGGTCGGGTTGTCGGCGGTCTCCCGGGCAACGAGAACGACCGACCCCGGGCCCCGACCCGAGCTCGGACGACTAACCTGGCTCGCAAGCCGCTCCACCGGGAGTGGACTGAATCGAGGAAGCGTGAACCCCAGCCAGCTCGACACCGGATCAGCCCAAAAGCCAAGCGGATTTGGCACGCGATTGGCCTTACTCATCGGCACCAACCTTGCGGTCATCACCCTTTTGACCATCATCATGTCGATCCTCGGCGTCGACACGCAGAGCGTGATCGGGTTGACGGTCTTCGCCGCCCTGTTCGGATTCGGTGGGGCCTTCGTGTCCCTTGCCCTTTCGAAGACGATCGCCAAACGATCGACTGGCGCCAAGGTTATCGAACAACCCGCGAGCGACACCGAGCAATGGCTGCTGGTCACCGTGGAACGGTTGTCGCACGATGCCGGCATATCGATGCCCGAGGTGGCTATCTTCCCATCCGATGCTCCCAACGCCTTTGCCACCGGTGCCAAGCGAAACGACTCGCTCGTTGCGGTGAGCACAGGGTTGTTCAGGTCCATGGGCCCGGAAGAGATCGAGGCGGTGCTGGCCCACGAGATCTCCCACGTCGCCAACGGTGACATGGTCACCCTTACGCTGATCCAGGGCGTGGTCAACACCTTCGTGATCCTGCTCTCCCGTATCCTCGCCAATATCGTCACGAGCTTTCTCACCCGAGGTCGCGAAGGCGGCGGAGGGTTCATCTACTACCTGTGTGTGATCGTGCTGCAGCTGGTGCTCGGATTCTTTGCGTCGTTCATCGTCATGTGGTTCAGCCGCCGGCGCGAGTTCCGTGCCGACGCCGGATCGGCCGGCTTGACCAGCAACACGAAGATGATCTCGGCGCTTCAATCGCTGCAGCGGTCCACGACCCCGGCCACGCTTCCCGACCAGATCGAGGCGATGGGGATCCAGGCCGGGGCCGGCGGTGTTCTCGGCCGGTTGATGTCGTCACATCCACCGCTCGAGGAACGAATCGCCGCGCTGCGCTGACAGAGGATCATCATGTCTTCCCGCTTTCTTGGGTAGTGGTCAGTTGAGTATGTGGGTTGTTCGGATCGGTCTGCAGCCCGTTGCAGGCCAGGTTGTCGGTCATGCTGCGAGGACCGTCCCGGCGGCAAACGTACTTGCGTTGAGGGCGGTGTGTACCAGCCATGGCGCCACCGTGCTCCCGGAGCGAAGCCGCAGCCAGGCGAATGCGGCTCCTGCAACCGTTGTCGCCACGACTGCGACGACCACGCTTTCACTGGCCTGCCTCGTCGAGAGTTCGTTCGTGACCTGGGTGACTTGAAGGTCACCGATCCTGGTCAGAACCTGCCGGAGGCCGAACAGGACCGAGATCTTGGAACGAATAGCCGCGGTGCAGGGCGCCGATGGCGGCCGTTGCGGTGAGGGCCAACTGGACGATGGCGATTAGCCAGGCCCTCAGCGGGAGCGCGACGCTGAGGCTCACCACGACCAGCAGGCCGACGATTGCAGCGAAATCGGACCGCCATGGCCGTCTTTCATCCACGGACGGGTTCGGCACGACGGCCTTGCGTGTCGGACAGCCACCCGGTGAAGAGTTGGTGGATGGCTTTGGCGCCGACCAGCGGTTTGGTTGGAGGAGCGAGGCCGGCCGGGGCGAGGACGAAGGGGTGGCACTGTCGGCCGCGAGCCCTCCGTGGAATCCGATCAGGCCCTCGAAGGCGGCGCCTTCGTCGGCTTCGGGGTCCACCTCGTCGTAGCCGGCGAGATCGACATAGGCCGACGGCACGCCGCGAACGACGTCGGCAACGAGCACCGACCACGTCACCTCGGCCAGGGCAACGGTGGTGCCGGCCCGTACGAGCGGATACACGCCGCCCCTGTGGCCGAGTGGCTGGATGCCCGACGCATGGGTCCTCGAGATCGCAGCTCCACAGGGATGGACCGACACCGACACCCAACGCCTCCGCGACGTCGTCGGCCACGAATAGGCACAGCGCCACTGAGTTCGGTGGGTCGTACGACTTCCAGCGAGGCGGGTACCCATCCTGGCCCCGCGGGGCTGGATGACCGATGCGTTCTACCCGATCTCTCTGATCGCTCTCGTCCCGTTCACGGCTCGAGTGGCTGGAGACGACGACCGGGCTCTCAGCGGCTGTAGTCGCCGGCTAGCACGATGTGACGATCGAGATAGTCGGCCGTGGCTTGCTGCGCCGCCTCGATCGTGACCTTGATGGCCTTGTTGTAGTTGTAGCGGAGCTTGGACGGATCGTTGTAGCGCCCGGGCAGTTTGCCGGTGGGAAGGACATGGACGTCGATCCCATCCTGCAGGTCGGTGACATCTCGATGGAACCGGTGGCGACGGGCGATCTCGAACGACACCATCGCCACATCCCAGGGGTGTCGCGGTGCCTTCAACGGATCGTCGATGTGCCCGACGTGGAGCACGTAGATTTCGGTCGCCCCCAACTCCCTCGCCCTCGACACCGGAATCGAATTGACCACACCCCCGTCGATGTAGTGGAATCCGTCGACCTCGACCGGGGGAAGTACCCCGGGTAGGGCGCACGACGCCAGGATCGCCGATTCGACATCACCCGAGGCGAACCAGTGCTCCGACGACCGCTCGATGCAGGCGGCCACACACTGGAAGGTGGTGTAGGCCTCCTCGATCTTCTCATACGGCACCCACTGCTCGATCAGTTGCTTGAGCGGTTCGTTGGAATGGAGGTGGGTCCAGTGGTTGAACAGGTTCCGCACCCGGCTGAACAGTGATTCGCCGAATATGCCGGCCGAGGCCATGGAATCCCACATCTGATTCAGCCGGAGCGTGGAGGTGGCAACCGGAGCCGAAGCGAGAACTGCGCCATTGATGGAGCCGACCGAGGTGCCGACAATGATGTCGGGCTGCAGGCCGGCGTCGGCCAACGCGTTGGCCATGCCGACCTCGGCCGCACCCCGCAGGCCACCTCCGCCCAACACCCAGGCTCGTCGACGTTCATTGTTGGCCATGGCTCGGATCGTACCAGTGGCAGCCGTGTGGTACCGTGTCGGGAGGGAGGGCGCGCATGGTGGCGCCCCCAGGGGGACAGATGGACACTCCGCCTCCTCGATGGGCACGGCGTCTCTTGTTGGCACCGCTGGTGTTCGTGTGTGCTGCCGGTCTGGTCCTGATGTCGCCCCTCATCCACCTGTGGGCCGCGGTCATCGACCTGATCTTCGATCGCAAACGGTGGCGGGCCAGCCGCTTCGTCGGTGTCGGTCTGGCGTTCTGCGTTGTCGAGGTCTTCGGTCTGTTCACGCTGCTGACGGTGTGGATCGGCAGCGGATTCGGTCGGTGGATGAACCGCCCGTTCTGGATCAGGGCCAACACGGTGCTGACCGGTCAGTACCTGGAGCTGGTCACCCGTGCCATTCGCTTCTTCCTGGGCTACCACTTCTCCTACACCTACGAGCCGATCCCGCCGGGCCCACAGCTGCTGTTCAGCCGTCATGCCGGCCCCGGCGACGCCTTCCTCGTCGCCCGAGTGGTGATACGGGATGCCGGTCGTCGGATTCACATGGTGGGAGCGGAGAAACTCCAGTGGGATCCCTTCCTTGACATCGCCGGTGAACGCCTGGGTTTCCACTACCTACACCAAAGTCCAGCCGATTCGACGGGTGATCTGGACAGGATCCGATCGCTGGCCGGATCCCTGGACGACGACGAGACCCTGGTCGTCTTCCCCGAGGGCGGCAACTACACCGACGCTCGGCGCCGGCGACGGATCGATGCGCTGTTGGCCCGGGAGCGGGTCGAGCTGGCCCGACGAGCTCAGGCCTTGAAGCACACGTTGTTGCCCCGACCGAACGGCACGCTGGCCGCCATCGAGGGTGCGCCCGATGCGGTGATGCTGTTCGTGGCTCACGCCGGGCTGGAGCAGCTGTACGGCTTCGGCGATCTGTGGGCCTCGGTACCGCTAGGTCGGTCGGTGGTCGCCCACAGTTGGGTGGCCGAACCGAGTGACGCCGCCGGCGATCGCCGCACCCTGACAGCCTGGCTCTACGACGAATGGCAGAAGGTCGACGACTGGATCGAGAACCAGTTGTCCGCCGGCCCAACTGGGGTGGACGATCTGCGGGACGACGTTCACAGCCCACCGCCGTCCGTCACCGCCGAACCGTAATCACTATGATCGAGGTTCATGGGTAGACACGCCATCAAAACTCCTCCCCAGCACGGCCCGTGGCAGGACTTCCTGGACGTCTGGTTGGAGGCCGATCGGATCGAGGTGTTCGAGTCGGCCTGGACCATGGACCATTTCTATCCGCTGACGCCTCCCCTTGATGGACCGCATCTGGAGAGCTGGGCCATGCTGGCCGCACTTGGCCAGGCCACGTCACGTCTCCGGTTGGGCTGCATGGTCAACGGGATGCACTACCGTCACCCGGCGGTGACGGCCAACGCCGCGGTCACGGTGGATCACATCACCGACGGACGGTTCGAACTCGGACTCGGCGCCGGTTGGTTCGAGCCCGAATCCGAGGCCTACGGGATTCCCCTCGGCTCGCTGAGGCAACGTATGGACCGGTTCGACGAGGGGGTGGAGATCATACATCGATTGTTGACCCAGGACTACACCGACTTCGACGGGGAGTACTACACCATCGCAAACGCTCGGTGTGAGCCCAAGGCGGTACAGCGACCTCACCCTCCTCTTGTCATCGGTGGCAAGGGGAAGAGGCGAACTCTGCGCACAGCGGCCGGTTGGGCCGACCAGTGGGACATGACCTTCCCCGACAGCCCCGATCACTGGCGGGAGCTGGACGAGGTACTGCGCTCCCACTGTGACGATGTCGGCCGTGACCCGTCGGAGATTACCCGGTCCATTCATCTCGGGTTCCCGGCCGACGGTGACCCGGTCGGGATCGCCGCCACCGCACCACCGTTCTTCGACGCCGGGGTCGATGTGGTGGTGTGGTCGATGCGGGGTCCGTACAGGCCGGAACTGCTGGCGCCTCTGGCCGAGGCCATTCGGACCGAGGGTGGCTGACGTTCACCTTGTCGTGACCGGCATGATGGGGTCGGGCAAGACCACCACGGCAACGGCCTTGTCCCGGCGGCTCGGCCTGCCCATGCGGGATTCCGATCACGATATCGAGCTGGTCACGGGCCGGACCGGGGCCGACTTCGGGGCTGCCGGCAAAGTCGACGAGCTACACCGGCTCGAGGAAGCCATGCTGCTGGGCGCGTTGGCCCTGGAGCGAAGTCACGTCATCGCCGCCGCCGGTTGGGTGGTGGAGTCGGCCCTGTGCCGTCATGCCCTGGCCCGGCGGGCGTGTGTGGTCTACCTGAGGCTTCCTCTCGACCGATTGGCTCATCGCATCGACGCCGGTAGCCATCGTCGCACGATCGCCCCCGATGAGCTGGCCGCCATCGACGAGCGACGCCGACCGCTCTTCGAGCAGGTGGCCGATGTGCCGGTCGATGGTCGACTTCCGGCGGTCGAGGTGGTCGATGCCGTCGTGGCTCGGCTCGATCAGCTGGAGAGCTGCTGTTCGATCCTGTCCAGGACCCGATAGCACTCCAGCACCTGAGCCACGCTGGAGTTGGGCTCCCGGCCTTCGCCGATGGCGGCCAGGAACTCCCGGTCCTGGCGCTCGATGCCGTTCATGGAGACGTCCACATCGCTGACATCGATCGCTTGGTCGTAGCCGTCGACCAGGTCGTCGTAACGTGCGATGTAGGTACCGGTGTCGCCGATGTAGCGGAAGAAGGTGCCCAGCGGGCCGTTGTTGTTGAACGACAGGGCAAGGGTGCACAGCGCCCCCGACTCGGCCTTGAGCTGGATCGACATGTCCATGGCGATGCCCAACTCGGGGTGGTACGGGCCCTCCAGGGCGTGATACTCGACCACCGGGCTGCCCGTCTGGTGCTGGAAAAGGTCGACCGTGTGGGCCGCATGGTGCCACAGCAGGTGATCGGTCCAGCTTCGGGGCTCACCCTTGGCGTTGGTGTTGGCCCGCCGGAAGAAGAACGTCTGCACATCCATGTGCTGGATGGCGAACTCCCCGGCGGCGATTCGCCGATGCACCCACTGGTGGCTCGGGTTGAACCGTCGAGTGTGGCCGCACATGGCCACCAGCCCGGTTTCGGCCTGTTTGGCCACCACGGCCTCGGCGTCGGCCAGGCTGTCGGCCAGTGGGATCTCGACCTCCACGTGCTTGCCCGCCTCCAGACACTGCAAGGCCTGTGGCGCATGCATCTGGGTGGGTGTGCACAGGATGACGGCGTCCACGTCGTCCCGCTCCAGAGATTCGGCCAGATCGGTGGTGATGTGGCCGATGCCGTAGTCGTCGGCCACGGCCTTGGTCTTGTCCAGGGTGCGTCCCACCAGTGACACCACCTCGACATCGTCGATGCTGGCCAGGCCGTCCAGGTGCTTGATTCCGAATGCGCCGGCTCCGGCCAGTGCGATTCCGATGGTCATGTCTGCCTCCTGGTCGATGTCATGTCAGCACGAGATGGCCCACTGCGGTGTTGCTTGCCGGCACGTGGTAGAACCGGCGACGAACGGTGGGGGCCGGGCCCCCGGCCAGGTCGGCCATGGTGCCCCGGGCGATCAGCCACATCACCAATTCGATGCCCTCCGAGCCCGCCTCTCTTACGTAGTCGACGTGGGGCATCTCCGACAGACCGGTCGGGTCGGCGATGAGCCGATCCAGGAACTGGCTGTCGAACTCCCGGTTGATCAATCCGGCTCGTGGACCTTGGAGCTGATGGCTCATGCCCCCGGTCCCCCAGACCTGCACCCGCAGCGGCTCGTCATAGGCGTCCAGCGCCCGCCGGATGGCCCGACCCAGGGCCAGGCAGCGACGGCCCGACGGCACCGGGTACTGCACCACGTTCACCGCAAAAGGGATGACCGGGCAGGGCCAGGCCTCGGGTTGCCCGAACAACAGCGACAGGGGAACGGTGAGCCCGTGATCGACGGCCATCTCGTTGACGATGGTGAGGTCGAAGTCCTGTTGGATCACCGACTGGGCGATATGGGCGGCCAATACCGGGTGGCCCTCCACCTCGGGCACGGGCCGAGGTCCCCAGCCCTCGTCGGCGATCGGGAACCGGGCGCCGGTGCCGATGGCGAAGGTGGGGATGACGTCGAGCCCGAAGGCGGTTGCGTGGTCGTTGTAGACCAGGATGATGACGTCCGGCGTGTTGTCGGCCATCCACTGCCGGGACGGCTCGTAGCCGGCGAACAGGGGCTGCCAGTACGGCTCGTCGGTCTTGTCCAGATCGATGGCCACCCCGATGGCCGGCACATGGGACGTGTACACGGTGGCCGTCACCGTGGCGCTCATGTCTCCTTCTCCCACTCGTGGAGATAGCGGTTGCCGTCGGGGGAGCGCCCGCCGGCCACCATCATGGCCCGGTAGTCCTGCTCGGACATGCCGGTCATCGAGCCGGCCATCTGCTGGAAGCTCAGACCGTCGGTGGCCCCGATCTTGGCCAGGAAGTAGATGTTGCCTCCCAGGGAGATCAGGCGGTTGAGGTCACGATCGAGTACACCCTGTTTCTGGTCCCCGGTCATGTCCCATTCGTCGAGGTAGGCCCCTTCGTCGGCCAGGAACCGCTCCCGGTTCTCCGGCTTCATGAGCGACATGCAGAATTGGTTGAGCCAGTATCCCTTTCGGGATTGCTCGGCATCGAAGATCGTGGTTCCCGGTATGTCCAGATAGGGCTTGTCCAGTCCCATGGTTCCCTCTTGTCTCAGAGCGGCAGGCCGACGTACTGTTCGGCCATGGAGGTTTGGGCTGCGACCGACGACGCCAGGTACTCCAGATCCTTCTCCTGGGTCTTCTGCTCGAATGGTGTCTGGTCGGGGAAGCGATGCAGCAGCATGGTCATGAACCACGAGAACCGCACCGAGCTCCACACCCGCTGCAGGGCCCGGTCGGAATAGCCGTCGAGCAGGGATCGGTCGCCGCCGGCTGAGGCGACCATGGCTTCGGCCAGGTAATGCACATCGGACAGGGCCAGGTTCAGGCCCTTGGCCCCGGTGGGTGGCACGATGTGGGCGGCGTCGCCGGCCAGATACAGATTGCCCCACTGCATGGGTTCCACGACGTAGCTCCGGAGCGGGGCGATCGACTTCTCGATGGAAGGCCCGGTCACGATCCGTTCCGCCGCCGACGCCGGGACCCGAGCCAGCAGCTCCTCCCAGAATCGCTCGTCGGGCCACTCGTCGACGGTGTCGTCCAACGGGCACTGCACGTAGTAGCGACTCAACATGGGGTTGCGTTCCGAGCACAAGGCGAACCCCCGCTCGTTGTTGGCATAGAGCAGCTGGGGGAGTGGTGGGGTCTCGGAGAGAATCCCCATCCAGCCGAAGGGGTAGGACTTCTCATACTCGGTCTTGGCCTCCTGGGGGACCGTGATCCGGCTGACTCCGTGGTAGCCGTCGCAGCCGGCGACGAGGCGGCAGTGGACCAGTTCGCTGCCGGAATGGGTCTCGTAGGCCACCGAGGGTCGATCGGAGTCGACACCGTGCAGGGTGACGTCGGCCTCGAAGACGATCGGCAGCCCGCGTTCATCGGCGGCGTCGTACAGGTCCTTCTGGATCTCGGTCTGACCGTAGGCCACCATGGGTTTGCCGGTGAGGGCCAGCATATCCACATCGAGGACCTGGGACCCGGCCCAGCCGATGCTGACCCCTTTGTGGATGTGGCCCTCGGCGTGCAGCCGGACGGCCACCCCCAGGCGTTCCAGGATCTCGACCGAGCCCCACTCCAGCACCCCGGCCCGAATACGGCTGAGAACGTAGTCTCGGCTCTGTCGCTCCAGAATCAGGCAGTCGACTCCCTGCTTCTGGAGCATGAGTCCGAGTGTGGTTCCCGCCGGTCCGGCGCCGATTATGACCACGTCCGTCTCCACGTGGGCAATGGTAGCCGTCTAGGTGCTTGGGGACGTGAAGCCGTGATCTTGTGTCAGATTTCAGGATTTTCGGCGTCTGTTGCCGAAACTCGAAGCGAGGCGCTCCGCGCCGAAGCCGTCTACTGTGGAGCCGTGATCATCGACTGTCACGGCCACTACACCACCACACCTCCCGGGGTCGGAGCCTGGAGGGAGGCCCAGAAGGCGGCGGTGGCCGCCGATCCCGGCCATGTCGGCGAATTGGGCACCATGGATGTCAGCGACGACGGGATCCGGGAGAGCATCGAGGCCAACCAGCTTCGGCTCCAACACGAGCGGGGTACCGACCTCACCATCTTCTCCCCCCGGGCCTCGTGGATGGCCCACCACGTGGGCAATGAGCACACGTCCCGGTTCTGGTCCGAGCACCAGAACAATCTGATCCGCCGGGTGTGTGACTTGTTTCCCGACAACTTCGCCCCGGTCTGCCAGCTGCCCCAGTCGCCGGGTGTTGCGCTGGACTCCTCCCTGCTCGAATTGCGGCGCTGCGTGGAGGAGCTGGGGTTCATCGGCTGCAATGTCAATCCCGACCCGACCGGTGGGTTCTGGACCGGCCCGCCCCTGTGGGATCGGTGCTGGTGGCCGTTGTGGGAGGCCATGTGCGAACTCGACGTGCCGGCCATGATCCACGTCTCGGCCGCCTGCAACGACAACTTCCATACCACCGGATCGCACTATCTCGGAGCCGACACCACGGCGTTCATGCAGGCCTTGAGTTCGGGGTTCATGGCCGACTTCCCCGATCTTCGATGGATCATCCCTCATGGCGGGGGCGCCGTGCCCTACCACTGGGGGCGGTTCAAGGGCATGGCCCAGGACCAGGGGTGGGACTTCGACGCCACCATGGACCACATCTGGTTCGACACCTGTGTGTACCATCAGGCCGGCGTCGATCTGCTCATGGACGTGGTGCCCCTCGACAGGATCCTGTTCGCCTCGGAGATGGTGGGGGCGGTTCGGGGCATCGACGCCGAGACCGGCATCTACTACGACGACACCAAACGATACGTGGACGCCTACTTCGATTGTCACCACGCCGATCTGGAAACCCGGGCCGTGGTGTACGAAACCAACGCTCGGCGGGTCTTTCCCCGGCTCCAGTTGCCTCATCACCTGCAGGAGGTTCGGCCGTGACCGCTCCTTCAGGATTCGGCCGTCATGTGGTGGTCCGGACCATCGAACGGGCCCGGTTGGAGCTGGTCGACGGCCTGGCCCCCATCGGCACGGCCTCGGTGCACGAGGCCATCGGCAAGCGGGGCTACCTGGGGGCCGAGCTGCGGCCCATTCAGCAGGATGTACGCATCGCCGGCACCGCCGTGACGGTCCTGGTCCACCCTAGTGACAACATCATGATCCACGCCGCGGTCGAAGTGTGCCGGGAGGGTGACGTACTGGTGGTGGCCACCACGTCGCCATCGTCCCATGGCATCTTCGGCGACCTGCTGGCCACATCGCTGACGACCCGCGGGGTGCGGGGCCTGGTCATCGATACCGGGGTGCGGGACACCATGGATCTCCGACAGATGGGGTTCCCGGTGTGGAGCCGCTGGGTGTCGTGTCAGGGGCCGATCAAGGCCGTGGCCGGATCGGTCAACGTGCCGGTCACCATCGGTGGTGTCGTCATCGAGCCCGGTGACGTCGTGACCGCCGATGACGACGGGGTGGTGGTCGTGCCTCGAGACGAGGCCCAGTGGGCGCTGGATCGCTCGGTCGCCCGGCTGGACACCGAGGCCGCCACCCGGGAGCGACTGGCCGCCGGCGAACTCGGGGTCGACTTCTACGGGCTGCGTCAGCAGTTGGCCGATCTCGGTGTCGAGTACGTGGATTAGCCCGGCCCGAGCTGGCCCGGTCCGGTCGGTTGTATTCTGTTTTCAAGGTGCTCTTTCATCCAGTCCGGGAATCCCCTCGATTTGACCGAGATGTCAATGGGTCTGGATTCGGCGTCGAGGGTGATCCGTTCGAACTCGGCCACCGCAGTGACCACAAACTGCCAGAGTGTGGTCGTGCTTCGCACGTCCACCTCGAGTTTGCCGTCGGCACACTCGTCGGGGTGGAAGGGTGTCCCATCAATGCTCTCGCACCGATAGTCAGGGTCATCGCGGTCGATGTCGACGGCGGGAGTGTCGCGGTTCAAGTGCCGCTCCAAGAAGTTCTCCAGGATCTTCTGGCCGATCACCAGGTTGACCAGTGGGGTGGTGGTGGCCGACCCGGGGGCGTCGGCCCCACCGACAACGAGGCTGACCAAGGCTTGACCTCGGCGCCGGTTGATGGTGTCGGCATTACCGTCGCCTTCGGATTGTTGGCGGAACAGTCGCTGTATCTCATCACCCAACGCTTTGCCGACCGCCACCGCCGACAAAGGATCCAAGTGGAACCGGCCACCGATCGACCCGTCGGTGTTGGTGGTGATGGAACACGACGTCTTCCTGACTTGTTCTTTCACCTCGTCAGTATCGGTGTGGTTGATCAACCAGACGTTAAGCCGGTTGGTGAACTCCACATAGTCGTGGTCCCTGGCGGCGGCCACCAGTTCGTCCTGCGACGCAATCAGCGCGTCCCGACGGTGGAGTTGTCCAGCGATTGCAGGTCTCGCAGGTGCCGCAGGGTCAACACCCCGTGGGCGGCGGCCTGGGCGAAGACCGGGAACTGGTCGAGCCATTGCCCGGTGCGGGCGGTGGAATGGATCTCCCGGGCCGGCGCCCTGGTTTCGGCGGCCACAACCTGCGAGGCCGTCCGGAACCCAAGCTCGCGTAGCACCCCCGGTGCCTCAGCAGCGGTGTCGGCGGCGGCCAGCACCACAGCCTGTGCCGAGTCGATCCGGGCCGACAGCTTCTGTAGTCGGCAGGCCCCGGGTCCAGCAGCTCGGCCATAGAGCACGTGTCGAGGTCGGTTGCAGATACCGCATCGACTGCGGTCTCCAGCAGCGTCAGATCGTCGCTGTGGCTTTGTGGTCGGTAGCCAAATCGATCTCACGGCCATTCAGGACCCGGACCGACGAACAAGGCAAGGGGGTCGATCATGTGGTTGCAGGCTATTCGGGGCGCGCGTCTGGCAGATCCAACATGCACTCGGCAAGGGAACCCATGGATTCTCCTACCGATCAACGGGGGGAAAGCAGTCGGATCCGTTAGCTCTCGGCGCTCGGCTCCGACGGCTCGCACTTCAGGGCACGGTGAGGGCGAGGTCGAATTCGAGTTCGTGGCGTGACGGGATACCGTTGCCGGCGACGCCGGGAATCGAGGGCTTGGCTCGCGGGGAGCGCTTCACGCCGTTGTGAACGAGCCGGACCAGGTCCATCCCCCATCGCTGGTGGAAGCCGATGGCGAGCAGGTTGTCATTGGCTGTGATCAACCACAGGCGGGGCGCACGGAGTTCGAGCACCATCTTATGCACCCGGTCGAAAAGCGCTCGTCCCACACCTTGCCCCCGGGCGAGCGATTGTAGGGTGACGGTCTCGACTCCGTCGGTCCCCACCACATAGGTGACCAGCCCGGCCCGTCGGACCCCGAGTTCGGCAACAAACCCGGGCAGGACAGCTGCATCGACCGGCACATCGAGACGGGCCACGGTTGTCGAGCCCCGGCCCAAGCGGAGCGTGTCCGACGTCCAGCACTGGTCGTCGGGTGTTGTGGGCCGTACCACGATCATGCTGTGCCTCGGGCCCCCTTCAGCCGAAGAAGTCGTACAGCTTCTCGGGGTTGGTGACCAGAATGCGGTTCCGGGTGTCCTCGTCGGGGGCGAAGGCGGTCAGGAGGTCGACCAGATCGCCGTCGTCGGGCATGTGACGAACGTTGGGGTGGGGCCAGTCGGTGCCCCACAGCACCCGATCAGGGGCGGCTTCGATCAGGGCCCGGGCGAAGGGCACCACATCGTCATAGGGCGGCGGGCCGTCGGCGGTCAGGCGCTCGGCTCCCGAGAGCTTGACCCAGCACCGCTCGTCGGCCATCAACCTCAGCAGGGCCTGGAAGGGTTCCTGCTCGACGCCGGCCACGACTGGGACCCGGGCCATGTGGTCGATGATGTACGGGCAGGGCATGGTATCCAGCAGCGTGGCATAGTCGGGGAGGTCCACGGCGTCGAAGTGAAGCACGATGTGCCAGCCCCGGTCGGCCACCCGGGGCACGATGGACCAGAAGCTTTCCATGTCGGGGGCCCCGCCCAGATGGGCCACGAAGTTGAATCGAGTGCCCCGAACCCCGGCCTGGTGAAGCCGGGCGATGTCATCGTCGGTGAACGAGGCGTCGATCATGGCCACCCCGGCGTATCGGCCCCGGCCCCGTTCCAGGGCGTCGACCATGGCCGTGTTGTCGGTGCCGTGACAGCTGGCCTGGACGAACACGGCTCGACTCAACCCCAGCCGCTCCTGGAGCCGCTGGAAGTCCTCCAGACCGGAGTCGGGTGGGGTGTAGGCCCGATCGGGAGCGAAGGGAAACCGATCGGCGGGACCGAATACATGACAGTGGGCGTCACACGCCTTGGGCGGGGGAGTGAAGGTGGAGGGCGGATGGGGATCGGGATGAGGTCCGGGAATGGGCTTGGTCACGGGTACTCCCTGGGAAACACGACGCCGTCCATCAGCTTCCGGGCGGTGCGGATGATCCCGGCGCGGACGACACCGATGTCGGCACCCTCACCCTGGAGCTGGAGGGTGGTGGCAAACACGCCGGTCGGATGCTCCAGCTCGCAGCACATGGTGCCGTCGGGGTCGGCCTTCACCGGTCCTCGCACCTTCGATGCCGGTGTACCGTCGGCCATGACGGCGACGGCCACCGACAGGGCTCCGAGCACCCCGATGGCGTCGTGGCACCGATGGGGGATGAAGGTTCGGGTGGTGACCGTGCCGACCGAGGTCGGCGCTGCCACCAGCGTCAGCTTGGGCACGGTGGTGTCGGCCACGTCGCCAAGGTTCATCAGCGGTCCGGCCTCGAGCCGGATCCGCTCCAGCCGTGGCCGCAACTCGGGATCGGTCTCCAGCTGGGCGCAGTCCTCGGTGCCGGTCACCCCCATGCTGTCGGCCCGCATCACCACAACCGGCATGCCGCAGTCGACCAGGGTGCAGGGCACGCCGTCGAGTTCGTCGAACAATGAGCCGGTGGGCAGCAGGGAACCGCAGCTACCACCGGCCACATCCTCGAAGTCGAGCCGGACGGCGGCCGCCGTGCCCGGCACCCCGGAGATGGCGGTGTCGCCCCGGTAGCGAGGGGATCCCGTTTTGTCGACGGGGAACGAGGCGACGGCGATCGAGTCGGTGTTGACCATCCGTATCCGCATCGAGACCCGGCCGTCGTCGCCCGCCGACCGACGATCGATGAGACCTCGCTCCAGGGCGAACGGGCCGACGGCGGCCAGCATGTTGCCACAGTTCTGGGCGTCCGACACCAACGCCCGGTCCACCGATGGCTGGAGAAAGAGGTAGTCGATCTCGGCCCGGGGATCGACGCTCGGTCCGACCACGGCCACCTTGGTGGTCAGGGGATGGGCTCCGCCCACTCCGTCGATTTGACGAGGATCGGGCGAGCCCATGATGCGGAGCACCAACTCGTCCCTCTCCGCGGGGTCGGAGGGCAGATCGTCGACCACGAAGAACGAGCCCTTCGACGTACCACCTCGCATCAGCATGCAGCGAACACCGCCCACGGCGACTGCTTTCCCCGGCTTCATGGAGCTGAGAGTACCAGTCCCCCTCGGCACACGAATCCCAGCACCAAGGCTGTGTTCTCATGCATGGAACCGTTGGGACGACCGATGGTAGGGTCTGGTCGGGGGAGCGAAGGAGGTTCGATGGGCCAGGATTCATCTCCGCACTGGGCCGCGGCAATGCGTGACTTCGACTGCCTGTCGGTGCGCAACGGCGAACTCCACATCGAAGGGGTCAGTACCGTCGAGCTGGCCCAACGGTATGGAACACCGCTCTTTGTGTTCTCCGAGTGGCAACTGGCGGAGAACCTGCGCCGGTTCCATGAGGCGTTTGCCGCTGGCTGGCCGGGTCCGGTCGATGTCCTACCGGCCATGAAGGCCAACACGATGCTGGCCATCCGCCGTCTGCTCTCCCGTCAGGGGGCGGGCGCCGACATCTATTCGCCCGAGGAGCTTGCCGGTGTGCTCCGAACGGGGGTCGATCCGGAGCGGGTGTCGGTGAATGGTGGTGGCAAGTCGAAGACGCATCTGCGCAACTGCGTCGAAGCCGGCGTCCGGATCACCGTCGAGGATGTCGACGAAATCGAGCTGATCCAGGAGGTGGCCGCCGAGCTTTCGGCCACGGCCAAGATCCGCTTCCGGGTCAAGCCGGCCCTGCCCAACCTGTGGCGGCGCACCGACTTCTCCCAGCTGAGCGTCCCGATCGACCTCGGCATCCAGGTCTACAAGTCCGGCCTCCCTCCGGAGTATCTCCCGGAGATGGGTCGTCGGGTGCTGGCCATGCCCAACGTCGAGCTGGTGGGCATCCACTTCCACGCCGGTCGGCATCATCCGAGCCTCTGGTACTGGGAGGGCATGATGGTGAGGCTGGCCCGGCTGATCGGGGAACTGTCACGGGAGTGGGGCCGGTGGCAGCCGTTGGAGATCGACATCGGCGGAGGGTTCGCCAGCCCCCGCGATCCTCACAACAAGGAGTTCCCCCGATCGGAGTTTCTGCTCACCGCACTTGGCTACCCGTTCCTGGTCGGGTTGCGCGGACTCGGCGATCGTGCCTACCACTCGCTTCTCTCACGGATCCTGGCTGTGCTGACCAGCCACCGGGACCCGAAGGCGCCGCCGACCATCGAGGAGTACGCCAGGACCGTCACCGGGGTGCTTCGCCGGGAACTGCCCCGCAACGGCATTGATGTCGACGGGGTCCGATTGCAGGTCGAACCGGGACGGGCGATGTACGGCGACACCGGAATCCACCTGGCCACGGTCAAGAAGGTGAAACGCCAATCCCTCCCGATCCCTTACACGTGGATCCTCACCGACACAACCTACTTCTTCCTGGCCGGCGGTGTGTTCGAACACAACCGCCATCCCTTCGTCTTTGTCAAGAATCCCGATGCCCCGGCCACGCAGACCGCCGACATCGTCGGTCACTCCTGTTATGCGGACCAGATCGTGCTGGGCGCCCCGGTGCCCGAGGTCGAGGCCGGTGATGTGGTCGCCTTCCTGGAGACGGGTGCCTATCAGGAATCTTCGGCGTCGAACTTCAACTCGCTGCCCCGGCCGGCGTCGGTGCTGGTTGATGGTGAGCGCTCGGAGTTGGTCAAGCGGGCGGAGACGATCGATGACGTGTACCGTCGCGATGTGATCCCCGAGCGATTGCTGAAAAAACCGGCATCACAGTCGTGAGTGACGATCTCATCACCTGGGTTGTGGCCGGTGTCGAACTGGCCACCGCCCTCGGTATCGCTGTCTTCTGGTTTACCTGGCTCCGCCAACCCCACGACCAGGCCTGGCTTCCTGCTGGCTATGTGGACCACGAGACACCGTTCGTCTTCTCCGACTCCATTCTCGCCGCCGTGTTGGTCGCCGGTGCGGCGCTTCAGCTTGTCGAGCGGCCGGCCGGTGATTCGCTGGGCCTTATCGCCGCCGGCATGCTCGGGTTCCTCGGTGTGCTGGATCTCGGCTACTTCGCCCGCACCGGCATGTTCGCACGGGAACGGGACGGGTTGGTGAATGCCGGAGTGGTCGGGGCGGTGCTGGCGGTGGCGATCGTGTTGACGCTGAGGTTCTTCTGATGGTGTTGCCCGCTACCCATGCGGTTGTCACCGGTGGATCGTCGGGAATCGGCCGGGCGTTGGTTCATCGGTTGGCCGATCAGGGAACCCGTGTCTCCATCGTGGCCCTTGATGACCACGACCTGGTGGCGGTCGAGGCCGAGCATCGGCACCGGGCCGGTGGGGTGTCAACCCACGGTGCGGACGTGGGCCACGCCGACCAGATCAAGGCGGCAATGGAGGAGGCGATCGACCGGCACGGTCCGTGCGACCTGCTCATCGCGTCAGCCGGTATCGCCCGTCCCGGACGCTTTCTCGAGATGGATGCCGAGTGGTTCGAACGGCAGATGCGGGTCAACTACTTCGGGACCATTCACGCCATGCGGCTGGTGGTACCGGACATGGTGGACCGGCGCCGGGGAGGGATCGTGGCCATCTCTTCGGCGGCCGGTTTGCTCGGTGTCTACGGGTACTCGGCCTACGGTCCGACGAAGTACGCCGTCAGGGGGCTGTGCGATGTGCTCCGTACCGAGCTCAAGCCCCACGGCATCTATGTGGGATGCGTGTTTCCCACCGACGTCGACACCCCTCAGCTGGCCGGAGAGCAACCGTTCCTGCCCGAGGAAACCCGTGCCATCTCGGGAACGATCAAGCCGATCTCGGCCGACAAGGTGGCCCGTGCCATCCTGCGCGGTGTCGAGAAGCAGCGAGCCAACATCTTCACCGATCCGACGACGATGGTGCTGGACCGCCTGGTTCGTATGGCTCCCGGTCTCACCCAGCGCTGGCTGGACTCCCGGGTGCGAACCGTCCACCCCGGCTGACTTTCGGGGCCAAGGCCCTTCTTGTGCGCTACTCGGAGCCGTAGACGGGGGCGTCGGGGAAGAAGCTGGCCCAGGCGAACCAGAACTCGTTGCGATGGGGGAGTGTGGTGAGCTGCGAACCGGCCAGCGGCCCGTCGACTGCCTGCCCCAGCAGGTTCCAGGTCGTGCCGGTCTCGGCATCGGTGAAGAGATCATCGTCGGCCGGCGAGAAGGTGAGGGTCTGGCCGTCGATTCGGCGGTCGAATGCGATGCCGCTGCCAATGCTGGCGCCCTCGGCGATCCGTCGTGAGTCGAGGGCATCGGCCGTGTCGCCGCCCCACAGCACCGCAATCGGCGTGTCGCCGATCTGGTCGTTCACGGCCCGTTCCTCACTGATGACGCTGAACGGATAGGCCTTGTCCCCATCCTCGGTATCGGAGAGCGCCACGCCGACCACTCGGGCCAGCGGCCGGAACCGGGGGTCCGGCTCGCCGTCGAACAGGAACGGAACGGGGCTGGAGCTGTAGCGCTCGTAGGGGTTCGAGCCGTAGGAACGGTTGAAGCCGGTGTCTTGGGACAGCGAAAGGGCATCGGGGAAGCTTTCCTTGGCGTCGCCGTAGGACACGATCGAGGTCGGTATCAGCTCGAGTCGGGTCCCGGCCAGCTCACCGACGATGGCCTCGCCGGTGATCTGCTGCCACAGCGTGGTGGTGGCGTCGTCCCACATCACCAGATCGCTTCGGCGCAGCAGGCCCGACACGCCGAACCGCAGGGCCCGGCCGTCGACCCGAGTGTCGAAGGCCAGCGCCGAATTGCACAGCGGGCAGTAGGTGACGGCAACCGGGATGTCACCGAACCGGTCGTTCACGATCTCGTGTTGGGTCAGAATCGACAGCGAGTAGAACCGCACCTCGTCGTTGAACTGCACCAGCGCCCCCGGCTCTCGATCATCCAGCCAGGTTGCGGCCTGGATCGGCTCGAAGCGTGGCACGTCGATTGGCCGAATGACGTCTCGAGGGTCGATCGAGCCGATGCCGAGTATCAGTTCGTCGACATCCACGGTCCGCCTGCTCCAATCGGTTCGCCATGGTGCCGTGGCCTCGGCGACCCTGGCCGACAGGCCGTCTCGGGGATCGCCGTCCACCACGGTCACGCCGTCGCTGGAACTTTGCACGCCGCCGCTCAGTTCGAGCGGGCGATCGGTCTCGGTGGGTGAGATGAGCTCCACCGGTTCGGCCTCAGCTGTTGTCGTCGTCGGTTCGTTGCCATCGGCGGGGACGCCGACGGCGGACGCCTCGTCGCTGGAGGCGTTCCCGTTGGTGCAGGCCACGGCCAGGAGTCCGAAGCCGACCGCCAGAACTGCCAACCTGATGTTGGCACCAATTCGACCGGATCGTTCCGTGCTGGTGTTCATCATGGTGTCCAATCAGTTGGCTGCGGAGGGGTTTGCTCGATCAGCCGGGGTTGCGGTCGGTAGTTCCGGAAAGAATTGGGGAACAAAGGTCACAACCGGTGAGCAGCCAACGGGATTCAAAAAGCCCCGAACTGCGACGATTCTGAAACGATCGATCCGGGGTCGGCACTGCAGATAACGGAGCCGAACAGCAATCCATGAAGCTGGGAGCCACTTCGAGGGATCCGCCAGGCGGCCGGAAGAGGTCCGGTCAGTCGCCCACCAGTGCGTGGCGGGCAGCGGCCTGAAGCTCGGACAGCGTTGCGCCGGGTCGTCCGACGAGCGTGGGGATTCCGCGATGACCTTCGAGCGCCTCTTTGGCTTGTTCCAACAGGTCACGCTGGGAGATCGTCGCCGAAATGACAGCCAGATCGACGTCATGATCGGTGGCGAAGGCTTCGAGTTCGGTGACGGGTATGTCGGCTCCGAGATGATCAACGTGCCAGTTGTCCTCACGAAGGCCGGCGGTTGCCATGGTGGTGGGCAACGAGTGGAGGTCTCCGGCCAGGGCGGCCACCATGGCCCGACCTCGTCGCCGACCCCGGGGATTGGGCGAGATCTCACCGAGAAGCCGTTCGACGATGGCCGAAGCACGGTGCTCGACGTAGATCGACAGCTCACCCTTTCGCCATCGGGCACCGATGTCGGCCAGCGGGGGAACGACAACCCGCTCGATCAACGTGGTGACCGAAGTTCCGTTGCTGATGAGTTGACGAGCGATGGACTGCGTTCGGGTTTCGTCACCTTCGAGCAGCGCACGACGCATCGCTTCCCGCTGCCGGTCGAGTCTTGCGGCTGAAGGTGGTGGGGGTGATGTCGGACGAGTTCGGCTGGCGGTGAACTCATCGAGGTCCTGGCCCGTGACGATGTAGCCGGTACCGATCTTGGCTGCAGGCAACCTGCCCGATCGTACCCACCGGTAGACCGTCTGGTAATGCACGCCGAGTCGGCCGGCAACCTCGTCCAGTGTGAATCCCTGTCGATCCTGCACTACTTCGAAGTGTAGCGCCGGGCAGAAATAAGATGCCTAAGGGTACTGAATAATGCGTGACGTTGCGAATTTACGCAGTGCGGCGGCTCTTGCTCGGTCTGCGACCCCGGTTTGTCGCCTCTCCCAAATCAAGAAAGGTGCGTTCAGATGTCGTTCGAAAACCTTTTCGAGTATTCTGCGACCCAATTCGAGATCGTGTTGAGCGTGTTCACGCTCACCGCTGCGGTGTTCGCCGCCGTTCTCGTCTACTCCCTGGCGACGGCCGGCTCGATCTCTCCTCGATACCGAATCACGTCCTACCTGACCGGGGTTGTCATGGTGAGTGCGGTGCTCGAGCTCGGCCTTTTGGCGCTCCGGTGGTCCGGTTCGTTCTCTTGGAACGGGGAACAGTATGTCTTGGGCGGCGACCTGTTCTCCAACGGATTCCGGTACATGAACTGGAGCATTGACGTCCCCGTTCTGCTCACCCAGCTGCTTGTGGTGGCCGGCATAACCGGCGGCGTTTTCTTCCGTCGTTGGGCGTCGTTCGTCGTCGCCGGTCTGGCCATGATTTGGACGGGGTACGTCGGTCAGTTCGACGAAGTCGACGGCGGCGCACAATTCTGGCTCTGGGGAGCCATCAGCACGGTCTTCTACCTCTGGCTGCTGTACGTGGCGTGGCAGACCGTTCAAGACGCCAAGGCTTCGTCCTCGGCGCCGGTAGCCCGCCTTCTCTCCGCAGTGTGGATCCTGTTCCTCGTTTCCTGGACCATCTACCCCTTGGCTTACCTCATGCCCCAGCTGTGGGACACGGCCAACGGCGTCGTCGCCCGTAACCTCATCTACAGCTTCGCCGACATCAGCTCGAAGGCCGTCTACGGCGTCCTGCTGGCCGTTATCGCTCAGAAGGTCAGTGCCGAGGACGGATTCAAGCCGGCAATCGAATCCAGCTTCTGGGCACCCCGGACCGAGGCAGGTGTGAAGTGAGCCTGACAATGCACTCCCCACTGGATCAAGCTCATCCCGAACACGATCAGAAGCCCTTCTTTGAGCAGACGATCATTCTGTTGCGTTCGGTCCGTGACCACGACTTCGACACCCTGGCCGGCCTGTGCGACGATGATTTTGGCATCGTCGACATCGCCCCCGACGGCAGTAACGTCGCCATCAGGTCACGCGCCGAGTGGGAAGACTGGTTCCTCGGGCTGTTCGCTCAGCTGGATGGCATGAAGGCATCCACCGACAGCACCATCCTGGCCTACGACGCCGTGGAGTCCGAAGAGATGGGATTCTCGGTGGTCGAATTCCGGCAGAGTCTGGCCATCGGTGACCTGACGGCCAACTTCGACTGCATGGCCACCATCGTGTGGAAGCTGGTGGACGGCGAATGGCGTGAGGCCCGTTGGCACGGATTCGTGCTGTCGAGCGACGTGCCACCGGAACTGGTCGCTGCATCCGAGGCGGTGGGATAGCTGACCGCATCCCGGTAGCCGCACAAAGACGTTAGCAATCCGGCCTGAACCGGATGGTTGACGACGAAACCCCAGGTAGGCCTCTCCAAGCCCTACCTGGGGTTTCTTTGTGCCCGATGGGTTGAATGGTGGGCCACGCATATTGACGCGTACATCTGCACGGATTAGCTTGTGCGGCTACGTTGACTGCAAACGGGACAGGGACGTATGCAGGAGATCCCTGCGTACCTTGAAGGAAGGTCTACCAACAGTGAGACAGACAACTTCGCGACTCCGTGGTCGCTTGATCGGGTGCACACTTGTGCTTGCACTGGTGGCGGCGGCCCTTCCGAGCGCAGCGTCCGCTGCGCCGTCACAGGTCGCATGCGAGAATCGCAACCTCAACCAGATCGACAAGTTCCTCGAGTGCATCAACGGCGAGGACGCCAGCGTGCATCTCCAGGCCTTCCAGGCCATTGCCTCCGCCAATGGCGATACACGTGCCTCGGGCACGCCCGGTTACGACCAGTCGGTTGACTACGTCGTCGGCCTGCTCGAGGACGCCGGGCTGATCGTCGAGACCCAGGAGTTCAGCTTCCTCAGTTATGAAGAAATCTCGAGCTCACTGACCCTCGACGGCGTGCCGATCGAGACGCAGACGATGGAGTACTCCGGGTCGGGCGACGTGCTCGGTGGCAACATCGTTCCGGTCGACCTCGACCTCGGTCTCGGAAACTCGTCGACGTCGGGCTGTGAGTCCGGCGACTTCAATCCCGCCGACTTCACCGGCCCCGCTGACATTGCCCTCATCCAGCGCGGGGCGTGCGCCTTTGCGGACAAGGCGATCAACGCCGAGGCGGCCGGGGCCGAGGCGGCCATCATCTTCAACCAGGGCAATAACGAGGGTCGTCTCGGCATCATCGGCGGCACACTCGGCGGCCCGGTCGGCACCATCCCGGTGCTCGATGTCGCCTACGATGACGGAGTCACACTCTCGACCACAACCGGCGTGGTCAACCTGTCGGTCGTGGCAGAAACGACGGAGACCGTCACCGAGAACGTCATCGCCGACCTGCCGGGCAAGAACCCCGACAACGTCGTGATGGCCGGTGCCCACCTCGACTCGGTCCTCGCCGGCCCGGGCATACAGGACAACGGCTCCGGTTCCGCAGCGATCTTGTCGGTTGCGTTGGCGCTGGCCAACAACAAGAAGTACGTCCCGGAGAACTCGCTGCGCTTTGCGTGGTGGGGCGCCGAGGAGTCCGGCCTGATCGGCTCTTTCGAGTACTTCACCAACGCCGAGTTCGGGTTGCTCAACACGCCGGAGGAGGTCGACAAGATCGCGGCGTACCTGAACTTTGACATGATCGCATCGCCGAACTTCATCTACGGCGTGTACGACGCCGATGAGTCGACGTTCCCGGCACCCGTCCCGGTTCCTGCCGGCTCCGATGCGCTCGAGGACCTGTTCGAGGCGTACTACACCATCGGAGGTATTCCGTATGAGGACAGCGAGTTCTCGGGCCGATCCGACTACCAGGTGTTCATCCTGCTCGACATCCCGGCGAGCGGTCTGTTCACCGGGGCCGAGGTCATCAAGACCCCGGAGCAGGAGGCCATATGGGGCGGCACGGCCGGCGACCAGTTCGATCCGTGCTACCACCTGGCCTGCGACACGTTCGACAACGTCGGCCAGGAGCCGCTCGATGTGAACATCGACGCAGTGGCCTATGCCGTCTACAATCTGGCGTCCACCACCGAAGCCGTGAACGGCGTACCCGGCGTCGAACCGAAGGGCATCACGCCCGACGATGTCGTGCTCGACGGCCCGCAAGGCACCTTCGCCAGCGGTGGCGGCGGCCTGTCGGGCGGACATTCCCACCCCACGGAGTAGGTAGCCACCGATAGTTGAAATTGCGATCAGAGGGGGCGCCCGGCCGGGGCGCCCCCTCTGCGTGCCAATGGGCTACCACCGGCAATACTCGGGTTGAGCTGCTCCGTCAGCTTGTACTCATGTGCGCCGTGGGGCAAGGCTCGAACCGAGCGCTCGGAGGCGGGCGACGTTTCGCCGTCAGGCGAAACTCGGGTTGAGCTGCTTTGCAGCTCATAGGTATACGCCGCGGCGCGAGGCGCGAACTCCGAGTTCGGAGCCCAGGGAGGTTTCGATCGCGGCTCGAAACTCCAGGTGGAGCGCTCCGCGCCCCACACTCGTACGCCCCCTAGGACTTGAACCCAGAACCTGCGGATTAAGAGTTCCCAGAATATGTTCCGGTGAGTCCGGTGCAGTCCGTTGAGCAGGGGTTCTGTCCGGGGAACGGTCCGGTGAGTCCGGTGGATTCCGGTGAGGCACGTGGAGTTTGGCACCCACTTTGGCACCCGACAGATTTGAACTAGTTGGGCCGTCGTTCACGTCGGCGGGAGAGCGGGGACGCACTTCGGCAGCGGTCCTCGTCAGGTGTGTGCGGTGGGCTGGAAGCGGAGGTCGATGCGTCTGTCGCTTCGCTAGGGGGAGCCCGTGCCGCGGGCGTGATTGGTGGCCCAGCTGGGTCCTCTAGCCTCCGATGGGTAGGCGGCGGACTCGGGCGCGGTCGCGTCCGATTACGACGACGGCTCCGGCGTGGAGGTCGGCTTCGATCTCGGGGAGGAGCCCGACGATCAGTTGGACGAGGTTGTCCACGTCGTGTGGTTGGCCCCGGAACAGCACGACGCTAGGTGTGGTGGCGTGGGTTGTTGCCAGGAGTTCTCCGAAGTCAGTGTCGGCTGACACGACCACGCGGCCCTCTCGGCGGGCGAGGTCCATGATCTCGTTGTCGGGTCTTCCAGCCAGGCCGGCATCGGTGACGTGGATGGCGTCATGGCCGAGGTGGGTGAGCGCGACGGCGAGTT
>JAHEJM010000058.1:7285-25533 GCA_024638815.1 Acidimicrobiales bacterium | reverse complement strand
CTGGGCCGAAACGTCCTCCGGGGTGGCGCTCGTGTGGGTTCGGACGGTGCTGGGGGTGTGGGTCGTCGCTCCGGAGGAGCGACTTCGGGAGTTTCGGCTGGGCCGAAACGTCCTTCGGGGTGGCATTCGTGTGGGTTCTGATGAAGGGGGTTCGGGCTCAGGTTTGACGGCTGGCCATCAGCGAGTCACGCCCACTCATGGCGACGGTTTCCGGCCCGGCAAACACACCCACTCCACCGAGCATGAACCCATACATCAATCCTTGAATAGAAACCGAAATAGCTTGCATATCGAACATGCGTTTGCTATAGTGAAGGCATGACCGACGGCGGGTTGCCACCACACCCACACAGCGACGATCTGACGCTGATCGAGACTGCTGTCGATGCCGTATTGGCGACCGGCCTCGATGCCTTCCCGTGGCCGAGCTGCTGAATCGGGCCTGCCGACTACAAACGTTGGCGGCTCGGATCGACGCCGCCCGAGCTTCGGTGCTCGCTGCCGCCGACTCGGCCTCCGAAGCGCCGGGCGTGTTGCGCGAGCTCGGGTTCCGAACCGCATCCCAGGTTGTGGCCGCCGAAACCGGGGCACCGGCCCGGGAGATCCACTCAACCGCCCGCACCGGGCAATGGCTGCACCAGTTCCCGGTCTTCGCCACGGCGGCCGCCGACGGGGTGTTGACCCTGCGGCACCTGCGAGAGTTGAAGAGCTTGGACAGAACCGATCGGCGCGATGCCCTCGTTGCCTCACAGGACGAGTTGGTGGCTGCTGCTCGGGATCATGACTTTGTGGAGTTCACCGACCGGGTCACCGTGTGGTTGATCAACCACACCACGTCCGACGAGGTGCAAGAGCAGGTCAAGAAGACCTCGTGCACCTGGAACACCAACACCGACGGCTCCATCGACGGCCGGTTCCACCTCGACCCGCTCTCTGCCGCTGCGGTCGGCACCGGACTCGGTGACGAGATGCAGCGACTGTTCCGACAGCAATCCGAAGGCGACGGCACCGCAGCGACACCGAACCGGCGGCGGGGCCAAGCCCTGGTTAGCCTGATGGTCGGCGGGGCTGAAGCACCTGGGTCGGCGACCACCACCCCGTTGGTAAACCTGGTGATCGGCCAGAAGATCTTGGAGAACTTCTTGGAGCGGTTCGTCGATCCCGACACCCCGGCGGTCCCCGTGGACCGCGATGATCCCGATTACCGGTGTGAACGCATCGATGGCACACCCATCCATCCCGATCTGGGGTTTGTAGCCACGGCGGTGGCCGAGTTCGAACGGATCGTGCTCGACGCCGAATCCAGACCCATCGACATCTCGGCCAAATCGAGGGGGTTCCCCGATTGGATGAAACGAGCGTTACTGATCACCGCCAGGGCCATGATGCAGTTTGGCCTTGCTTCGCAAGTCCAACCCGAGTTTGCCATCCGGCAAACTCGCCCAATCAGACACGGCAGATCCTTCGACGTTTGCCGAAGGCAAACTCGGGTTTGCCGGGCAACGCCGGGCAATACCGCCTCTCCACACCTGAACCTTGAAAACCGAATAGACCCGGGCCGGGGCCGGGGCCCGGGAACGGCATGAACTCGGCCGAAACACCCTCGCTGACCACACCCCCATGCCACGACTGACCCAAAACCCAAACCAGCGGGGTCGCAAAGCCACCGAAGTGCTCCGAGGCTGGTGGGTGGCCGGCAGAATGCACCGGGTCATAGTCTCATGAAGTTCTCACGATCAAAGGCACGGGATCTCGGCCCGGATCGATCACAATGATGCAATGGCTGCGGTGCCCACGGTCCTCATCGTCGACGACGACCATTCGATACGGGACTCGCTCGATCGGGCCCTGCGACTCGAAGGGTTCGAGGTGATCGCGGTCGCCACCGGGGAGGATGCGCTCGACGTCGTCGAGCAGGAGGCACCCCAGGTGGTGGTCCTCGACATCGGCCTGCCCGGCATCGACGGTGTCGAAGTCCTGAGCCGGCTCCGGGCCGGTGGGAACGACGTGCCGGTCTGCGTTCTGTCGGCTCGCGACGAGGTCGGGGACCGGGTGCTCGGTCTCGAGGCCGGGGCCGACGACTACCTGGTGAAACCGTTCGCCCTCGTCGAGCTGTCGGCCCGGCTCAATGCCCTGCTCCGACGCCGCCCCGACGGCGAACCTCTGGTTCATGTGGTTCAGGATCTGCGCATCGATGTGGCCCGGCGACGGGTCACCCGGGATGGTGTCGAGATCGCCCTGACCCGCCGGGAATTCCATCTGCTCGAGGTCCTGGCCCGCAATCAGGGAATCGTCATGTCGAGGGAGCGGTTGCTGGAGCTGGTCTGGGGCTATGACTTCGAGGTCAACACCAACGTCGTCGACGTCTTCGTCGGCTATCTGCGGCGCAAGTTGGAGGCCAACGGCGACCGATTGATTCACACCGTGCGAGGTGTCGGCTTCGTGCTCGGTCGATGAGCCTGCGCCTCCGAGTCGCCCTGCTCTCGGCCATCGTCAGCGCCGCCATCATGGTTGTCGGCGCCCTGACCCTGCTCGGCGCGTTCCGCTCCGACCAGCGGGCGGCGACCCAATCGATACTCCAGCAGCAGTTCGAGGTACTGGCCGAACCGGCGGTGCTGGCGGCCCGGACTCGCCGGCCCCAGCTCGGAGCCCTGCTCGAAGAACGGCTGCTGGCCCCGACCGTGGTTCGGGTGTGGGAGAACGGTGAGCTCACCCTGTCGGTCGGGGCGCAGGACTCCGATCTCGGCCCGCCCGACCCGGGGGTGCGCTGGACCGGCGACTATGCGGTCATGACCCGGGATGTGGGCATCGGCAGCGGTGCCGCCACGGTCCAGGTTGCGGTGCCGACCGAGGATTCCACCGCCATCCTGGCCCGCCTTCGCCGCCGGGCCCTGCGGATCGTACTCGTCGGCACGGTGGTGCTGGCAGGCGGCGCCTGGCTGGCGGCCACGGCGGCGTTGAACCCACTGGCCCGGCTCCGAAACGTGACGGATGAGGTGGCGGCCTCAACCGACCTCTCCCGCCGGGTGGTGGGAACCGACGACGACCCGACGGAGATCGCCCAGCTCGCCACCTCGTTCGATGTGATGATGACCCGGCTGGAGAAAGCCGACCAGCAGCGGCGAGCGGCCCTCGACTCGGCCCGCAGCTTCGGAGCCGCCGCGGCCCACGAACTGAGGACCCCACTGACCAGCCTCGGCACCAACCTGGAGATTCTCCGGGCCCACCCCGACCATCCGGAGCGGGCCCAGGTTCTCGACGCCGTGCTGGCCGATCATCGCCGGATGAGCCGTCTTCTCGACGGGCTGCGGGTCTTGGCCCGGGGCGACCTGGCCGGGCCCGAGTTGTTTCAGACCTTCGACCTGGCCGACGAGGTGGACCAGGCGGTGCTGGACGCACGACGGCGCCATCCCGACGACACCATCGAGCTTGTCGCTCCCACCGGTCCCGTGCCGATCACCGGGTGGCGGGACGGCTTGTGCATCCTGATCGACAACCTGGTGGCCAACGCCCTGACCCACGGCAGGAGTGGGGACGGAACGGCCCGGGTGACCGTCACCCTGGCCGAGGCTCCCCAAAGCGTTCACCTGACCGTGGCCGACCTCGGTCCCGGCATTCCGGTCACCGAACGGCGCCGGGTGCTCGAGCGGTTCGCTCGTGGGCGGGATGTCGCTACCCCCGGTACAGGGCTTGGCCTGGCCATGGCCGATCAACAGGCCCGTATCCACGGGGGTGCCCTCACGATCTCGGACCGATCGGGAGGTGGGGCGTCGGTGACGGTGGATCTAGCCTCGACGACCTCACGCTACTCTCACGCTGCCACAAGGACCCCGCAACATCGGTGACGAGAGTGGCCTTTGGGCCGAGATCATCACGTCTCGTTCCCTCTCAGGCCCGGCCCGGGTGTTGCCAGGGCCAACGGCGGGTCCGCCCGCGCTCGGGCAGTTGGGTGAACAGGCGGCGTTGGCTGTCGTCCCGAAAGGAATCGTCGACCGGCCAGCGCTGCTCGCTCACCCCGGCCAGGAACTCCCGACGAATGCGATCGAGACCGGGGCCAGCGTTCGCCGTCGTCTCGACGGCACGGTCCCGGGCATGGTCGGTCAGGCAGTAGTCGAGGGCGGCACGGAGCTCATTCGGATCGAGCCGGTCGACACTGAATGCAATCGGCCAACCCACGGACTCAGCCTGCCGGATGATCTTGCCGCCTCCCGGTCGAGGGTCGATCGGGACTACCGGCACACCGTTCTTCAGGGCCAGGACCATACCGTGGAGGCGAGTGGTCACCATGACGTCAACCCGAGTCACGACCGACTCGATCTCGGCCTCGGAGCGGAGGCCGTGGAGGTTGGTGTCGAGCCGGGTGTCGATCGGGATGGTGGCGACCTCCACGGTGTCGAGCAGCGCCACGATCGCTGCATTGGCCGTCCGGGTGTCACCCTCCGGGTAGTCCTCGACCAGGCAGACCCCGCAGACCGGCACCTGCCGAGGAGCCTGCCCGAAGACCAGATCCGGTCGACCGGTGGTCGGGCTGTCACGCTCCAGGAGTAGATCGAAGGGGTTCCAATCTGGAGGCGGATTGTTGAGCGTCAGGTTCATGCCGACAAGCCGACACTGTTGGAATCGCTCGATGAATGCAGCCTCGTTGGGCTTCTTCTGGAACGGGCCGCAGACGAACACCACCGTGTCATAGCGGGACGGGTCCGCGGTGCGCCAATCGACGGTGCCGTTGAACGGTTCTCGGGCCGCCACCTCGTAGGGCAGCCCCACCATCTCGAGCCAGTCCTGGATGGTGCGGGCAGCCAGCACATCGCCGGCCGTCGCATGGCCGTCGTCGAAGCTGAACCAGCCGGCGATCAGGACTCGAGCGTGTGTGGGCATCGGCTTGGAGTGACCTTGTCGTCGACGAGCGCCCGCACCTGGGCAAAGGCCTCCGATTCATCGGGGAGCAGATTGGGCTGATGTCGCGCCGCCATGAGTTCGAGGGCGAGTTTGATCGTCTCCTTCAGGTCACCCATAAGGGTCGCCAGCGACGGATCTCGGGTCATGTAGCGGACGGCACCGAACCAACGCCCGGACAGCCAGAGCTGGCGCAGGATCCAACTATCCAGTGGGTCGTATGGGTGGTCGGGGTCCCATGCTCCTCGCTCGACCATGGCGGCGCGATGCTTCGAGCGAACCGACTCGAGCTCACCGCGTGACTTGGTCGTGTCCATGCTCATCTGTTCGGGATGAACCACGTACAGCACCCCGGCGGCCGGCCACTTGGCCGGTGGTTCGGCTTCGGCCAGGCGGATCCACAGCTCCCAGTCGGCAAACATCCACAGATCGGGGTCGAACCAACCGACCTTGTCCAGGAGCGAGCGTTCGACCACCACCGACGAGCACCCTCCAGGCACCTGGTTGCCCATCAGGATCAACTGCTCAAAGGCGCTGTGCGGACGACCACGGTCGCGACCTAGGTAGCGTAACTCGTCGTCGACGATGACTGAGTTGCAGTAGATCCAACGTCGACCGACTTCGGCCATTTCCTCGATCTGAGCACTCAACTTCCGCGGAACCCAGAGGTCGTCGTCGTCGAGGAAGGCGACGTAGCGGCCGGTCGAGGCTGCAATGCCGCGGTTGCGGGCGCTGGCGGGGCCGGACCGCCGGTCGTGTTCGATGACCCGGACCCGATCGTCACCAAGTCCGGCGACGGCTTCGGCGGTGCCGTCGGTCGAGCCATCGTCGCTGACGACGATCTCGAGATCGTCGTGATCCTGTGCCTGCACGACCCGCAGGGTACGTAGGAGGCGGTCACGACGGTTGAGCGTGGGGATGATGATCGAACAGCGACTGTTCATCGGCGGGGCTCCTGTCGGCGGTGCGGTCGGTCGCCAAGCGATCTGATCGGGCGCCGACCTCGGATGGTTGTGATCGGATCGAGGGCGGCGGTGCCCGGGTACACTTCGCGGCCGTGGCAGAATCGTCGGCCATCGAACCGGTCCTGGAACTCAACGGCATCGGCAAGCGCTACCGGGTCCGGATCGACGCGTTGGGTCCGGACAGTGCCACGATCCCGCTCAGCCGCAGCCGGCCCCGAGTCCACCGGTCTGGAGCCCGGGAGTTCTGGGCTCTCCGGGACGTATCCTTTTCGGTCCGTCAGGGTGAAGTGGTCGGCGTCATCGGACGCAACGGATCGGGGAAGAGCACCTTGTTGAAGATCCTGTCGCAGATTACGGAGCCGACCGTGGGGTCGGCAGTGGTGCGGGGCGAGATCGGGGCGCTGCTCGAGGTCGGAACGGGGTTCCATCCGGAACTGACCGGCCGCGAGAACGTATTCCTCAACGGTTCCATCATCGGGATGCCCCGCTCCCTTGTGGCCGAGCGATTCGACGAAATCGTCGACTTCGCCGGAGTGGCGGGGTTCCTGGACACACCGGTCAAGCGGTGGTCGAGTGGGATGACGGTGCGCCTGGCCTTCGCCGTCGCCGCCCACCTCGAACCGGAGATCTTGCTGATCGACGAGGTCCTGGCCGTCGGTGACGCCGCCTTCCAGCGGCGCTGCCTGGAGAAGATGGGAACCATCGCCCGCGATGGCCGCACCGTCCTGTTCGTGAGCCACCACATGGGGCTCGTCCAGTCGCTGTGCCCCCGGGCGGTCATGCTCCGGGCCGGTTCGGTGGTGGTCGACGGTCCGGTCGACGCCGTGGTCGAGCAGTACCTCGGATCGCTTCAGGAGGACGCCTCCGACGATCTTCTCGATCGGGGTGAGCGAAATGGTGCCGGGCGGATTCGCCTGCGTCAGGTCCACATCGGCGAGCACGCCGGTGGAGCCGGCGCGCCCGAGTCGATCGCCGGCCCCAAGACCGTAACGGTCGGTCGATCGGCCCGGTTCGTATTCCAGGTGACCGACGGCGGGCCGGGACTGGCGTGCTCCTTCACCGTCTACGACCAGCAGGGGCACCCGGTGACCTTCTTCGACTCCGAGGTGGCCGGCGCCTCCGATCTGGTCGGTGCCGGCCCACCCGACCAGATCACGTGCGAGCTGCCGCAGTGCCTCCTGATGCCCGGCCGGTACCGGATCAATGCGGCCGTCTACCTCCACGGTGAACTCCAGGACCACCTCGAGGGCGCGGCCTTCTTCGACGTGGTCGAGGGTCCGATCGACGGGCGGGTCGTCATCGCTCACACCAACTACGGCAGCACCGTGATCCCTCACCGCTGGGTCCTGCCCTGAACCGGGCCGGTAGGCTCGCTTCATCCCTCGCCGCCCCACCAGCGACAGAGCTGGGCCTCGAATTCGGGAGCGGCCCAGTCGCCGACCCCGCAGCGGGGGATGGCGTGGTCGGGAGTGGAGCGGTGGACCGGGCCGGTGTGGGTGGTGCAGCAGTAGGTGTAGCCGGCCTCGGCGGCCAGCCGGAGCGTCGCCGGCGAGATAGCGCCGTGGGGGTAGGCGAACCCGTAGATGTCGCCGCCGATCAGGGCCTCGAGCCGGGCCCGGCTGTCACGCAAGGCAGTCAACTGGTCCGCCGCCGTCAGGGTCGGCAGAGGGGAATGGTCGGTTGAGTGGGCCTGGCAATCGACGAGGGGATGGGCCGCCAGTTCGACCAGCTGGGCTCGGTCGAGGGTTCGGTGCGACCCTCGACCTTCGGGTCGGTGGCCGGCCCAAACGCTGAGGGTGTCGATGACGCGGGTCCGCTCCTCCCCAGCGCAGTCGAACAACGCTTGCCAGAGCCGGCGGTAGAGGCCGTGTCGGGGGTGCTGGTAGGGCTCCCAGGCCCGCCATGATGGGCCGGCCTGGACGGCGGCCAGATCGGCCGAGCCGACGACCGGATTGTCGCCTAGCAGGGCGGCGGCCTCGTCGGGCAGGTGTGGTGGCAGGTCGGCGGTGGCCAGGAAGATGTGCTCGAGTCGATCCCACCAGAACTCGCCCGGCCGGTCGATGGTGTCGGTGGTAATGAAGATCGTGGCCGGGATCTCGTAGCGTTCGAGGATGGGTACGGCTCGCTCCAGGTTGTCGACATAGCCATCGTCGAAGGTGACGGCGACCTTGGGGCGGCCTCGAGTCAGGAGTGGGCGCTCGAGGGCGATCGATCGGAGCGGGGTCGGGTTCCATTCCACGGCGAGATGTCGGAGCTGGCTCTCGAAGTGCTCCTCGGTCACTGCCAGTTCCCATGGGTCGACGTCCAGGTCGGCCACCCGGTGGTACATCAGGACCAGACCTGATCGGCGGGAGCCGAGACGGTCAGACAACATCGGCGAACGATCGCTGCGTCGACTGGAAGAAGATGGCCCCGGTGACGAGGAAGACGGTCCCGGTTACGGCCGACATCGCCAGCTCGCCCCAGGGGAAGTCGCCCGAACGCAGGACGCTCCAGCGAAAGCCGTCGACCACCCCGGTCATCGGGTTGAACAGGGCCAGGCGCCGCCAGGGGTCCGGCAGCGCCGAGAGCGGGTAGGCCACCGGGGTTACGAACAGCCAGAGCTGAAGGAGAAAGGGCACGGCGTGGCCGACATCCCGGAAGCGGACGTTGATGGCCGACAGCCAGAGCCCGATGCCCAGTGCTATGGCAGTGGCCATCAGACCGACGGCGGGGAGGAGGACCAGGGTCCAGGAGAGCTCGCCCCCCAGGATGACAATCATCGCCAGCAGCACCGGAATGGCGACGGCGAAGTCGACCAGGGCGGCCAGGCTCGTGGCCAGCGGCAGGATGAGACGGGGAAAGTAGATCTTGGTCACCATGCCGGCATTGCCGACCACGACATAGGCCACCCCGGCCAGCGTCCGGGCGAAGAGCTGCCAGACGACGAGTCCGCTCAAGGCCACCAGGGCGTAGGGAGTGTCACCGGTCTCAATCCCGGCCACCTGATCGAAGACCAGGGTGAAGGCGGCCATCATGGCCAACGGTTGGATGACCGCCCACAGGACGCCGAGCACCGACTGTCGATAGCGGGCCGAGATGTCACGCCAGGCCAGGAAGACCAGCAGCTCACGGCGACGTGCCACCTCGCCCAGCCGGGGCAGTGCCAGCCGACGGGAGGGGGCGATTCTGATAACGGCTTTCGAGGTCATCCCGGCTCCTCGGACTTGATCGATCGACCGCAGACCACTGTCTGGTAGAGGGGATCGTCGACGTCCAGCTCGGATGTCCGCAGCTCGGCCGAGCACAGCCCGTGGAGGAACGCGATCGAGGCCAGCACATTGCCTCGGGCCTCGACCGACACCCGGCCCGGGCCGAACTGCTCGCGCAGCATACGGCCGAGGGAACGATCGGTGAAGGACCAGTGCCACTCCTCGTTCCACCGATCGTCGCTGAGCTGGCTGATACCGGGAACGGTGACCAGGAGCACGCCACCTGGCTTCAGAATGCGGTTAAGGGAGCCGACGGCCCGCCTCGGGTCGTACAACAGATGGAGGGTCTGGGTCACGATGGCGCAGTCGAAGCTGCCGTCCGGGATCTGGGGGCAGTCACTGAGATCGCCCTGGTAGGTCGCAGCCGGGTCGTCGATGTGGAGGCATTCGGCCGTGGTGACCTGTTCACCACCGAACCGGTGGGTGTAGGTGGAATCGCCGATCTCCAGGACCCGCCCGGCGATGTCGCTTCGGTGGGCGGCGAGGAAGCGTTCGATGTAATAGCGGTCGATCGGGAGGCCTCGATCGAAGCCGAACTCTCGGCTGAAGGGGACGGTACGCCGAAGTTCGCCCATCCGGACCGTCGCCGGTCGCCGGGCCTGCAACCGGGCATTGCGGCGGTGGTCCCGTCGACGGACCCACTTCATCCAGGTTCGGTGCGAGAGCAGCTGACACGACCGGCCCGGGGCGAGCCGGATGAGGACGGCGAGGTCTCGCAGGCCAGACCAACGGCTGCCGCGGCGGATGGCTGCGACGGATCGATCGAACGCCCGCTGACCGTACAGGTTGAACCAGTAATGGCCTCCGTCGGCCAGTGCCGCCTGACGCTCGGGGTTGCCGGCCACATGTGGTCGTTGGGCCTCGAGCACGGCCATGACCGTCGAGAGCATCCGCTTGTCGTTGCCCGACATCGAGCCCTCATAGGTGCGGTACTCGGCCACCAGCTCGGGGTGGGTGCCGACCGGGTGGATCCGGGACAGTCGGAGGTACACGTCGTAGTCCTCACAGCAGGTCAGCCCGGTGTCGAAGCCCCCCAGCTCCACCAGGGCCGATCGCCGGTAGGCCACCGCCCCATGCATGCCGACGTAGTTGGCCCGGAGGAAGGCGCAGTAGTTCTCGCCGTCCGGGACGGCGGCCGGGGTCGGCGCGGTCAGCACGCCCCCCTGCTCGTCGATGCGTACGTAACCGCCAGACACGAAGGCCAACCCGGGTCGCTCGGTCAGTCGCCGGGTTCCGATCTCCACCGCGTCGGGGAGAAGCCGATCGTCGGCGTCGAGGAAGATGATGACGTCGGACGACGACCGTACCAGCCCTTTGTTCCGAGCTGCGCTCAGCCCTTGGTTCGTCTGGTACGCGTAGCAGACATCGGGGTACCGCTCGACCACCTGGCGGGTGTCGTCGGTCGAGCCGTCGTCGACGACGATGATCTCGTCCGGTAGCTGAGTCTGGGCCAGCACGCTGTCGATGGCATCGGCCAGGAGGTGCCCGTGGTTGTGGCAGGCAATGGCCACCGCTGAGGTCGGTCGTGAGCCGGCCGGCCCGGGGTTCGAGATCACGGGGGTAACAGCGCCTGCCTGGGCTTGGGCGCGGGCCGGGACCGGGTCGGGCCCTCCCGGTGCCACCAGCCCGAGTATCGCATCCAGGCGACCGTCCGGATCGGCCGCCAGTCGGGCGTACCCGACGGCGTACCCGATGGCGTTGGCCCACCCGAAGAGCACGACCCGGGCCCGGGCCGCTAGACCGCTACCGTTTCGGTCGAGCGGGAGACGATCGGGCCAGGCCGCACGGCCGATGGCGGCCTTGACCGTCCGACGGGCTGTCGAGCGGATCGACCAACGGTGCCAGCCCGGTCGGGATGCAGGCCAGACCATGGTCTCGATCAGCGGCCGCGACTCGGCCAGGCGGAACATCAATCGGGTCAGGTAGCCGAGCCGGAGCCGGTCGACGTCGATGAGATGGTCGAGCCGGACCTGGGGTACGAACCACAGCCCACCTCCGTCCCCGCCGGCGTCGGCTCGCATCGACAGGGCGTTGTCGCCGCCCGAGACCAGGCTCCGACCTCGTCGGTCGTCGACATAGGGGGCATCCAGCCATCCGGAACCGATCACGGCCTGGCGGCGGAGTACGAGGCCGGCTCCGTGCAGCTCTCGCCGACGTATCGGCTCGCCGCCGCTCACGGGGTTCATGGCGGCGAACATCTCCGGGTTGACCCACGGACGTCGAACGCCGTCGGCGAACCGGAGACTGTTGAAGCCGTTGAACCCCGCCACCTCGGGTCGGAGATCGATGAAGTGGAGGACCTCGGCCACCCAGTCGGGCGCCGGCCGGCAGTCGTCATCGACGAAGGCCAGCCAGGGCGCGTCGGAGGCCAGGAGGCCGCGCCGGCGGGCCTCGGTCAGTCCCTGTCGAGGCTCCGGAACCACCCGCAGACCGGGGAGGCTTCCGTCGTACTCGGCCACCACGGCCTGTGTGTGATCGGTGCAGTTGTTGTCGACCACCAGTACTCGCCAGGTTCCATCGGGCACGACGGTCTGCTCCGTGAGCGAGTCGAGCGTGCCCCGCAGCATCTCTGCCCGGTTGTAGGTACAGATCACCACGTCGAGAACAGCGTCACTCGCGGCGAGGCGGCGGCTCCCACCGTGCGAAGACACCTACCGACTCTAACGGTGGTGTCCACAGACGTTGTGGACCTGGGATGGTTTAACTACGGCCTCGATCTCACCTTCGCTCAGATGTGTCAGGGCCCGGCTGACACACGCCCGCCTCACAACCGAGGTCCTGGCGTGGGATCGACCCCCTGCACCCCGAGCCACTTCATGCGCAGCGGCAACGTCTCCACCCCACCCCGACATCACTGAGATGTCGTGACCCCCCGGGTCTACCGTGTGGGGCGTGCCAACCACAGTCGGGCTCACCGAGGACAGCTTCATCGTCCGTGTGGCGATCCGAATGCTTCTCGAGGGTGCCGGATACTCACCGTCCGCAGCACGCCGGGTCACGGGACCATGGACCCACGGCGAGACTCCTCTAGGGACCGATCTTCGGGTGAATCGACCGCATGAGTGAGTTCGGCGCCGTGGCCGGCGGTTGCGGCCCGAGCCGTGGTCGGTTGGTCACAGAGTAACCTCATGCCGGTCACAGACGTCTCACAACTTCCGGCCTGATCCTGGATATCGACCGAGACAAGTCGAGTGAAGGAGTGTTTCACATGTCCAGGATGACCAAAATTGCGGCGGCGATGCTGATGGCCGGTGCCGGTGCCTTTGCCCTTCCCGGCGTGGCCGGGGCGTCGGAGAACGAGCCGCCGGAACACGCGACCGTCCACGATCATCCCCGCTTCGAGGAGCGACTCGATCATCTGTGTGCCCGCGTCCCGCTGGTGACCTATCGGGCGGAGCGGGCCCTCGACCGGATCAACGGCGACGCCGACGTGCGAGGCTCGATCCTGTGGTTGCACGACAAGGCCGAATGGGCGCGGGAGTCCGGCAGGGACGATCTGGCCGACCTGATCGAGGGCCGGATCACCATCCAGGTCGAGCGCATCGATGTGCTCGACGCCCGGCTCGAGTGGCTGTCGGAGGCGGCGCAGCTGTGCGACGAGCGGTGACCGGCTCGGGCCGCGGATCCAGAGTGGTGGCCACCATCGTCATGGGCTTTGTTCCGTTGATGGTGGCCACCGGGTACTGATTCGCCTCATCCGTTGTGCGTTCGGCGTGCGGCCCGGTCCCTGCCCCGCCGATCGGCTCGGCACCGTTGGCCGACCGCCTCCTACACTTCACAGCCATGACCGACGACAGGGAGCACACCGGCGAATCCGGCGACATCGAGTTGACCCGGCGTCTGGCTCGACTCCTGATCGAGTCCCGGCGGCAGGGAATGGCGCTGGATCTTGGTGATCTCGTCGGGCAGAAGCTGGAGCCGGCGGGTGATGTCGAGGCCAACCATGTTGATGACGTGGTGGCCGAGCTCTCGGGCTGGCCGGTGCGAGGGTGGAAGATCGGCTGTACATCGGAGCATGCCCAGCGGCTGCTGAACGCCGCCGGACCCTTCGCCGGGCGGGTCTACACCGTGCTGGAACCCGACCGGTCGTCGAGCAGCGACCCCGAGCCGGTGGTGATCTCCGAATCGTTCGCCGTCGAACCCTTGCTGGAAGGAGAGTTCGCCTTCACCTTCGGGGCGGGTCTCCGACCGACCGGCGAACCCCATGACCGTGCCGCCGTGGTCGAGGCGGTGGCGACGGTTCATCCCGCCATCGAGTTTGTCGGAGGGCGGTACCAGGAGTTCCTCGGAGCTCCGCTTCGGTTGATCATCGCCGACGCCGGGGCCAATATCATGCTGGTGCTCGGCCCCGGAGTGCCCCTCGAGGCCGGTTTGGCCGATCGGCTCGACGCCCTGGCCGCGACCATGAACGTGGACGGCAAGGTGACCGGCAGCGGCAGCGGTGCCGACGTGCTGGGTCACCCGGTTGATGCCCTGGTTTGGCTGGTCAATCACCTGGCCGGGCGCGGTATCGGCATCGACGCCGGTCAGACTGTGACCACGGGGACGGCAACCCAGGTGTCGATGCTGCCGGTCGGATCCCAGGCTCGGCTCGAGATCGAGAAACTGGGGTCGGTCGCCGTGGATCGGGTTGGCGTCACCGGCTGAGATCATCCGTCCCGACCTGTTCCCGAGATCGTTTCTGATCAATCCGAACTCGAGACGAGCCTCCGCCACCGTTCTGTTCGTTCGCCCTTTTGTCCGCCCGCGATCTGCCGATAGATACTGCGTAGCTCGTGAGGAGGCTGGTCACGCATGGAGCAGCGAGGATCCCAAGTCGTGTCGATCACCGGCAAGACCTGCAAGCAGCTCGAGCGCTGCATCAGGCTCCGCTGGTTGCTCGGTGGCATCGCCTTCGGGTTCACGTTCCCGCTGGTCGGATGGTTGGCCGCCGGGGGTCTCTCGCCGGCCGGTATCGCCGCCGGGCACCGCAGCCAACCCGTGCTCTATATCGTCGACCTCGCGCCGTTCGTGCTCGGTGCCACGGGTTACGCCATCGGCATCTTCCACGCCCGACTCATCCGCATCCGTCAGTCGATCGAGGACACGGTCAGCACGCGCACTGCTGAGCTGCAGCAGGCATTGACCGATCTCTCGAACGCCCAGGCGGAGCTTCTCAACGCCCAGAAGCTCGAAGCGATCGGTGGCCTCGCCGCCGGCATCGCCCACGAGATCAACACGCCGATTCAGTACGTCTCCGACAATACCCGCTTCATCGAGACATCCTTCTCCGGTCTCCTTGAAGTCGCCTCGGCTGCAGCCTCCCTGGTTGAAACCGTACAGGACATCGGCGCCGCCGCCGGTCACGTCGAGAAGTTCCGGGAAGCGGCCGACGAGGCCGACATCGAGTTCCTCAGCGAAGAGGTCCCCCAAGCTCTGGCCGACAGCCTGAACGGCATAGAACAGGTCGCTCAGATCGTCCGGGCCCTCAAGTCATTCGCTCATCCTGGCAGTGACGACAAGGCTCCCGTTGACCTCAACGAGATCATCACCACTATCGGCGCGGTGTCCCGCAGCGAGTGGAAGTACGCCGCCAACCTCGATCTCGACGGCCTCGATCCCGAACTGCCCCTGGTGCCGGTCCTGGCCGGGCCGCTCAAGCAGGTCATCCTCAACATCGTCGTCAACGCCGCTCACGCCATCGAGCCGGTACAGGAACAGACCGGCGACAAGGGCACGATCCGCATCACGACCGGCCTCGATGGCGACCACGCCGAGATCGCCATCTCGGACACCGGTGCCGGTATGCCCGAGGAGATCCGGGACCGCATCTTCGAGCCCTTCTTCACCACCAAGGGTGTGGGGAAAGGCTCCGGTCAGGGCCTCGCCATCGCCAGGTCGATCATCGGCAAGCACGGCGGATCGCTCACCTTCGACAGCGAGATCGGCGAGGGCACCACGTTCCACATCCGCCTGCCGCTAACCGACGACAAGGCCGGCTCCGGCGACGCCGCCAAGGCCGCCTGACCCGACTCGATTGCGTTGCTAGTCAGTGGACCGGATCGCTGCCACCGGCTGATGCCATCAGCCCGAGAAGTTCGCGGACCAGCTTGGCCCCGACCATTGCCGTCATGTCGTGGACATCCCGCCGGGGGTTGATCTCGACCAGGTCGGCCGCCACCACCTCGACGGGGCGTGCCGCCAGCTCATGAAGGCAGCTCAGCAGTTCCCGAGTGGTCATCCCACCCGGCTCATGATGGGAGACGCCGGGGGCGAACGCCGGATCGAGGGCGTCAACATCGATGGTTACATAGACCGGCCCGTCGAGATTATCGGGCAGGCTGCGATTCCACGTCCGATACTCATGGACCTCGACCCCGAACCGCTCGGCCTGGTCCCGTTGATGGCCGGTCAGGGTGCGGATGCCGATCTGGACCAGGCGCTCGACCAGACCCTCCTCCATGATTCGGGCAAACGGACAGGCGTGGGAGAACCGGTTGCCGTCCAGGTTGTCGTAGAGGTCGGGGTGGGCGTCGAAATGCACGATGGTCAACGTCGGCCAGTGGGTGCCGACACCTCGGACCAGGGGCCAGGTGACCATGTGGTCACCGCCGATCGACAGCAATCGGTGGCCGTCGGACGCCGAGCGGGCCGCCTGCTCGATCACGGTCAGGGCCTGTTCGGCGTGGTCGGGTATATCCAGGTCGCCGAGGTCGTGCCAGCGATCGGGATGGACGTCGCCGCCCAGCTCGGTTTCGTAGTTGGCCGAACCGCAGTGCAGTACGCGCCGGACGGCGGCCGGCGCCTGGGCCGGGCCCCGGAGAAACGACGACTGGGCGTCATAGGGCACGCCGAGCACGCGAACGGTCATCCCCGTCGAGTGTAGAACCGGTGCCGGGGGGCTCCGGTGCCGGGCCCGGCACCGTGCCCGATGTCGATGCCGTCGAAGGCCTTCTGGCCAACAGGGGCCGGAAGGGCAATACGTTGACTGCGGTGGGCTACGGGCTGCAGCAGTTAAGTCCGCCGTCCAACGGCATGGACATGACCCCGGCCGACAAGACCCGGTTTCGTCATCCACCGGGCCCGAGGACCGGACCGATCAGTTCCTCGACTTCACCCACTACGGTTACCAGGTGTGGCAGCTTCAGGGGGCCGATCCCGACCCGCCCTTCGTCCTTCCCCTGCCGGCGGCGGCGGAGGATCGACGACAGAAGGAAACCTGAGCGATCAGAAGGCGTACTGGGTCAACGAATCGACCATTGTCTGGTCGGCGGCCGAAGACCGCTTGCTGAGCTATCGGCTTTGTGCTGCCGCCACCGGTGGTATGAGCCTGAGCCATGGCGGCCGCGATGGTGCCGGCGACAGCGGCAACGGTGTCAGGGGGGCCGACATGTCCCTCGACCTGACGGTGGGCTCCCCCTATCCCGATGACATCGACGGCCGGCTCCACCTCGGTGGACTGCCGACGTTGACCATCGCCCAGGTCGACAGGGCCAAGGTGCCGGAGCTGCTCACCGGGCAGGTCGTCGTGGTCGCCGTGAACGGCGACGGGGATCGGGTCGACGGCACCGGGCTGCAAATCGCCGGCGTGCTCGACGACCTGTATGCCACCGACGAGGCTTTGGGCGTGGTCTGGGATGGCAACGTCCCGACGCTGAAGCTGTGGGCGCCGACGGCCGGGTCGGTGTCACTCCGGCTGTTCGGCGGCCCCCGATCCCACGACGCCACCACGCTGGAGATGACAGGCGATGACGGGGTGTGGTCGGCCGTCGGGGATGAGTCATGGAACGGCAACTTCTACCTCTATGAGGTGGAGGTCTACGTGCCCGCCACCGATGCGGTGGAGACCAACCTGGTCACCGACCCCTACTCGGTGTCGCTGGCCCGCAACTCCGAGCGGAGCCAGATCGTCAATCTGGGCGATCCGACCCTGGCCCCCGCCGGATTGGATGCGGTGACCAGGCCCCCGGTGGAGAGGTTCCAGGACGCCGTCCCGGGGGGACTTGGGGCCATCTACGAGCTCCACGTCCGGGACTTCTCCATCTGGGACGAGTCGGTGCCGGAGGCCGATCGGGGTACCTTCGCCGCCTTCACCCACACCGACTCCGACGGCATGCGCCATCTGGCCGCCCTGGCCGAGGCCGGCATGGGCTACGTCCACCTGCTCCCGGTGTTCGACATCGCCACCATCAACGAGAACCCGGCGGAGCGGACCGAACCGGATCGAGCGACCCTGAACTCGTTCCCGCCCGATTCCGGCCGGCAGCAGGCTCTGATCTCGCCCCTGCGGGATCAGGACGGCTTCAACTGGGGCTATGACCCGTTCCACTACACCGTGCCCGAGGGCTCGTACTCCACCGATCCCGACGGCACCACCCGGGTCGTCCAGTTCCGAGAGATGGTGTACGCGCTCAACAACACGGGGCTGCGGGTGGTGATGGACGTGGTCTACAACCACACCCACGCCGCCGGCCAGAGCGAGTTCTCGGTCCTGGACCGGATCGTGCCCGGCTACTACCACCGCCTCAGTGACTCCGGTGAGGTCGAGACCTCGACCTGTTGCCCCAACACCGCCACCGAGCACGCCATGATGGGCAAGCTCATGGTCGACTCGGTGGTGACCTGGGCCAGGCACTACAAGGTCGACGGTTTCCGCTTCGACCTGATGGGTCACCATTCGAGGCAGAACATCCTCGATGTTCGGGCCGCCCTCGACGCTTTGACTCTGGCCGACGACGGGGTCGACGGTTCGAAGATCCTGCTCTATGGCGAGGGCTGGAACTTCGGTGAGGTGGCCGACAACGCCCGGTTCGTCCAAGCCACTCAGCTCAACATGGCCGGTACCGGTATCGCCACCTTCTCCGACCGTCTGCGGGACGCGGTTCGGGGCGGCGGTGTGCTCGACGGCGGCGACTCCCTGGTCACCAACCAGGGGTACATCAATGGTCTGTGGTACGACCCCAACGACGGCCCGGGGGCGGGCTTGGTATTGGACGAGGCCACGGCCAAGCAGCGGCTGCTGCTGGCGGCCGACCAGATCCGGGTCGGCCTGGCCGGCAACCTGGTCGGCTACAGCTTCGTGGATCGGACCGGGGCCACCGTCACCGGCGCCGACGTCGACTACAACGGTTCCCCGGCCGGCTACACCGCCGACCCC
>JAHEJM010000058.1:0-7185 GCA_024638815.1 Acidimicrobiales bacterium | reverse complement strand
GGGCCGAACTGGAGGACATCGACCCCGACGCCGACGGCATGGTGGTGCTGTTCAACCCCACCACCGAGGCCGTGACCTACACCGATCCATCGCTGGTGGACGACCGGGTCGAGCTGCATCCGGTGCTCGTCGATTCGGTGGATGAGACGGTCAAGACCTCGAGCTTCGATGCCGCCACCGGTACCTTCACCGTGCCGGCTCGGACGGCGGCGGTGTTCGTGGTGCCGACCCGTGCAAGCTGAACTTTGAGCGTCCTGCGACCCCTCCCAATCGTAGTTTGAGCCTGCTGCGACCCGCTATGGGGTCGTGGGCGGCTCAAAGTTCGCCGGCCGATATCCGCCGTGCCGGTGCCGGTGCCCGGCGAGATCCCACCAGTAGACTTGTGCCATGCATGCCGAGATCGACGCCCCGGCGTGGAGGCCGCGAGACACCTCTCCCGAAGTCTGGCAGCGTGTTGTGCGGGCGTTCACCGACATGTCGGTTGCCGAGCGGGCTGAGCAGATGGTTGCCATGTCGGTTGCCACCGAGCGCTTGGCTGTGGCCGGAATACTGTTGCGGGAACCGGACGCCGACGCCGATCGGGTCGAACACCTGCTGCTGGAGCGGCGCTACGGAACGGATCTGGCGCAGCGTGTAATCCGACATCGCCGCCGCCGTGACTGACCCGATTGCCGTCGTCGCAGAACTGGCCCAGATCTTCGAACGCTACGGGGTTCGCTACGCCCTGAGCGGTTCAATGGCCAGTTCCTTGTTCGGCGAGCCGCGCTCGACGATCGACGCCGACATTGCGGTGTCGGTTGATGCGGCGACCTTCGCCGAGATCGCCGATGTCCTGACCGGCCGTGGATTCTATGTGCCGGTCGACTTCGCCACGGAGTCGATCGCCTGCGGTACGTCGTTCAACATCATCTCTCCCGAGTCGTTCAAGATCGATCTGTTTATGGCCACGGATCATGTTCTCGATCGCCGACAGCTCGACAACAGAGTCCAGGTCTCTCTTCCCGGTGTGGACACACCCATCTGGGTTGTGGCGCCGGCAGATCAGATCCTCCGGAAACTGGACTGGTGTCGCAAGGGAGGTGCCGTGTCGGACCGTCAGTGGCGCGATGTCGTCGGCATACTGGCCGCTCAGTCACAGCACCTGGATCTGGACGACTTGATGAACCGGGCAACGGACCTGGGTGTGGACGATCTCCTGAGGGCGGCATTGGACGAACTCCGGACCGGTTCAGGCTGAGCATCGGGCCGTGAACCCGGCAACTCAGGCCGTCTCGGCGTCGATCCGGCCAAAAGGGAGCCCGTCCGATTCGTGGCCGGGTTGAGGCATGCTGAAGTATGGCCCACTCCGAGGTGACCACGACCGAGACGACCGAGACTGCCGAGACTGCCGAGACGACCGAGGTGATTGAGGTGACCGAGTCCCAGGAACGCGAGTCCGCGACCTTCGGCGTCGACCTCGAGCACTCGTTCTCCCAGGAGTTGCCCGAGCTGGTGGTCGAGTGGAGGGCGAATCCGGTTCCCGAGCCGCAGATGATCGCCTTCAACCGGGAGCTTGCGCAGTCGCTCGGGTTCGACGCCGATGCCGTCGACACCCTGGACTCGGACACCGGGGCAGCCGTGTTTGCCGGCAATGTCGTGGCCGTCGGTTCGAAACCGGTGGCCATGGCCTATGCCGGTCACCAGTTCGGTGGCTACTCGCCTCGATTGGGTGACGGTCGGGCGCTACTGCTGGGCGAGGTGGTGGACCCGACCGGTCGGCGGTTCGACCTCCACCTCAAGGGTTCGGGTCGGACCCCGTTTGCCCGGGGCGGTGACGGCAAGGCCGAGCTGGCACCCATGCTGCGGGAGTACCTGATCGCCGAGGCCATGGCCGCCCTCGGTGTACCCACCAGCCGAGCCCTGGCCGTGGTGGAAACCGGGGAACAGGTCCACCGTCGAGGTCTGGTGCCGGGTGGCGTGTTGACCCGGGTGGCGGCGAGCCACATCCGGGTCGGGACCTTCGAATACGCGGTGCGGCTGCCCGACCGTTCGGTGTTCCGCCGTCTGGCCGACTACACCATCGCCCGCCACTATCCCGACGTGGCCGAGACCGACGAGCCGTATCTGCGGTTCCTGGAGCGGGTGGTGGACTCCCAAGCCGCCCTGGTGGCTCGGTGGATGCTGATCGGCTTCATCCACGGGGTCATGAACACCGACAACATGGCCATTTCCGGTGAGACCATCGACTACGGACCGTGCGCCTTCATGGACGGCTACGACCAACGAACCGTCTACAGCTCGATCGACCATCAGGGCCGCTACGCCTTCGGCAACCAGCCGACCATGGCCCACTGGAATCTGTCCCGGCTGGCCGAGACCCTGCTTCCGCTGATGGTCGGCAACGAGAGGGCCCTCGCCGAGGATGCGTCGGAGGCCGACAAGGACCAGCTCAATGTGGCTATCGGAGCCGCCACCGAGGTCCTCGACTCCTTCGCCGACCGGTTCCGGGACCACTGGGCCAGAGGTATGGCGGCCAAGCTCGGGCTGACGCCGCCGGCAGCGGGTGGGGGGTCATCGGATGGGCATCCACCCAAACCCGACCCTGACGACGCCGCCCTGTTCGGGGCGTTCGTGGAGCTGCTGCAGGAGGCCGGTGTCGATCACACCTCGACGTTCCGAGCCCTTGCCCACTACCTGCGAGGCGACGAGGACGGGTTGTGGGCGCTGTTCGACGGTGGTCGGGCCGGGCGGGATCAGCTCGAAAGGTGGCTGGGGCGATGGACGACCCGGCTCGATCACGTTGGCCGACCGCGGCCCGAGGTGGCCGACGCCATGGACAGTGTCAACCCTCTGTACATTCCCCGCAACCATCTGGTGGAGGAGGCGCTGAACTCGGCCACCGTCGGAGACCTTCAGCCCTTCCACCGGTTGCTCGAGGTGGTGACCAACCCGTATGGGCGCCGCCCCGGGGTCGAACCGGCCGACGACAACTACGCCAAGCCCGCGCCCGACGCGTTCTACGCCGGCTACCAGACCTTCTGCGGTACCTGACCCGGCTGAGGCCACCCTGCCCTCAAACCGCCACGCCCCTTTGAGCTTTGGCCGTTCCTCGTCCCCTGGATGGGCCGAGGACCAGCCGGAAGTTGGCCGAGGGCCGACGACGAGCCGACCGGACCAGGGAAGGGCGTCGCTGACCGATCCCGACCATCGGCGTCTGATCGTTCGGGCGCTCGAATGGGTCACGGCCACGCCTGGTTCCGCGTCGCAGGTCGCAGGACCGCCAGTTTCGCTTGGTGGCGTGGATGTCTGCGATTGAGTCAAGTTTCGGCGACGTTTGGCCGGAGGGCAAAGTCGGGTCGGCGAGCACCGTCTCGCCGTACTAGGTTGTGGAGTCCCGAACCAGCGCGAGGAGATGGCCGTGAGACTGTCGATGATGTTGACCTATTCCGGTGATCCAGTACCGGCGGCCGAAGCGGCCGTCGACCTTGAAAAGGCCGGGCTCGACGTAGGCTGGGTACCCGAGCTGTACGGGTTCGACGCGGTCAGCATCCTCGGCTACTTGGCGGCCAAGACCGAGACCATGCAGCTCGGTTCGGCCATCCTCCCCATCTACTCCCGCACTCCGGCCCTGACGGCCATGACCGCTGCCGGTCTCGATGCGGTCAGCCAGGGCCGCTTCATCCTCGGCATCGGGGCTTCCGGGCCTCAGGTCATCGAAGGCTGGCACGGTGTGGTCTACGACAACCCGGTGAGCCGGCAGCGGGAGCTGATCGATATCTGCCGCAAGGTCTGGCGCCGGGACCGGGTGGAACACGACGGGCCCAACTACCAGCTGCCGCTACCCCCCGACCAGGGCACCGGCCTGGGCAAGGCGCTGAAGCTGGTCAATCACCCGAAACGGGCCGATATTCCCGTCTACATCGCCGCCCTCGGACCCAAGAACGTGGAGTTGACGGCCGAGATCGCCGACGGCTGGATACCGGTGTTCTTCCACCCGGAGAAGGCGGTCGATGTGTGGGGTGAGTCGCTGCAAGCCGGTCGGGCCAAGCGAGACGCGGCCCTGGCGCCTCTCGAGGTGGTGGCCGGGGGGACGGTGGCCATCTGTGACGAGGAGGAGGCACGGAAGCTGCGGGACGCCGGCCGGTTCATGGCCGCCCTCTACGTCGGGGGAATGGGAGCCAAGGGTAAGAACTTCTACAACAACATTTTCCGCAAGTACGGGTACGAGGAAGCGGCGGAGAAGATCCAGGATCTCTACCTCGACGGCCACAAGGAGGAGGCCATGGCCGCCGTGCCCGAGGAGTTCCTGGCCGCCACCACCCTGGCCGGTGACGAGGGCTACGTGCGGGAGCGGGTTCAGGCATTCCGGGACGCCGGGGTGACCATGCTCCAGATCCAGCCCGCCGGTCCCGATCCATTGGGCACGGTGGACAAGCTCAAGTCCTGGGTGTCGTAGCCGCACATTCACCCGACCGGAAAAGGTGATGCCGTCGGTGGAAGACGATTCGAGCCACGTGCGTTCCCCTGAGTTGACCGCACTGGGCCGGCTGCTGCGTGGTATGAGGGAGGCAACGCTTACCGAACCGGACGACGAAGCCATGGCTGCGGTCGACGAGTTGTTTCCGAGGGGGTTCGACCGGATCGTGTACACCATGCATGAAGTAGGCGGGCACCTGCGCCTCCATGAGACGGTCGACATCGACCGGCTCACACCGGTCGATCGGGCCGCAACCGAGTTGCTACGCAATGCCGACGTCATCCGGGCCGACGCCTCCGATGCCATGCCGCCCGATATCGGCACCGATCTGCTCTGGGAACAGATCACGAGCTGGGTCGGTGAGGAGATCACCTACGATCAGCTTGCGGTGACCATCGACGATGCCCGAGCGGGCACGGGCTGAGCTTGGCGCTGGGCGTCACACCCGGTCACTACGGTACCGTTATGGGTATGGCTGTCACGGTCGAGGACCAGCACGAGGTTGACGAATCCTGGGCAGACCATGAGGTCGAAGCAGTACTGAACGCCATGGAAACGGCCGCCCCCGGGAGTCGAGCCGAGTTCATAGGCGGGAGTTACAGCTTGAATCGACCACGTTCTCACCATCAACGTTCGATTGTCCGACTGTGCATAGCTCTCGTCCAGTCGGCGCCTGACAACCTCGAGGTGCTAACCGAAGTTCGGGTCCATCACGGTCAGACGTGGATCGTTCCCGATATCGTCATCGTGCCCAAGACCTTGCTCGTCGACGACCCTGCCATCATCGACGCCGCCGACGTGGTGCTCCTCATCGAGGTGCTGTCGCCGTCGACCCGGGCCAAGGACAGTGGGCCGAAGAAGGAGTTCTGTCGGGAGCACGGCATCGAGTACTGGATGGTTGAACCCGGCGACCCGTGGGGTGAGGTGACCGTACATCGCTTCGGCGACAGCGAGTTGGAGGTTCCCCGGGCTCCGTAGCCGTTCGGAAGGCAAGGGCTGCTCCCGGGGGCCGGCGATCCGGTTGGCGGTACAACAGGGGAGCCAGTGGGTCGTAGGAGGCCGGACCCGGGGCGAGAGCTGGACTCGGCCCATGTCCAGCTGGCCCAAGGCCAGCACCGCATCGGCCGCCTACCTGGGCGGACCGAAGAACGGGGCCGGAAGACCGTGGCCGGCCCAGGCGGCCGACGGTGGTGGTTGCACTCGCCGCTCATCGACGACGTCGTCGCTGGTGAGCATCGCCCGGTTCAGGTGAGGCAACAGTCGAGGCCCCGGGATGCGATGCGGTCGAGCTGAGGAGGAGTCGACAATGCCCGGTGGTAAACCCAACACTGGCCGTCTTCTACGAGCAGCGAGCCGAGAGCAGATCCAGAGCTTCCGGGAGTTCCCACCGCGTCGGAAACCGGGTGCGTTCAACCTCGACCGGGTCTTGGAGCAGGTGACCGAGGCCGGCGGCGGCGCATGCGCTGACCAAGGGTTTGATCGAGCAGACACCTAGGAAGTAGTCGCCGTCGGCAGCGGTCGGTGCGCCGTGGCCCCGGCGCTCAGTCGGGCGGTGTGTCGGATCGGGCGTTGGCGAGTCGGGCGCGCTCGGTGACCGGAGGGCGGGGGGCGTCACGGCCCACCGGCAGCGTGACCGGCGGCGGTGTCGCCGCCGCTTTGCCGTGGCAGTGCTTCACCTTTCGCCCGCTACCGCAGGGACACGACTCATTGCGGCCTGCTCGGTGCAACTCGTCGGCAAACGGCCGATCCATACCGGCGATGATCTCCATGACATCGGACGCCGGTCGGTTGTTGCCCATCAGATCGATCATGATCCGCATGGGAACATCGACGTGGTGAAAGAAGGCCTTGAACCCGGCGCACAGGTAGTTGAGGCCGGGTTCCCCGTCCGGGGTCAACGTGAAGCGGTTCTTCGGGCACTCCCCGTGGCAGGCGAACCGCACATCGCAGTCCAGACAATACTGCGGGAGGCCGGTCAGCTTGTCCTGACCGAACTCGTACTGCTGCCGGCCGCCCACCAGATCGGCCATGCTGTGCTCGGCGATGTTGCCGATCAGGAACTCGGGATCGACGAAGTGATCGCAGGAGAACAGATCGCCGTTGTGCTCGAGCGCCAGTCCGGTTCCGCAGGTTTCGTTGAACACACACATACCCGACCGGCCCTGCAGGCCGGCGAAGTTGCGGGCCGTGGCCTCGAAGGTCTGCACGAAGACCGATCCGACGTCGTGGCGCATCCACTCGTCGAAGATGGTGATGAGGAAGGTGCCGAATTGCTCCGGTCGCACCGATCGTTCCGATGCATGGGCGCCTCGTAGATCGGCGGGGTTCCCGTGCTCGTCGACCCGTTCCACCACCGGGATGAACTGCATCCAATCCGTGCCCGCTTCGTCCCGCAGGAAGCGGTACACCTCCAACGGGTAGTCGGCGTTGGTCCGGTTGACGGTGGTCAGGACGTTGTAGTCGACCCCGTGTTTCTGGAGCAGGCGCAGGCCCCGCATCACCTTGTCGAACGTCCCCTCGCCCTTTTTCGTCACCCGATACGTGTCGTGCAGCTGACGCGGACCGTCGATGCTGATCCCGATCAGGTAGTGGTGTTCGGCCAGGAACTCGCACCACTCATCGGTCAACAACGTGCCGTTGGTCTGCATCGTGTTGAGATAGGTCATGCCCGGTCGCCGGTACTTCTCCTCCAGGTCCATCACCCTGCGGTAGAAGTCCAGGCCCATCAG
>JAHEJM010000008.1:35160-76258 GCA_024638815.1 Acidimicrobiales bacterium | reverse complement strand
CGACCTCGTCACCGACGGCGGCGTCGACCAGATCACAGACGGCCTGAACCACGTCGAGGTTGGACCGCTCGGCGTTGCCGCCGATGGTGTAGGTCCGGCCCGGAGTGCCGGATTCCAGGACGGCGACAAGGGCGGCGGCGTGATCGTCGACATAGAGCCAATCCCGCACGTTGCTCCCGTCGCCGTACACCGGCAGGGGTTCGCCGGCCAGGGCCTTGATGATCATGAGGGGGATCAGCTTCTCCGGGAAGTGGAACGGCCCGTAGTTGTTGGAGCAGTTGGTGACCATGGTGGGAAGGCCGTAGGTCTCGAACCAGGCCCGGGCCAGATGATCGGCCGCCGCCTTGGACGCCGAGTACGGAGACCGGGGATCGTAGGGGGTGGACGGATCGAACGGCTTGTCGCCGGCGCCGAGCGAGCCGAACACCTCGTCGGTTGAGACGTGCACGAATCGCAACCGGTCGAGGACCCCCCGGCTTTCGGCATGATCCCGAGCCGCCTGCAGTAGCTCATAGGTCCCCACCACATTGGTGCGGATGAACTCGCCCGGTCCGTCGATCGATCGATCCACGTGGGATTCGGCGGCCAGGTGCACGATGGCGTCTGGTCGGAACCGTGCCAGGATGTCGGCCACGGCGACACCATCGGCAATGTCGGCCTCTTCGTGGCGGTACCGGTCGGAGTCGGCCACGGCGGCCACCGACCCGCTGGTGGCGGCATAGGTGTGCTTGTCGAGGTTGAGCACCTCGTGTTCGGTGTCGGCCACGAGGTGACGGATCACCGCCGATCCGATGAACCCCAGACCTCCGGTCACTAGAACTCTCACAGACGCCCTCTCACTGGCTTGCTTGCGGCGGTAGGGGGCCGGTTTGGTCAGGCTCCCCCGGCCGATTCTATGGCCTTCAGTACTTCGAACAGGGCCATACCCCGGGCATCCTTGTCCGACAGCATCACTTCGTCGGGCCCAAACCCCCAATCGATGTCGAGGTCGGGATCGTCCCAGCGCAGTGACACCTCGTGGCTCGGGGCGTAGGGCGCATCGACCTTGTAGAACACCTCGGTGTCCGGTTCCATCGTGCAGAACCCGTGGCCCAGTCCGGCCGGAATCCAGAGTTGACGGGGCCCGGCGACCAGCTCGACCGAGGCCCATTGACCCACGGTGGCCGACCCGGGTCGAAGATCGACCACCACGTCGAACACCCGACCCCTCAGTACCCGGACCAGCTTGCCCTGCTCATACGGAGGTAACTGGAGATGGATACCCCGAATGGTGCCGGGCCGTTTGGAGATCGAGTGGTTATCCTGCACGAACAGTTCCGACAGCCCGGCATTGCCGGCCGCGGTCTGCTCATAGGGCACCGAGAACGAGCCCCGGTCGTCCTCGAACCGTGGCATCTCGAGCAGCCGGGCTCCGGCCAACAGCTCCCGCACCTGTTTCACTGTTTCACCGTCTCACCTGTTTCACAGTGGGCCTACCTTTCTTACCTCGCCGATCGCCGTGGCCGGATCGTAGCCGGCCAGCAACCGATGCCCGACCAGGGCGGGATCGATATCGAGCAACGGCACCATCACGAAGTTCCGTTCGTGCATGCGGGGGTGGGGCACCACCAGGTCCGGGGTGTCGATCCGACGATCGCCGTAGAGTAGCAGGTCCACATCCAGGGTCCGCGGCCCCCATCGCACGGTACGGACCCGCCCTTCGGCCCGTTCCAGTTCCTGACACCGAGCCAATAGCTCGTGGGGGTTCAGCCTGGTCTCGACCTCGACCACGATGTTGTAGAACGCCTCCTGCTCCACACCGCCCACCGGGTCGGTCTCGTACACCGGGGACACCACGGTGACCTCATCCAGGGCGCCGGCGGCCCGGCGCAGGATCTCACGGCGGTCACCCAGGTTGGAGCCGAGCCCGAGGTAGGCGGTGGTAGTGCCGGTCATCGATACCGATCCATCGAGCGTGAGCCTCGACCGCTCAGGATGCGGTGTTGCGCCAACGATGGATGCGTACTCCGGTGGACTCGACGTGGGACGGCACCGGGGGCCGCAGCTTGTGGATCTGCACGGTGACAGCGTGGACCGGGGCCTCACTACCGGTATCGGCCGACTCACCCTCGGCGTCACCACCAAGCACCAGCTCGGCCACCCGGGAGGCGGCGCGCTCCAGCAGCTGGAACCGTTCCCCGGTCATCGTCTGCGACACGGTGTCGATGACGGCGCCGTAGTCGACCGTATCGAACAGATCGTCGCTTGTCCCGGCGGTCGCCATGTCGACGTAGAGGTCGAGATCGAGGCGGAACGGCTGACGCCGTGTCTGCTCCTCATCCAGCACCCCGCAGAACAGCAGAAGCTCCAGACCCCGGATCTCGATCCGGTCGCTTGTTCGCAGCTTGCGGTCAGTCGGCGCCATTCTCGGCCACCGCCTTCACCTTGGGCTCCGGCACCACTTTGGGGGCCTCGGCCGCGGCGTTGACGATGGCCCGGCCCTCCGGGCCCATCTGCCGACCGAACAGCCGCTCCCCCACGATGATGGCCTCGTGGGTCACCGGCACCATCTCGGTCCACCGCAGGTAGCCGGCCATGAGCCCGGCCAGCCGGTCACCGACCTCCTCCATGTGGAGCATGATCTTCTTGTCGGCGGCCAGCAGCTTCTGGATCTCGGTGTACATCTGGGGCAGAGCCAGGTCAAGATCGAGACCGCTCGAGAACGGCCAGTGCTTCCACGGCATGCCCTGCTCGTCGTAGGCGTGGAGATTGTGGTCGGACGGAAGAAGCGAGATCACGAACGCGAATCCATTCTCGCGGATCCAGATGATCTCCTCCTGACGGCGAACCTTGCGGTGCTCGGCCCCGAAGCCCCCGGGTCGTTCACACACCGCAAGTTGATCTTGAATCACCCACTGAAACGCTCGGGGTGTGATCCCCTGTGCCCACTTGCCTTTGGCCATGTCACCTTTCTCCCGATGCGCTCGGGTCACCCGCGACAACGGTCGCGGCTTGCTTGGCCGCCTTTACATCATGTACTCGAACCAACGCCGCTCCTTGCAGCATGGCATAGGTGGCGGTGACGACGGAACCCACCAACCGGTCATCCGGGGGAGTCTGCTGGTCGGCGCCGTCGGAGCGGGCCAGGAGTTGTCCCAGCATCGACTTGCGGCTGGTCCCGACGGCAACCGGATAGCCGGTGGCCACCAGGCTGTCGATGGCGGCCATCAGCTGCAGGTTGTGGCTCAACGTCTTGCCGAACCCGAACCCGGGATCGATCCACAACTCGGTCAATCCGGCGGTGACGGCGTCGTCGGCCCGTTCCACCAGGTAGTCCCTCACTTCGGTCACGACATCCCGGTAGCTGGGATCCCGCTGCATGGTGCCGGGTTCACCCTTCATGTGCATGGCGATCCAGCCCACCCCGAGTTCGGCGGCCAGGCGACCCAGAGAAGCGCTTATGTCATTGATGATGGTGGCGCCGGCGGCCACTGCGGCGTGGGCCACCTCGGGATGCCTGGTGTCCACCGCCACTCGGGTGAGAGGGCTGATGGCTTCGATCACCGGCAGCACCCGCTTCATCTCGGTGTCGATATCGATGAGTTCGGCCCCCGGACGCGTCGACTCGCCGCCGACGTCGATGATGTCGGCCCCCTCGGCCATCATCTCTCGGGCATGTTCGATTGCGTCGTCCAGATCGAGGAACAGGCCACCGTCACTGAACGAGTCGGGAGTCACATTGAGGATTCCCATGACGGTGGGGACACCGGTAACGGACGCGCCCGTTGGTTGTGTAGCTGAAACCACTGTTGGTGCAGTGTATCGGGCGCGGTATCGCTGTATCGGGGTGAGGTCCGGCTTCCGGGATGGGTCAAATCCCGCTCTCAGTCCCCTGCGGTTCCGGCATCGGGCTCGATGCGCAGCACACCCCCGGTCCGAGCCACCCGACGGCCACCGGAGATTTCACAGGCCCGAACCGAGCCCTCGACCACCGCCATGACCCGCTGCAGATCGGCCGCGGTCGGTGGGTGACCCCGATGTGAGGTCAGCCAGCGCCGCAGGGCCTGGCCGGCCACGGTCGCCGGCAGCCGTCGAAGGGCCCGGGCGTCGGTAGGGTCGACGTCGGCAGCCAGGGTGTCGAGGTCGGCGGCCACGGCCCGGGCGTGATCGGCGGTCCGTGCCAGCAGGGGCACCGGATCCCGCCGGCCGACGTCGGCCAGCAGCGGCAGCACTTCGTTGCGAATCCGGTTGCGGACGAAGCGGGGGTCCTGGTTCGTCGGGTCGTCCACCGTTTCCAGACCCAGCTTCCGGCACAACGCCTCGGTCTCCCATCGCCGTAGCTCGAGCAAGGGGTGGCGATGATCGGGATCCATGGCCCCCAGGCCGTGGAGCCCGGCCCCCCGCAGCAGGTTGATGAGCACGGTCTCGGCCTGATCGTCGGCGGTGTGACCGGTCATGGCATCGGCGCCGACCGCCTCGCGTCGGGCCAGTCGGGCCCGCTGTTCCAGGTCGGACCCCGGATCGATTGACACCGTCTCGGCCCGGAACCGGGCCCCGTACCGTTCGGCCGCCGCCCTGACCACATCGGCTTCGGCTGCCGAATCCGGTCTTAGGCCGTGATCCACGTGGACGGCCGTCACCGACAGCCCGACCCGACAGGCCAGGGCCAGCAGGGCCAACGAATCTGGACCACCGGACACGGCGCACGTGACCTCGGTTCCCGGTGGCGGGAAGCGGCACCGGGCCAGTAGCTCATCGACATCGACGTCGATCACGGCTCGGGCTTCCGACAAGGGCGTCCTGCGACCGGCTTGATCAGCCGACAGCGCCCGCCTGGCGGACCCGGCCCGGTCAGCCGACAGCGTCCGCATTGCGCACCCGGCCCGGTCAGCTGACTGGGGAACCGATCCGGGCGATCCACAGGTCGGGATCGCGGATCTCATCGATGGTGGGCAGGTTCTCGGGTCCGGCCCACACCTCATCGAACAGAGAACGGCCGCCGGCCGCCTCCACTGCGTTCACGAAATTCTCGCCCTCCTCGTACTGAGCCAGCTTGGCCTCCAGCCCGGTCAGGCGCTGAATGAGTTTACTGACACCGGAGGCGTTCTTGCGCCGCTGGCTCATCACCTTGTGGAAACGGGCTTGGCTGGGAATGATGTCGACGGCGGCCCGATCCATGGTGATGTCGCCGTGGCCCTCCAACAGGCTCATCAGGCCGCTCACCTTGTTCAACGTCGTGCGTTGCTCCGGCGTGGCCAGCAGCATCGACAGACCACCGTCGGCAAGTGTCGGCCCGTTACCGGTGCGCCGTTCCCCCATCGCGGTACGCACGGTGTCCAGCAGACGTTTGGGATCGGGGTCGACCGAGTCGAGCAGCTCGTTGACCAATGACAGGAAGTAGGGCCGAAGCCAGGGCACACCGGTGAACTGGGCCCGGTGGGTGCACTCGTGGACCGCAATCCACAGCCGGAACTCCCGGGCCGGGAAGGCGTAGCGCTCCTCCAGCATCAAGATGTTGGGGCCAACGTAGTACACCCAGTCCTGGTCCTCGGGCCGTTCGTCCTCGATGATGAGCAGGTCGTACTGACCCAACACTCGACCCGACATCCACCCCAGCAGGGCACCAACCTCGATGCCGGCCACCTTGGGGCTGAGGTACTCCGATGCGTCGTTGACGGCGCCGCCAACCGTGGACCCGACGCCCCGGACGGCAGGACCTACCACCGGAGCGAGCCGGCGCCCGAACGGCATCGTTTCGGTGAGGGTGGAACCGACCCGGTCGAAGAACCCCGGTTCATCATCCGAACCGTCACCGTTCTTCGACTGTTCCTCCTCATGGAGTCGATGGAGTAGGGGCCCGACCAGGCGATTGAAACTGGCCAGGTTGGCGTCGACCCAGCCAATGCGATCGGTGACCCGGGCCTTTGCCGGGCCGCCCAGGGACACCAGCCCGGTCTCCGACTCCACCAGCTCCTCGGCTTGCGTCGTCAGCTCCAGCAGATCCGATTCCAGGCCGTCCCGAACATGAGGCTCGGCGAAACGGGGATCGGGGTTGGAGACCCGCCCGGCGACCGACCGAGCCAACTTCCAGTCGACATTGTTGCTCAAGGGCTACTCACAGTGCGTTCGGTGATCAAGGCTCTCGGTGATCAGGGCTCGGGTGCTCGTGACGACGGATCGACCACCCTCGGGGAAGCGGGCCTGGACTATCGCTTGGGGTATCGGGGATTCTCGACCTTCAGCAGATATCCGACGATGACGCCGAGGACGGCCAAGACCGCGCCGATGGCGAGAAGAAAGCCGATCCAGTAGTGCCATACAACCGCTAACTGAAACATGGTTCCCAGTGTACTGTCCCGGCCTCAGCTCCCGGACCCCGGCCGGGCCACCGTGTTCAGAACAGGTTCTCCAGGGAATCCATGATCCGCCGTCGGGCGTCGGGAGGCATGACCTGCCGGACCCGGGAGCCGATGAAACTGCGAAGGCCGACCTCGAAGTGATAGACGTCGTCGCAGCCGTTGCAGCGTTGGAGGTGGGATCGAAACTCGGCCCGCTGGGAGTCATCGAGGTAGCCATCGATGTAGTTGTAGAGCTCCTCCACTGTCGGGTTGCATGAGAAAGGTCGGTCGGACTCGTTGTCGACTCGACCCCCGGGTTCGTCGTCGAGTTCTTCCATGTTTGCCCTGTGATCAGTTGTGGATGGCGAAGCCCGGTGCGATCGTGTCGCAACATCGGCTCGTTGCCATCAGTTCACGGAGTGCGTTGCGTTCGCCGGAGAGGCGGTCAAGCCACGAGACGCTGCAAACTCGTATAACTCCTTCTGCAGCGATTTTCTTCCACGATGCAGCCGGCTCATGACCGTGCCCACCGGGATGTCTAGGATTTCGGCGATCTCCTTGTAGCTGAACCCTTCGACGTCGGCCAGCAGCACGGCCATGCGATAGGCGTCGGGCAGCGCCTCCACCGCCTTGACAACTTCGGCCTCCGAGAAGTAGTCCATGAGCTGGTCCTCGGCACTCTGGCCGTGGTGGTTCTCGGGGCGGATCCGGCGATAGAGATAGAGATCCTCGATGTCCTCCAGCTCGGTTTCCTCCGGCCGGCGTTGACGGGCCCGGTAGCGATTGATGTGGGCGTTGGTCAGAATGCGAAACAGCCATGCCCGCAGATTGGTGCCGGTCTCGAAGCTCTCGTAGGAGCGGTAGGCCCGAAGGTACGTCTCCTGGACCAGGTCCTCGGCGTCGGCCCGGTTCCCGGTGAGCCGGAGCGCGGTCGAGTACAACGAATCCATGAACGGTTCGGTGTCCTCGACGAAGGTGGCTTGATCGGCCATTGGTTTCACAGTAGCGACAAACGGCGACACCGACCCCGCGGTAGGGGCCACGATTCGGTCCGACCCGACACCGGAAACCCCTCGATCACGGGCACGCCGGGCCGCCGTTGCGTGGTCCCTTGTTCGGGCCACGAACCGAAGCGATCCCGAACGGGAACCCCTCAACCATGGCCAATCGGAACCGATTGGGTGGTTGACATCGATCCCCGGACCGGCCGCACACGGAGTCGAGCCCGGCCACCCGAGAAGCAATATCTCACCGCGTCAGCAGCCGTCGTGGTCGTGGCCTCTGCCATGACCATCGTGGCGACGACGACTGATGCGCCGGTGCAGCGCCCGGCCGGTGCCGTTGCGGCACGTGCACCGGCCGGGCTTCTCCTCCTTGCCGGTGCCATGATCAGATGGCGAGAGCTCGGCCACAGACGATCGCCGCCCAGTCGAAACGAACGGTCGAAATCGGGCGGCGCTGCGGGGTCGGCCGGGCTACGGTCTTCGCAATGTCGGTGAACACCTTGTTGGCCTTCTCCCTGGCTGCCCTCCTGCTGCTGGTTATACCGGGCCCGGCGGTCATGTACATCGTGGCCCGCAGCGCAGCCCAGGGTCGACGGGCCGGCCTGGTGTCGGTGGCCGGTATCCACGTCGGCACGGTGGTTCATGTGGTGGCGGCCATGGTCGGGGTGTCGGCCATCCTGGCCGCATCGGCCACCGCCTTCACCACCATCAAGCTGATCGGCGCCGGCTACCTGATCTGGCTGGGCCTCCAGTCCATTCGCGCTCACCGGTCCCCGGCCGACGACGACGGTGCGCCAGCGGTCGAGGTCCGTCCACTGAGCCGGGTCTTCGCCGATGGCGTGATCCTCAACATCCTCAACCCCAAGACGGCGCTGTTCTTCCTGTCGTTCGTGCCCCAGTTCATCGACTCCGACACCACCCGTCCGGTGCTCGACCTGGCCACCCTGGGCGCCGTGTTCATCACCCTTGGACTGATCTCCGACGGTGTCTATGCCCTGGCCGGCAGCTGGGTAGGATCGGCCCTTCGCCGTTCACCTCGGTTCCGGCGGACCAAGGAACTGGTCGCCGGTACCACCTACATCGGCCTAGGCGCAGTCACGGCACTCAGCGGTCGATCGACCTGAGCCTGGAACCACGGATTCTCGTCCGACCCAGGTGACCGGCGGGAGTGAGGGGTTGTGTTCGCGGGCCGGGTTGTGGTGGCTGGCCACGGTCGCTGACCTGCTCGGGTTGACGGGCCGGTTGCGGTGGGCGACCGGGCTTTGTCGTGGCGTGATCGCCACCCGGGTTGGGCCCTGGCGATCACGATCCTGGCGTTGGCCAACCGGCTACCGCCATGTCGGCCTATGAGATCCTCATCCGGGCTGATACGAGTGGAGCAACCCAATGGCTGGCATGGGACACCGATCCATCCCGACCTTGCTTTCGTAGCGGTGGCGGTAGCCGAGTTCGAACGGGTCACTCTGGACGCCAGGTCGAGGGTGATGGACATGTCGGTCAAAGCCCGGGGGTTCCCGCCATGGATGAAACGTGGGTTACTGATCGAGGCGAGAGGAAGATGCGGAACACCCGGCTGTTCTGCCCCCACAGCTGGCTGCAAGTCGACCATGTCCATCCGTACTCAACGGGTGGGCAAACCAGGATGGACAACGGGCAAATCCGTCGATGTTTGCCGAAGGCAAACTCGAGTTGGCCGGGTGAAGCCCGGCAAAACGAGCTCTCCGCGACCAACGCACTTTGACAACTGAATAGCCGGGCGGGCGGGGAACGACGCCAGGAGGGTGGCCGGCAATACCGTCTAGAACGCCAGGGAGACGACGATCAGGCTCAAAGCCAAGTGGTAGGTGACCATGACCGCCATCGGGGCCCACGGTCGGGGCTGCACGAATTTGTTGTCGGCCAGGGTCAGATCGGACAGGGCGAACACGGCGGCGCCGAGGGGAGCCGGCCACGAGCCACCCCACCACGCCGCCACCGCCATGGCGGCGATAACCCCGATGTAGACCAGAATCGGCCCCAGCAGTTCGGGGTGCCGGCGACGAACGGCAGGAACCAGCCGGCGGCCACCGACAACCAGACAGGGCACCAAGACTGCGGTGGCGACCACGATCGACCACGGAGGCGCCGTCTGACCCCTGCTGACGAAGCCGGCCATGAAGGCCAGATGGCCGACCAGGAACGAGGCCAAACCCAGCCGGAACCGTTCGTTGGGCAACATCAGGAACACGTCGCCGGCCAGACACAGCGCCAGGCCCAACACCGTCAGTCGTTGCTGGCCGTCGTCAACCGGATCGAGGGCGGCGGCCAACATGATCAGACCGACGGTGGCCGCCGGCTTGGTGATCCACTCCAGCCACCGATCAGCACTACGCTCGGCGTCATCGCCCGACCCGGGCCGGCGGCTCACCCAGTTGGCCACCATGACCAACCCGGTGGCGATCACGATGGCCGGCATCAACCCCACCGGCCAACCCTACCCCTGGGCGGGAAATATGACTCAGTAGATCGGGAATACAGACTTTTGCCGATAAACATCCAGTACCACCCATCCCGGCGACAACCGACCGGCCAACGTACGAATCACAACCGAGGTGTCACATGAGCGAGTCCTGGGGCTTCGAAACCCGCCAGATCCATTCCGGCCAGGAGCCCGATTCCGCCACCGGATCCCGGGCCGTGCCCATCTATCAGACCACGGCCTACCAGTTCCGCGACTCGGCCCACGCCGCCAACCTGTTCGCTCTGGGGGAGCCGGGCAACATCTACACGCGGATCATGAACCCGACCCAGGGCGTGGCCGAGGCCCGCATCGCCGCCCTGGAGAACGGCCTGTCCACCACCGCAGCCGGTGTACCGGGTGGCCTGGTGCTGGCCTCGGGCCAGGCGGCCGAGACGCTGACCATCCTCAACATCGCCGAGGCCGGCTCCCACCTGGTGTCGTCGGCCGCCCTCTACGGCGGAACCTACAACCTGCTGCACTACACCCTGCCCAAGCTCGGGATCGAGACCACCTTCGTCGACGATCCCGACGACATCGACGAGTGGCGGGCCGCGGTCCGGCCCAACACCAAGGCGTTCTACGCCGAGTCGATCGGCAATCCCAAGAACAACATCCTCGACATCGAACCGGTGGCGGCCGCCGCCCACGACGCCGGGGTGCCCCTCATCATCGACAACACGGTGGCCACCCCGTACCTGATCCGGCCCCTGGACTGGGGGGCCGACATCGTGGTGCACTCGGCCACCAAGTTCCTGGGTGGCCACGGCACCGCCATCGCCGGCGCCATCGTCGACGGCGGCTCGTTCGAGTTCAGTGACGCCGAGCGCTTCCCCAACTACAACCAGCCCGACCCCAGCTATCACGGGCTCACCTACTGGCCCATGCTCGGCCCCGGCGCCTTCATCGCCAAGGCCCGGGTCCAGCTGTTGCGCGACCTCGGCCCCGCCATCAGCCCGTTCAACGCCTTCCTGGTGCTGCAGGGCATGGAGACCCTGTCGCTGCGCATGGAGCGCCATGTGGAGAACGCCCAGGCCGTGGCCGAGTGGCTGGAAGCCAGGGACGAGGTGGAGAGCGTGGCCTATGCCGGTCTGCCGTCGTCGCCGTGGCACGACGCGGCCAACAAGTACGGCCAGGGCCGTGGCGCCGGTTCGGTGCCGGCGTTTGTCATCAAGGGTGGCCTCGACGCCGGGCAGGCCTTTGTCGACGCCCTGGAGCTGCACAGCCATGTGGCCAACATCGGCGATGTGCGCTCGCTGGTCATCCACCCCGCCTCCACCACCCACAGTCAGCTCTCCGAGACCGAACAGGCCTCCACCGGCGTCAATCCCGGCCTGGTTCGGCTGTCGGTGGGCCTGGAGTCGATCGACGACATCCTGGCCGACCTGGCCAACGGCTTCCGGGCGGCGAAGGCCGCCTTGTAGGCCCGTCACTTGTCAGTCTGGTTGCAGACCCGCCGGGAGGGAACCACGGTGCCGACGGGGTCGTCGTACGATCGAGTCCACCCAGGGAGGGACAGATCATGCGACGACCCCGGCACACCACAACCTCCAGCTCGATTGCAGCCGTGATGCGGCTTCTCGTTGTGCTGGCCGCCATCGCCCTGCTGGGTGCCGCCTGCGGCAGCGACAGCGATGACGAGTCCACCGGCGCGGCGGAGGTTGCGTTCGACGAAATGGAGGCCGAGGAGAGCGCCGAGGGCACCGACGATGCCGGCGGCGAAATCGCAGCCGAGGCACCCGACGTCGACGAGGACGTCGAGCAGGACGCCATGGCCGAGGAGGAGGCGGCGGACGAGGACACCGGGGGTGACGGCGGCAACGAGGGCACCTCGCTCGGTTCGGCCGGCGCCGTGCCCACCCAGCGGTCGGCGGCCGACTTCGGGCGCCAGATCATCTTCACCGCCGACATCACCGTCGAGGTCGACGATGTGGCCGCCGCCGGCCGGGAGGCCACCACCATCATCGAGGGCATCGGCGGGTTCGTGTTCGGCCAGCAGACGCAGGGCGGCAGCGAACCACGGTCGGTGCTGGTGTTCAAGGTTCTCCCCGAGGACTTCGATCGGGCGGTCGAGGCCCTGGGCGCGGTGGGCGAGCTGCGGAACCAGACCATCTCGGCCGACGATGTGACCGAGCGGGTGGTGGATCTGGAAACCAGGATCGAGGTGGCCGAGCTCGGTGTGGAGCGGCTGCGGGAAACCCTGACCGGCACCCAGAACCTGGAGGACTACGCCGAGCTGGAACGATTGTTGCTGGAACGGGAGACCGAGCTGGAGATCATGCGGGGCCAGCTCCGCACCCTGCAGGATCGCATCGATCTGGCCACCATCACCCTCACTCTGCTCCAGGATGCGGTCAACCATTCGATCTCCCTCAACGCCTCGCTCTATCACACCCAGGACGGCGGGGTGTCGTGCCCCGGTACCGACGAGTGGTTCGTGGAGGCCGGCACCGACCTGACCCTGTGCCTCGAGATCATCAACACCGGTGAGGAACCGGTCGCCGATCTGGCCCTGATCGACACCGCCCTCGGCATCGACTCGGCCGGCGAGCTGACCCTGGTCTACGGCGAGTTGGATCGGCTGGAGGCGGGCCAGAGTGTGATGCTGGCCCACGAGTTCAGCCCCGACCGTCCGGTCCGGGTCCGGGCCAAGGCCACGGCCCGGCCCATCACCGAGGAGGGCGAGAGTGCCGGCCCCTCGGTCGACGCCGGCTATCAGGACAACATCGAGGTGTTCGAGCCCGAGGGTGATCCCGGCTTCGGGGAAGGTTTCGACGCCGGGCTTTCGGTGCTGCGGGGAATCTGGACCGTGATCACGGTGACCGTCGGCTTCGCCCTACCGCTGCTCGTGCTGTTGGCCATCATCGGCCCCCTGCTGTGGCTGGGTCGAGGCCGGATCAGCCGCTGGCGGCGCAAGCGGAATCGGGACCGCCTGGCGGCGACTCCTCCCCCACCGCCGCCAGGACCCACTCCACCACCTTCGCCCTCGGGTGAACCGGCGGCCGCCGGCACTGGCGACGGAACAACCGACAACACCCCTCCGGACACCGCCACGTGATCAACCCGGTTCGCCGGCTGCGAGCGCTGTCCACCTGGGGCGCCACCGGCGACGAGGTTTCGGCCGCCATGGCCGGCGACCGGTTCATCCCCGACGCCCCCATGTCGGCCACCCGGGCCATCGATCTCGCCTGCCCGCCCGAGGCCGCCTTTGACTGGCTGACCCAGATGGGTTTCGGTCGAGCCGGCTGGTACAGCTACGACTGGCTCGACAACCTGGGGCGGCCCAGCGCTTGGGCCATCCATCCCGAGTGGCAGGTCCAGGCCGAGGGCGAACCCATCCCCGCCGGCCCGGTCGACTTCGTGGCCCTGGTCGTCGACCGTCCCCGCAGCTTCGTCCTCGGACTGCTGGATCAATCGGTCGCCGGTCACCGGATCGGCTTCACCCTCGACTTCCGGCTCGGCCCCAAAGCCGATGGCGGCACCCGCCTGGTGTCCAGGGCCCGGACCCGGATCGAGGGTCCACTGGCCACTCCCCTTACCGCTGCGTTGGAGGTGGGGGACGGCATCATGGTCCGCCGCCAGCTGTTGGGTCTGGCCGAGCGGTGCCGGGGCGGGGGCAGGTCCTGACCAACCGAGGTCACCGGCATCGCCGCCTTCACACAAGCTTCACGATCGGGCCGCGGCTCGCTTCACGTCGTCGTCGTTCAATGAGAACGAAGAAAGACCGACAGCAGGAAAGCGAGAGGACAATGGCACGACGGGAACGAAACGCTACTCGACTGGCGACAATCGGGATCGGGGCCGCCGTGGCCGTGGCCTTGAGCGCCGGCGTCGTCGCCGCCGCCGTACCCGGAGACGGCTCCATGGTCGACACCGCGGTGACCTCGACAACCGATCAGTCGAGCACGCTGAGCGCCACCGACGCCGAGGAGCTGCTCTACATGCGACAGGAGGAGAAGCTGGCCGCTGATGTGTACCAGGTTCTGTACGACAGATGGGGAGCTCGCGTGTTCACCAACATCAACCGGTCGGAGCTGACCCACCAGTCGGCGGTGGCCGACCTCATGGCCGATTTCGGACTCGACGATCCGGTGGCCGAACTCGCGGCCGGCGAATTCCTCGACCCCGATCTGCAGGCGGTCTACGACGAGCTGGTGGAGCGGGGCGCAACCTCGCTGGAGGAGGCGCTGAAGGTCGGAGCCTACATCGAGGAACTCGACATCACCGACCTGCGGGAGAAGCAGTCCGGGGTAGCCGCCATCGACATCGTCTATGACCGGCTGGAGCAGGCGTCCCACAATCACCTGCGGGCTTTCGTCCGCAATCTGGACCGGCTCGCGGTCGACTACGAACCGGTGGTGCTGGACGACGACCTGTACCAGGAGATCATCGACGGGACCGGCCCCGGTCGGACCGGTCGTGGGGGCCGAGGTCACGGCATCCAGGACCGGGGAGCACAGACCGGACCGATGGGGCGTAACGCCGACCGGAACCAGAATCGGACCGGCAACCAATGGCGCCTCAGTTTGGACTCCTAGTGCCGCATCACGGCACTCGTCTACCATCTAGTACGGCGAGACGGCGCTCCTGCCGACGGCCGAAGACGGCTTGAGTTTGGCCTCCGGCCAAACGTCGCCGAAGACTGGCTCAATCGTGAACATCCAAGCCGCCAAGCGAAACTAGACGATGAGCGGGGCCGAAACCGACCAGCCCGTGATCCTGGTGGTCGATGACGACGCCAAGATCCGCAACCTCGTAGTGGCATACCTTCGGGCCGAACACTACGAGGTTGCCACCGCGTCCGACGGCCCATCGGCGGTCGACCTGGTCCGGAGCCGGCAGCCCGACATCGTCATCCTGGATGTGGTCATGCCCGGTCTCGACGGCATCGAGACCTTGCGCCGGATCCGCACCTTCTCCGATGTGTACGTGATCATGCTCACGGCCCGGGCCGAGGAGACCGACAAGGTGGTGGGTCTTTCGGTCGGGGCCGACGACTATGTGACCAAGCCGTTCAGCCCCCGGGAGTTGGTGGCCAGGGTCAAGGCCGTGCTTCGGCGCCTACGCTCGACCGCGGTTGCCGGTCCGGCATCGACCGACCGGGTACTGACGTTCCCCGGGCTGACCATCGATCAGGATCGCCACCAGGTCATCCTCGACGAGCGAGCCGTCACCCTCACCGCCCTCGAGTTCCAGATTCTGACCGCCCTGGCCGAACAGCCGGGGCGCGTCTTCTCCCGCCGCCAACTCCTTCAGGCGGTCTGGGGCTGGGACTATGTGGGTGACGACCGGGTCGTGGACGTGCACATCCGAAACCTGCGCAAGGCCCTGGGCGACGACGCCCATGCTCCACGTTTCGTGGGCACCGTGAGGGGCGTCGGCTACCGGTTCGAGCCGGAGCCCGTGGCATGACCGGCGCCTCGTGGTGCGCGGTGTGATCCGCCCCGGGGGCGTGCGCCAGGCTCTGTGGCTGAGCTACTCGGCCATCATCGTGGTGGTGGCCGGCATCGGATTCGCCGTGGTCCGCTGGCTGACCCCCACCGTCTTCGGTCGCCGTTACCAGGCCGCCGGACTGGCTCCGGCCGGCAACGGACCGGGCGCGGGTCGAGGGGCGGGGCCGGCCGACGCCGGCGCGGCATCGACCACCGCCGCCGAGTTGGTGGACCAGTCGGTGACGGTGGCCGCCCTGGTCGCCGCCGGCATCGGCATGGTGGTTGCCGCCGTGATCGCCGGGGTCATGATTCGCGCCCTGCTCGGTCGTTTCCGACAGTTCGAATCGACGACCCGCCGTCTGGCCGCCGGCGACCACTCGGCCCGGGTCCCGATACCACCCGAGAGCGAGCTGGCCGGGCTGGCCCACTCCATCAACACCCTTGGTCAGGCTCTGGCCTCCACCGAGCAGAAGCGGGCCCGATTGGTGTCCGACCTGGCCCACGAGCTGCGAAACCCCCTGACCACCATCCAGGGTTCGATCGAAGGCATGATCGACGGCGTCATCCCGGCCGACATCGAGACCTTCACCTCGCTGACCGAGGAGACCGAACGACTCTATCGGCTGACCGAGGACCTGTCACTCCTTGCTCGAGCCCAGGAGGGGGCCCTCGGCCTCAACCTGGCCCCGGTCGAGACCGGCGAGCTGATCGCCGCCGTGCTCGAGCGATACCGGGCCCGGGGCGACATGCAGGAGGTGACCGTGAGGACCACGGGACCGTCGCTTCGGATTCGGGGCGACCGGGACCGGCTGGTCCAGGTCGTGTCCAACATCGTGGGCAACGCCCTCGACCACACCCCGCCCGGAGGCACCATCACCATCGCCACCTCGGTCGATGACACCGGGCGGAATCCCATGGTCGAGATCGCGGTGGCCGACACCGGATCCGGCATTCCCCCCGAGCGACTCGACACCGTGTTCGACCGCTACACCCGGCTCGATCCGCAACGACCGGGCACCGGAATCGGGCTCAACATCGCCCGCACCCTGGTCCACGCCCACGGCGGCACCATCGCCGCTCGTAGCGACGGTCCGGGGCGAGGCTCGACCTTCACCCTCCGGTTGCCACCGGCCGGCGACTCGGGCCGCTGAAGGCGCGGCCACCCACCGGCTCGGTCACCGTCGATCGTGCGTCGATTCCACGGCCTTGGCCGCCAGGAGCAGATCGAGATCGCCGAAAGGTCGGCCCACCAGCTGAGCCCCCACCGGTAGGCCGCTCGACCCGAAACCGATGGGCAGCGACAGGGCGGGCAGACCGAACGAGGTGATTCGGCTGCACGATCGCATCCACTCCACATAGGAGCCCATGGCAACCCCGGACACCTCGGTCGGATACTCCCAGTCGAGGGGGAACGGCATGACCTGGGTGACCGGTCCGACCAACAGGTCGTAGTGCTGGAAGAACCGGTGGGCCCGGTCCCAGAGATCCTTCAGCTGAATGAAGGCGGCCGACACCTCGGGGCCGGTCAGGGCCAAGCCCCGTTCGATCTCGCCCCTCACCGTGGCCTTGACGTCATCCAGGTGGGGCCGCAGCTCGTCGGACTTCTCGGCGTACATGAAGGCCCGCAGGGTGAGAAAGACCTCGTCGGTCCCGGTGAAGTCGGGCTCGTCGTCGACCACCATCCAGTCCAGATTCTCCAACGTGGCCCGGAGCCCGTCCATGGCGGTCACGATCTCGGCCTCCATCGGAAGGCCACCCAGATCCCGGCTCCAGGCAACCCGCAGGGGCTGCGTCGGCGGGTGGAGGTGCTCGGGGGCCGGTACCTTGAGGCCCCGACCGAGGGGATCCCTGGTGTCGGGCCGGGCCATGACCGCAAGCAGCAGCACGACGTCGTCCACCGTGCGGGCCATCGGCCCGTGGATGGGCAGGGGGTGCCAGGCATTACCGGCACCCCCACTGGGCACCACCCCGACCGAGGGACGGAAGCCGACCACGTTGTTCCACGCCGCCGGATTTCGGAGCGAGCCGCCGACGTCGCTGCCGTCGGCCACCGCCACCATGCCCGTGGCCAGGGCCACCGCCGCCCCACCCGACGACCCCCCGGCCGACCGGGTGGAATCGTAGGCGTTGCCGGTGGCGCCGTACACCGGGTTGAAGGTGTGGGAGCCGGCTCCGAACTCGGGCACGTTGGTCTTGCCCACAGCCACCGCTCCGGCCCGCTTCATGCGCTCCACGATCAGCGAGTCGACCGTGGGCCGGTGGTCGGCATAGGGTTTGGCTCCCTGCGTGGTGACGAAGTCTGCGGTGTCGATCAGATCCTTGTGGGCGGTGACCAGACCGGCCAGCGGACCGACCAGCCGGCCGCCGGCCACCGCCTCATCGACGGCGACGGCCCGCTTCATGGCCACATCGGCGTCCAGACCGACCACCGCGTTCAGCTCCGGGTTGCGGGCCTCGATACGGGCCAAGTGGGCCTCCAGCAGCTCGCGGGCCGACACCTGCCGGGTCCGCATCATGGCCAGCTGCACGGTGGCCGGTTGGTCCACCAGCTCACCGGCTGTGCCCGGCACCAATCCCGATGATGTCTTCACTGCTGTCCCCTTTGTCTTCGCCCCTCGTGTCCCCCCGCTTGTCCCCCCTTCGGCCACCGCCTACAGCTCCTCGCGCACCAGCAATCGGTACAGGTCGGAGTACAGGCCACCCCGGGCCAGCAGTTGGTCGTGGGTACCGTGGTCGACCACGGTTCCCTGGTCGAGCACCAGGATCTGGTCGGCCTGGGTGATGGTGGACAGCCGGTGGGCGATCACCACCGAGGTTCGGCCGGCCAAGGCCTTGGCCAGCGCCTCCTGGACCAGAGCTTCGTTCTCGGAATCGAGATGGCTGGTGGCCTCGTCGAGAATGACCATCGCCGGGTCCTTCAGCAACATCCGGGCGATCGACAGCCGCTGCTTCTCGCCACCGGACATGCGGTAGCCCCGCTCCCCTACGACGGTGCCGAAACCGGAGGGGAGGGCCTGAATGACGTCGAGGACCTGGGCCGACCGGCAGACCTCGACCAGCTCGTCATCGGTGGCATCGGGTTTGGCGTAGCGCAGATTGTCACCGATCGACTCGTGGAACAGGTGAGGATCCTGGACCACCACGCCGATGGCGTGGCGCAGCGACTCCTGGGTCAGCGACCGCACATCGTGACCGTCCACCAGGACCGAACCCTCGGTCACGTCGTAGAGCCGGGGTATGAGTGAGGTCAAGGTGGTCTTGCCCGCCCCCGACGGGCCCACCAGGGCCACCAGCTGGCCGGGCTCGATGGTGAAGTTGACATCGGACAACACCGGAGCCAGCCCGACTTCGGATTCGGTTGATCCCGGCGTCTCCAGGCCGGGAATGATGAGTTCGTCGGACCGGGGGTAGCGGAACGACACCTCGCGGAACTCGATGCGACCTTCGGGCTTGGTCAGTTCCTTGGCGTCGGGAGCGTCGACCAGCGGGCTCTTGGCATCCAGAACCTCAAAGACCCGGTCAAACGACACCAGGGCGGTGAGCACATCGATCCGGGCGTTGGTCAGGCCGGTGAGCGGCATGTAGATCCGGCCCACCAACAGGCCCATGGCCGCCAGCTCACCGACGGTGAACGTGCCGTTGATGGCGAACAGGCCACCGAGGCCGTAGACCAGGGCGGTTCCGATGGCGCCCAAAAGGGACAGCACGGTCATGAAGCCCCGGGTGAACAGGGCGGACCGGACCCCGATGTCACGAACCCGGGCGGCCCGGGTGGAGAACAGGCTCTGCTCGTCCCCGCCCCGGCCGAACAGCTTGACCAGCAGGGCCCCGGCCACGTTGAACCGCTCGGTCATGGTGGAGTTCATCGAGGCGTTCAGGTCCATCGACTCCCGGGTGATGGACTGCTGGATATGGCCGATGCGGCGGTAGGGCAGCACGAAGAACGGCGTGAGGATGAGGGCCAGGAGCGTGAGCCGCCACTCCAGCACCAGCATGGCCACCAGGGTGGTGACCAGCGTGATCACGTTGGACACCACGGTGCCCAGCGTGGTGGTCAGCGCCCGCTGGGCCCCGATGACGTCGTTGTTGAGCCGGTTGGTCAGCGTGCCGGTCTGGGTCCGGGTGAAGAAGGCCAGCGGCAGCTGTTGGACATGCCGGAACAGGGCGACTCGTAGATCGTAGATGACGCCCTCACCGATACGGGCCGACCAGTAGCGTTCGGCCAGCCCGATGAGGCCCTGGAACAAGGCGGCGCCCACGATGGCCAGGGCGTAGATACCGAGCAGACGTCGGTCCTGGTCAGGGATGGCCCGGTCGATGATCCGGCCGAACAACAGGGGCGGCACCAGTCCGAGCACAGCCTGGACGATCACCGAGCTGAGGAAACCGAGCACCTGGCTCCGATAGGGATGGGCGAAGCGCCACACCCGGGCTGCCGATTCCCGCTCGATTCTGGCTCCCTTGACCTTCTCGGCGTCACGAGGCCAGAGCATGTGCATCGACATCATCATTATCCAGGCTATAGGCTGGCCGAGTTAGGTTGTCCGCCGTAGAACGAGGGTCATGGCGTTTCGGTCCAGGGCATCGGGGAGATCGTCGAACCGGACGTCCGATGCCACGTCGCAGAGGAAGGCCGTGCTGGGTGGTGTCCGACGCGACTCCTTCGACCCCTTCCTCGCCGATCGCGACCTCCGCGGCGCCTACCGTTCCCTGATGGACGGTGATTGGCGCCGGTTGGAGACCTTTCTCGACACCTCGCCGAGGGCGTGGCTCTTCACCTCCATCGCCACCAGCGAGCTCGTCGGCATCGAAACCATCGTCTTCGCCCGCTGGGCCGACGTGGCCAGTTCGACCAACGCCCGCACGTTCTACGCCGCCGGCCTGATCCGGGATGCCTTCGAGAAGCGCGCGGCGTTCGAATCGACGACCCGCCAGTCCACCGAGTTCGTCTCGGAGGCCGAGACCACCCGGGCCGTCGGCGAGTTTCAGGAGGAGTTGAAGGAGGCCGAACGGCAGCTCTATGAGATCGTACGGCACCGGCCGGGCATGCCCGACCCGTGGGTGTTCCTCCTGATCAGCGGTCGAGGTCTCGGTGTCCGGTTGGAGGAACTGCGGCAGCGCTTCGACAACGCCCACAGCCGAGACCCGTTCCGGCCCGACGCCTGCCGGGAGTATCTGGAGGGTCTGACCGACAAGTGGGGTGGCTCGGACCAGGCGACCTTCGATTTCGCCCGCTGGATCGAGCAGGAGGCACCACCCGACTCAGCGTCCCGGGTGGTGTTGCCGGTGGCCCACATCGAGCACGGCCTGCTGGACGATCGGGGGACCAAGTTGTCCGGCTACCTGAATACGGCCGAGGTGGTGGGCGAACTAGTGCCGGCTCTCGAGTCGTTCCTTCGAGCCACACCGTCGCCGGCACCGACCGAAGCCCTGGCCGTACTCAACGCCTACGGCCTTGCCATCAGCGCCGACAGTGCTGATACCGCTCCCCTGGTGACCGAAGTCTTCGAGCGCATTCAGGATCGTCCCACCATGTATCCGTGGTCGCTGTATCAGGAGGGCATCGCCCAGGTGTTCCACGAGATCCAGGCCGCCCAGCTCCGGTTCGCCGGCCGCTACTGACAAAGCCCGGAGCGGGCTAGGAATCAACCAGCGGAGGATTGGGGTTGACGCCGGTCCCCCAGCGGTCGTGTTCCGATCCGTCGTCGCCGGCCGGGACGGAGATCGTACCAACGGACTCGAGGGTCATGCAGTCGGCCAGCATGTTGTGAAACCGATGCAGGGGCTCCTCGAACCGGGGCGACAGGGGGCCGGGAGGCGGGGCCGACATGGTCAACCCCCGCTGACCCCGTTCGACGATGTCGATATCCTCGCCGTTGACCTCGAACCAGAACTTGCGGGTGGGGGCGAACGCCGCCTCGTCGACATCGGCCGACTCCGGTGGCAGCAGGAAGCTGCAGGTCTCGGTGGTCGCACCGGGTGCGGTCGGATCGAGCCGAATGACGAAGACATGGTTGGGTAGCACCGAGAGCAACACGTTGGGGAAGATGGCCACGAACCGGCCGCTGGTGCTGTCGGACGAGTCGAGCCCGGGACGGGGCGGCAACACCAGCCAGTCATTGCGCTCATCGGCCGAAACCGGGGAGGTGGTCTGACCGCAGTACATGCCGGGCCCCTGATACCGGTAGTGATCGGGGACCCGGGACACCTTGGCCAGCTCGGGGTGAACCCACTTGAGGTGGTAGTACTCCTGGTAGTTCTCGCTGATCAGCTTCCAGTTGGCCTTGATCTCAACCGTCTGCTCCTCACGCTTCACCCACTCGTCTAGCCGGTAGCCGGCCATGCGTTCGGGCAGATCACCGAGCCAGGTGTGCAGCGGCGGGGCCTGGTCGTCGAGACAGGCGAACAACAGCACCCCCCATGCTTCGACCCGGACCGGGACAAGCCCGTAGTCGGCCGTGTCGAAACCGACCCGGGGGACCTGCTCGAAGAGCGGTGTGGCGATGAGCCGACCATCGAGTCCGTAGCCCCAGCGGTGATAGGGACAACGAATGGTGTTGGCCACCGAACAGTCCCTGTCGGCCAGCTCGGTGCCTCGGTGGCGACAGGCGTTGAGGAACCCTCGGACCTCGCCGTCGGCACCCCGGGTGATGATGATGGAACGGGAGCCTAATTGCCGCACGATCAGTCGACCGGTCTCGGCCACGTCGGCGGCCAGACCGACACACACCCAACCCCGTTCGAACAGCCGCTGCTGTTCGAATCGGTGGAAGTCGGGGGCGGTATAGCACTCAGGGGACAGACCCAGCGCCTCGGGCAGTGGGCGTCGAGTGTTGGCCCACACATCCTCGGTCCCCCAGGTGGTGCCGCCCAGGCCGCTCCCCGTCCCAGTCCACGTTTCGATCGTCGTTGATCGTTCACCCTTCATTCCCGCAGCTTGCACCCTCGAAGCCGATCCGGTCAAGCCTGAATCAGCCACCGAGGCGCCCTCGGCCGACCCCTCCGGCCAACTCGGGTTTGCCGCCTCGATCGGCAACACACCGGCCGCAACCAAACCGATCTCCAGGTGATCGTCCCCAACCAGCGACGTTTCGCCAAAGGCGAAACTCGAGTTTGCCGCCTCCGGCGGCAACACACTGGCCGCAACCAAACCGATCTCCAGGTGATCGTCCCCAACCAGCGACGTTCCGCCAAAGGCGAAACTCGAGTTTGCCGCCTCCGGCGGCAAAACGTGGGCCGGCACCAGACCGATCTCCAGGTGATCGACCTTAGCCAGCGACGTTTCGCCAAAGGCGAAACTCGAGTTTGCCGCCTCCGGCGGCAATACTGCAAGTTCCGCCGGTGGCGGAACTTGACGCTGCCCTGCCGGGCAGCCGTGGGCCGGGTAGGATTCGAACCTACGTAGGCGGAGCCGGCGGATTTACAGTCCGCTCCCTTTGGCCACTCGGGCACCGACCCTAAGGTTTGTCAGGGTAGCGCTCGGCGGCCGGAAGCGGTGCCCAATTCCTGCATCTTCCGGCCGAATCGGCAGGTTATGCCGTAGCCTCGGGTGTGTTCCGATGACGTTATCTCCCGCCGAACCGCCATCGGTCGTCGCCGACGTTCCCTACTGGCCGCTCGTCCGCCGCGACCTGTCCCGACTGACCGCGCTTCGTTTGGCGTCGGCCGCGATCATGACCGTCTGGATCACCTTCCAATGGGGATTCGGCAACGACGCGCTGCTCCCGGTGTTGGTGGCCCGAACCGGCACCTGGATCGACGACGAAACCAGCCTGAGTCGCCTTGTGCTGGCCACGACGGCTGCCGGGCTGGTCGGTCTGTTGTTCTGGGCCGTCACCCAAACCATCGATGCCGTGGTCGTGATCGCCGGTGCCGACCTCATGCCGAACACCGTGGCCAAGCTGTCGGCCGGGCTGCAACGGCGAGGGTGGGTCAAGCCGTGGGCCGAGCTGACCTGGCTCGACCGCTGGTTGATCGCCTACGGTGCCGGCGCCTCGGCTGCCGTGCTCGTCGACGCCCTGGCCACCGGTCGACCCGGCCTGCACGGCCGCCGCTCCATGGTCGCATCGGCGGTGGCCCTGTCATCGGGTTCCATCGGGCTGGTGTCGGCAGTAATCACCGGCCTGGCTCTTTCCGGTCTGCGGTTCCCCTCCACCGAACCGGCGGCGCGCCGGATCATTGTCGTGGTCAGCTCCCCCCTGTTCTGGTTGACCCTGCTGAGCGCCGTCTTCATCGGCTCCCGGCTCCGTCGCCGGCTGGGGGCCCGCAGGGCACCGACCGGCTTGACCGCCGGGTAGGTTGGGACCCATGGCAAGCTTTGACGTTGTTTCCCAGATCGACATGCAAGAGATCAGGAATGCGGTCGACCAGACCAGCCGGGAGGTGTTGAATCGCTACGACTTCAAGGACACCAACTCCACCCTCGACCTCAACGACAAGGACATGACGATCACCTTGGAGACGGCCAGCCAGGATCGCATGATCGCCTTCCGCCAGGTGCTGGAAGAGAAACTGATCAAGCGCAAGATCTCGCTCAAGTCGGTGGACTTCGGTGAGGTTCAGGACGCTTCCGGCGGTCGGGCCCGAATGGCGGTGTCGTTGAAGGCCGGAATCTCGTCGGACACGGCCAAGAAGATCAACAGCCATATCAAGGACATGAAGCTCAAGGGCATCCAGTCCCAGACCCAAGGCGATCAGGTGCGGGTCTCGGGCAAGAAGCGGGACATCCTGCAGGAGGTCATCGCCTCACTGCGGGAGGCCGACTTCGATGTGCCCCTCCAATTCGAGAACTTCCGGGACTGAGACTCACCACCGGCGTTCACCGACCGGACCGGAGCGATCCCACCTTTATCATTGCCACTCACCCGAGCGTAGGGCGGCAATGCGGGCCTCGGCCGCCGGGTGGGTGGTGAACAGGTTGGCGAAGCTGACCTTGCGGTTGGCCAGCGGATTGATGATGTAGTGGCTGGCCTGGGGCGGGGGAACGCTCGACGGGATGCGCTGGGAGAAGCCGTGCAGCTTTTCCAGTGCCCGGGCCAGCGGTTCGCCGTCGTTGAGGAGCCGAGCGGCCGAACGATCGGCTTCGAACTCCCGACTTCGGCTGATGGCCATCTGTATGAGCGATGCTGCGATGGGGGCCAGGATGGCGAAGGCCAGCATGATGATCGGATTGCCGTCGTCCCGCCGTCGACCGCCGATAGCACCCCACATGGCCATGTTGGCGGCATAGCTGATGGTGGTGGCGATGGTGGCCGCCACCGAACCGGTCAGAATGTCGCGGTTACGGATGTGGGCCAGCTCGTGGGCCAGCACCCCGGTGATCTCCTCCCACGACAGGGTCTTGAGCAACCCCTCGGTGACACATACGGCGGCGTTGGCCGGATTCCGTCCGGTGGCGAAGGCGTTGGGCTGCTGCTCCGGCGACACATAGAGCCGGGGCATGGGAAGGTTGGCTCGCGCCGTCAGATCCTCCATGATCTCGTAGTACTGGGGTAGTTGGGCCCGATCGACCTCGACGGCGCGAGCGGCCCGAATGGCCAGCCTGTCGCTGAAGAAGTAGGACCCGCCGATCATGACCAGCGAAATGAGGAAGGCAATGGTCAGGCCACCCCGACCGAAGAAGGAACCGAACAGCATGATGATGCCGCCCAGCGCGGCCAGCAACACTGCTGTTTTCACTCCATTCTTCATGCCTCCAATCTACTGGAGAGATATGAAAGAACGGATAAACCCAGTGGGATCAGGGGCTGATGGAGGGTCGGGCGGAACCTACAGACCGGCCTGGAACCATGCCTGTCGGAACACCTCGAGGTTGCCCGGGCCGGCCTGGGTTCCCAGGGCGGCCTGGCCGCCGTCGTTGATCACGTCGAGGGTCAGGCAGGGCTCGGGCCATGGGGCCTCACCGCGCTGCATGGCCGAGATCTCCTCGAAGGTCAGCGTGTCGAGTCCGGCCGGTTTGCGGTACTGGTCGGTTCTCGGATCGTCGACCGGGGCCCCGTCCAGGGTCAGGGCCTCGGCGTACATGCACGCCCCCTGCCACAGCTCCCGCATGACCACCAGGCGCGATCCGTTGGCGGTGATGTGCCCGTTGTAGACCCAGCCGGGGTCGGCAATGGAGTTGATGACTCGACGTTCCACCGTGGTCACCCGTCCCGAGATCACGTCGACCGCCAGGATCGATACCTCGAAATGGTTCAGCGAATCCAGTTCCTGAGCGGTCGCCACCTCGGCCAGGGCGGCTTCGTAGTCCGAGTCGGGATCGATCGTGAGCCCGTAACGGCTCGCCACCTCCTGGACCCGTTCGAACGCCAGGTCGTCACGACTGACGAACTCGTCCATGAGCAGATAGGGCGTGCCGTCGATGGGGGCGAGATCAGTGACAAGCCGCTGGGTCCAGCCACCCCGATCGGGGAGCCGAATGACGGACTCGGCACCGTCCGGGGCCAGTCGGGACAGGGTTCCGTCGTCCTTCACCGTCAACCAGCCGCCGACACCGTCGGACAGTGACGAGGGTGAGGGTGGGTCAAGGGCCTCGACTGCGTCCCGCCCGCTCACGGTGGCGCCTGTGTCACCGTCTCCGGCGTCATCGGTGTCATCGGTATCACCCGGCTCGTTCTCGAGCGGTGTCGGCCCGGTCTCCTCGACCGTCGGGCCATCGTCCTTTATCGTCGTCTCGGCTGGTCCCGGCTCTCCGGTCGGATCGCCGTCGAGATCGGCGAGTTGGCCGGCGATCACGGCGGTGCCGGGACCCTGACCTCGGGCCAGCTCGACCGCGATCAACCCGCCGCCGACGACGAGGACCACCACTGCCGCCATCGAGACCAGGCGGCGGTTGCGAGCCATGGCGGTTTCCCGATGCATGATGGCACCGGTATCGGGACCCTCGAGCTGATGAGCCCCGCCCACCGAGCGCGGCCGTCGCTTCAGATCCTGCAGCTCGGGATTCTCTTGATCTCGGTTGTGCCGTTCACGACCGTTCACGACGTCTGCCTTTCGCCCGAACCGGTTTCCGGTCACCCAAGCTCCACGACAGTGTGTCGGCGATGGTGGTGTACTCCCGGCGACGTTCACGTCTCCGGTCGGCTCGTCGGCTCCCGCCCAGCAGCACGGTAATGAAAACGCAACAGGACCGGCCTTTCAGCCGGTCCTGTTGCTGAGCAATGGCGCCGATCGGGGCGGGGCTCAGTCCTCGTCGCTGCCGGCCGCCGCGCCGGCTGCGATCTCGGCCACCACGCTGGGATCGGCCAGAGTGGTGGTGTCACCGAGCTGACGGCCGTCGGCCACATCCCGCAGCAGACGACGCATGATCTTGCCCGAACGGGTCTTGGGCAGGTCGGGCACGATGACCACCGTCTTGGGTCGAGCGATCTTGCCCAGTTTTTCGCCAACATGGGCCCGGATCTCGTCTCCCAGTTCCTTGGACGGCTCGCTGCCACCCCGGAGGATGACGTAGCCGATGATGGCCTGACCGGTCAGCTCGTCGTTGGCGCCGACCACTGCGGCCTCGGCCACCGCCGAGTGGTCGACCAGGGCCGACTCGACCTCGGTGGTGGAGATGCGGTGGCCGGACACGTTCATCACATCGTCGACCCGACCCAACAGCCACAGATAGCCGTCGTCGTCGAGCTTGGCACCGTCACCGGCGAAGTACCGACCCTCGTACCGGGACCAGTAGGTCTCGTGATACCGATCGGGATCGCCCCAGATTCCTCGCAGCATGGCGGGCCAGGGGCGGGCGATGGTCAGATACCCACCGCCCCGTTCGACCACATTGCCGTCATCATCGACCAGCTCGGCGAAGACCCCGGGAATGGCGTGGCACGCCGAACCGGGCTTGGTCTCGGTGACCCCGGGCAGCGGGCTGATCATGTGGCCACCGGTCTCGGTCTGCCACCAGGTGTCGACGATTGGCGTGTTCCCACCACCGATGTGCTCGTGATACCACATCCAGGCCTCGGGGTTGATGGGCTCACCCACCGTTCCTATGACCCGCAGCGAGGACAGGTCGAACTTGTCGGGCTCGTTGACACCCCACTTCATGAACATGCGTATGGCGGTGGGGGCGGTGTAGAGCTGGGTGATCTTGTATTTCTCGATGATCTCCCAGAACCTGCCCTTGTGTGGAGTGTCGGGCGTGCCCTCGTACATGACCGAGGTGACCCCGTTGGTCAGCGGGGCGTAGACGATGTAGCTGTGGCCGGTGACCCAGCCGATGTCGGCCGCACACCAGTAGATGTCGGTCTCGGGCTTGATGTCGAAGACGAACTTGTGAGTGAAGGCGGTTTGGGCCAGATAGCCGCCGGTGGTGTGCATGATGCCTTTGGGCTTCGACGTGGTGCCCGATGTGTAGAGGATGTAGAGGAGCTGCTCGGCGTCCATCGGCTCGGCCGGGCAGTCGTCGGAGGCAGCGGCCATGAGGTCGTGCCACCAGTGGTCCCGGCCCTCGACCATGTCGGGGTTGAGGTCACACCGGTTGGCCACGATCACGTTCTGGATCGAGGGGGCGCCGGCGGCCAGGGCGGCGTCCACCGTGGGCTTGAGCGCCGAGGCCGCTCCCTTGCGGTAGCCGCCGTCGGCGGTGATGATGACCTTGGCCTCGGCGTCGTCGCAACGGTCGATGATGGCGTCGGCCGAGAAGCCACCAAAGATGACCGAGTGAGCCACCCCGATGCGGGCGCAGGCCAGCATGGCGATGGGAAGCTCCAGGATCATGGGCATGTAGACGGCGGCGATGTCGCCCTTTTGCAGCCCCAGGCCCTTGAGCACGTTGGCGAACTTCTTGACCTCGGTCAGCAGCTCGGCGTACGTAATGGTCCTGGTGTCACCCGGCTCACCCTCCCACAGATAGGCGATCTTGTCACCATTGCCGGCCTCGACGTGGCGGTCCAGACAGTTTGCGGTGACGTTCAGCTGACCGCCCACGAACCACTGGGCGAAGGGAAGGTCCCACTCCAGGGTGGTGTGGAAGTCGGTGTCCCAGGTCAGCAACTCGCGAGCCTGGCGGGCCCAGAAGGCCTCGTAGTCGGCGTCGGCCTCCTCGTAAAACGAGCGATCGTTGGTGTTGGCCTGAGCGACGAAGGCGGGATCGGGCGGAAAGGTGCGGTCTTCGACTTCATACACTTCAATGGCTTCGGACATCGCTCCTACTCCTGTGACTGGATTCCCCTTGCGATGGGGCGATCCTAGTGCCAAGTGGCGACCGCGTGCCATGACGGACCGTTGACCGGGGCCATCCGGCCACTCAGTGGATTCAATCGGCCGTCGAATGGAGGTTCACACGTGCCCAACCACGGACCGTTGCAGCCCGAATCGTACGGCCACGGTCTGAAAGACCATGTCGAGGCCGATCTCGAACATGGCGTCCCCGCTCAATTCCAGATTGTGAGCGATGAACTCGGCCATGCCCGGCTCGTCGAGCTCCACCGCCGGCAGTTCTGTTCGGAATCGGCGCATACCCAGCTCGATCACGGCTTGACCAACCACAAACGACACCGCATATCGATAGGCGAGAGATGCCTCTCGAGGCCCGAGACCGATCATCTGGAACCGGTGATAGACCCAATACAGCGTGCGGAAGGCGTTGGTGGTGGACGCCGGTCGCTGGGTGAACAACTCCAACGCCGCAGCGTGATCGAGAAGCAGGTCATAGAACGACCGCAGGGACTGGCCGAAGGTCTGCTCCCACTGATCGGCCGGAAGATCACTGGGAAGTTTGATCTCGTCGTAGAGCCGGTCGACCATGAGGTCGAGCAGGTGGTCCTTGCTGGCCACGTAATGGTAGAGCGACATGGCTTCCACCCCGAGCTCGGAGCCGAGCTTGCGCATAGACAGGCCGCTCAGACCGTCCTGGGCCGTGATCTCGAGGGCAACCTGGGCAATTCGTTCCCGGCTGAGTGGCGGGCGGTGGGCGGCAGCCATGGGGATCAAGTCTATCCGGCGTGGTTTGGAACGTGATCGTGCCTCAGGGTCGGGTTGTGGCCAACGACGTGCCCCATTCCAACACCAGCCACGATCCCAGCCCGTCGGGATCCAGCAGCGCGTCGGCCTCGGAAACCCGGCTCCGCATCATCATGGCCGTGATGTCGGGACGGTGGGCGTGGGCCTTCCAGTGCTCCCGACCCTCGTCGACCAGACCCTCGATTCCGGCCTCGATCAGGAAACGGCGTTGGTCCATCACTCGGTGGGGCGCCGGTAGCTGGTCGACGGCGATGTCGGTGGTGATGTCCCACCGACCGGGTTCGTACAGGGGATCCGTTCCCCGCCGATGACTCTGATAGGTTCGCAGCCACCCGCCCCGTCGGGCCAACCGAGCCGTGGTGGTGGCCCCGTAGTCGAACACCAGCAGTCGGGCCGGCTGCCGCTCGATGACGGAATGACACCACCGATCGGCCTGCTCGAGTCGCGGCGCCCGGGTTCCGGCCGGAATGTCGAGTCGGGCCTCGGTCCCGCATCGGCGCTCGACACCGTTGTCGACATGGATCTCGAACCATTCTCCGGACGCCGAGTGTTCGATGATCCGGAATGGCATGTTGTCGAGAAGCTCGTTGGCCACTACAACCGCATTGCTCAGGTCGTCAGGCAGCTCGACGGCCCGCTCGATCCCCCGGTCCGGTGATGGCGGCGTCGAGCCGTCGGCGCCGCCGTGGACCCGGTCGATGCCCACCAGTCGCCACGGCCGTTCTTCCATGGGCCGAGCGCGACGTATTGCTTTGAGCAACGCGTTCGGCCCGCAGCCGACATCGTAAACCGCCCAGTCATCGGGTTGGCCGGCATCATCCCACCAGGCGTCGAGGGCCGAGGCCAACACCGCACCGAACAGGGGCCCGACCTCGGGACTGGTGATGAAGTCGCCCCGTCGCCGGCCGGCGGTTCCAGCGGTTCTGTAGAAGCCGTCCGCTCCGTACAGGCAGCGCTCCATGTAGGCATCGAACCGCTCCATCACGCCAACCCTATCCCGGCCCTTTTTCAAACTTTGAGCCTCCCACGACCCCTGCCCTTCGAACTTTGAGCCTCCCACGACCCCTTCATGGGTCGTCCAGCGCTCAAAGTACCGGCAGGAGACCGGAGCGGGAGGCCAGGTCGGACCGGATCACCCGCAGCACCCAGGGGAATCGTTCGTCGAACTGCTTCCAGGTGAACCGCCGGACCAGCCAACCGGCGGCGGCCAGGTCGGCATCACGGCGTCGGTCCTCCTCGAATGCGTCGGGATTGAGATGGTGAGCCAGGCTGTCCAATTCGATGGCGTAGCGACACTCGGGATAAGCCAGATCAACCTGGGCGACCAGCCGGCCGGCCTGCTGGATCCTCCACTCCATTTGTGGCTTGGGTAGCCCGGTGTCCCAGAGTGCTCGGACAAACTTCCTGCTCCAGTGGGACAGCGGCACGGCCTGCTCACTGCGCCGCTCCTCGAGCACGCGTCCCAGCTGCGCCGAGCCGAGCCGACCCTTTCGTCTCACCCGCCGGAACGCCGAGGCCAGACGGGGCCATTCGGTTCGATTCTGAAGGAGGACCGCGTCGACCAGTTCGTCGAACCGGTCGGGATGGCTGACACCGGCCATCGATGCGACGGTGTCCTCAAGGGTCAGGCAACGCAGTCCTGCGATACAGGTCACCGTCCAGATCGACGGCTCATAGCGGCCGGACCGGGCCACGCCGGACCGGTCCTGACGGGCAAGCACCTCAGGCTTCGGTGGATGCGAGCCAAGCCCATGGAGCGCCGTCGCCGATCTCCGCCAGGCCGGACCCTCAAGTGCGGCAATGGCGCAGGTCAGGTGGGGCAGCGGATCGTCCCAGCAGTCGGCCAGAATCATCCAGCCCGGATACCCGGACGGCTTCCACTGCCGCCTTCGAACGCGGCGGTCAACCTGGCTGATCGAGAGTCCGGCGTCGAGCGCCTGTGCCCGGCTGATCACGCCATGAGTTCGTTGACGGGCATCGTTTTCCATCTGCCACCGGATGTCGGACATGCAGATTCTCCCTTCGTAGGGGTGCTACGAGGGAGCCGGGGCTCCGAGTTCCAACCACACCGGTCACAACCGGCGAACTCTGAGCGTGGGACGACCCGCAAGTGGGTCGTGGGCCGCTCAAAGTTCGGTGGAGGGTGTGCGGCTTAGCTTAGGGGGCGGCGGCCAGGGCCGGGAAGTCGGCCCAGTCGGGGACCAGCCCGGTGACACCGGTGATCAGCGTGACGGCCACGGTGATAGCCACCGCGGCCACGAGGGCCGGCGGAATCACCAGCGGCGACTCATCGCCGTCCCGGGTGGGCAGGAACCACATCTGCTTGGCCACATTCAAGTAGTAGAAGGCGGCCACCACCGAATTGACAGCCACCACCAACGCCAGCAGTGTTCCCCATAGCTCCCAGCCGTCGGTGAGTACCTTGAACACCCAGAACTTGGCCCAGAAGCCACCCATGGGGGGCACCCCGGACAGCGAGAACAGGAAGATGGTCATGGCAAGGGTGATCCCGGGGGCGTAGCGCAGCATGCCGCCGAAGCTCTCGATCTCACCTGAGCGGGTCTTGCGGGCGGCGATGATGACCACGGCGAAGGCCCCCAGGTTCATGGCGGCATAGATCAGCAGGTAGATGACGACGGCCTGCTGGGCCTGGGCCGGGCGATTACCGTAGACGGCCAGCGGTGCCAGCATGTAGCCGGCCTGGCCGATACCGGAATAGGCCAACATGCGCACGATGTTGGTCTGGCGCAGGGCCACCAGGTTGCCCACCGTCATGGTGGCGGCGGCGAGAATCCACATGAAGGGTTCGACCAGGTCACTCTGGTCACCGAAGGCGAAGAGCACCACGTTGAGCAAGGCCACGAACCCGGCCGTCTTGGAGGCCACGGCCAGAAAGGCGGTGAGTGGCGTCGGGGCGCCCTCGTAGGTGTCGGGGGCCCAGGTATGGAAGGGCACGGCCGACACCTTGAAAGCGAAGCCGATGATGGTGAACAACACGCCGAGGGTGACCAGCGGCGTCGATTCGCCGTCGGCCAGGGCGGCCCCGATCTCGCTCAGGCGGGTGTCGGCGGCGGCCCCGTACAGCAGGGACATGCCGTAGAGCAGGATGCCGGAGGCGAACACGCCCATCAGCATGTACTTCAGGCCGGCCTCGTTGGACTTCAGGTCCCGCTTGCGCCAGGCGGCCATGAGGTAGGCGGGGATCGACAGGAGCTCGAGTGCGATGAAGATCGAAATCAGATCACGAGCCGACGTCATGACCAGCATGCCCAGGATGGAGGCCCCGATGAGCTGGTAGAACTCCGAGTCGTAGTAATCGCCCTCGGCCATGTAGTTGCTGGACAACAGTACGATCACATAGCCCGAGATCAGGAACAGCCCCTTGAGCAGCAAGGCGTAGTTGTCGACCACGTAGGCACCGTCGAACAGTACCCGGGGCAGGTCGTCGGCCTGATCCCACAGCGTCAGCACCGGGATCATGGCCAGCAGGAAGCCGATACCGGTCAGCGGGCCCATGATGCGCCGGGCCCGTTCCAGGAACACCAGGTCGACAATGGTGACCAGGGCACCCCAGAACAGCACGATCAGCTCGGGGGCGAAAGCGTGCCAGTCGATGTGGGGTCGGACGAACTCGATCATCGCAAATCAGTTTCCTAGCGCTTCGAACACGTCGCCCACCAGCGAGACCGGCTCGTTGGTGACGTCGAAGATGAGGCTGGGCACGAACCCGAGAACCACGATGAGGATGAGCATCGGGACCCACGCCACCCACTCGGTGAAGACCGTGTCGTGGATATGGGGATCGTCGGCGAACTCCTCGGTCGGATTTCCGAACGCCGTGCGCTGTAACAGCCACAGCAGGTAGCCGGCAGCCAGCACGGTGCCGACCGCCGCCACCACCATGTAGACCCGGAACAGTGTGGTGTTGAGCCCGGCCGACGGCTGCCATGAGGCCAGGATGACCGGGAACTCGCCCCAGAACCCGGCCAGGCCGGGCAGACCGAGCGACGCCATCGTGGTGATACCCAGGATCCAGCCCATACGGGGGGCCTGGATCAGCAGACCCCCGAGACGCTTGATCTCCAGAGTGTGATAGCGCTCCTTGACCGAACCGGCCACGAAGAACAACATGCCGGTGATCAGGCCGTGGGCCACCATGCCGAAGATGGCGGCGTTGATGCCGAAGTCGGTGAGGGTGGCGATGCCGAGCATCACATAGCCCATATGGGCCACCGAGCTGAAGGCGATCAGCCGCTTCATGTCGGTCTGGGCCAGGCAGCCGAGAGCGCCGTAGATGATGCCGATGACGGCCAGCAGGCCGATCCAGGGGGCCCACTGCTGGGCTCCCTGAGGCAGGATGGGCAGGGCGATGCGAACGAAGCCGTAGGTCCCGAGCTTCAACATCACGGCGGCCAGGATGACCGAACCCTGGGTCGGGGCCTGGGTGTGGGCGTCGGGCAGCCAGGTGTGGAACGGGAACATCGGCACCTTGATGCCGAAGCCGAGGAACATGCCGCCGAACAGCAGCACCTGCTCGGTGGTGGTCAGCCCCTCGCTCTGAACCCGCTGGGCCAGCTCGACCATGTCGAAGGTCTGGGACCCGGTGAGCCAGTACAGGGCCAGGAAGCTGACCAACATGAAGGCCGACCCGAAAAGGGTGTAGAGGAAGAACTTGATGGCGGCGTAGAGCCGCTGCTCACCGCCCCAGACCCCGATCATGAAGTACATGGGCAACAGGACCACTTCGAAGAACACGAAGAACAGCACCAGGTCCTGGGCCACGAACGTCCCGAGCATGCCGGTGTGGAGAACCAGGGTCAACATGAGGAAGGCCTTGGCGTTGCCGGGCTCCGGGATGTGGTGCCAGGAGTAGACGATGACCAACGGAACCACCAGCAGCGTCAGGGCAACCAGCGGCAGTGAGATGCCGTCCACGCCCAACGAGTAACGGGCGCTGATGACGTCGATCCAGCTCCGGTCGACCACAAACTGCAGGACCCCGCTGTTGCCGTAGTCGAAGTTGGCCAGCAGCAGGATGCCGACGATGGCCGAGACCACGGTGGCCACCAGGGCGATGGTCTTGTGGAGTTCCTCTTCCTTCTCCGGGACGAACATCATGGCCAGGACCCCGACGAGCGGAGCGAACACCATGGCGGTTATTCCCCAGGTATCTAGAAAGCTTTCCATGAACTGTGGTCCTTAGCTATGCAGCAAACGGTACGCCGGGCGTCACACGGCGATAATGAACACGGCGACCAACACGGTGGCCGCACCGAACAAAAGGGTGGCGTACTGGCGAATCTGTCCGGTCTGCACGCCACGGAGGATCTGACCGAATGCCTCGGCCAGCGAACCGGAGGCGTTGACCGCACCGTCGACGGCACCCTGGTCGATGAACTTGTAAACGAATCGGCCGACGGCCACCGACGAGGTACCGACGAGGTCGACCATGCGGTCGAGGATGTTCTGGTTGGTCCAGTAGGCGGCCCGGGCCACCGGGCCCTTGGTCCCGCCGACGATCACGTCGGTGTACAGGTGATCGAGGTAGTACTTCTCCTCCAGTACCTTGTGGCCGACGGCGAGAGCCCCGACCTGGGTCATGATCGAACCGGTTTCGGCCGTGTACTCGGTGGCCTTGGGATCGCGGGCGTAGAGGCGCTTGTAGTACAGCCACACCGAGGCGCCGGCGCCGGCGGCCAGCAGGGTGGCGACGATGGCCAGCGACAGGCTGGGCGAGGCGTGAGTGAAGCCGTTTTCTCCGCCCACGAACGAGGCCACGCCTTCCGGCTCGACCCAGTCCTCGAATTTGTGGGCCCAGCTGCTGGGAAGCCCGATGGCGCTGACGAACGGGCTCGGCATGTTGAGGAAGCCGACGACCACGGCCAGACCGGCCAGGACGATGAGCGGGATGGTGATGCGCGGCCCCGACTCGTGGGGATGGGCGTGGCCCCGGTAGTCGCCGAAGAAGGTGAGCCAGATGGCCCGGGTCATATAGGCGGCGGTCATGGCCGCGGTGATGAGCCCGAAGATGAAGGGGATGGTGAAGGTGCCGTTGCCCCCGGTTCCGGGCCACACGCCGGCTCCGGCCAGGATCTCGTCCTTCGACCAGAACCCGGCCAGCGGGGGGATGCCGGCCAGAGCGAGCGAACCGATGATGAACGTGGTGAAGGTGATGGGCATGTACTTGCGCAACCCGCCCATGTCGGCCTTCATGTCGAAGCTGTGGTGGCAGGCGTGGCTGACCGAGCCCGCCCCCAGGAACAGGCAGGCCTTGAAGAAGGCGTGGGTGAACAGGTGGAACATGCCGGCCGTGTACGCTCCCACGCCAAGGGCCAGCACCATGTAACCGAGCTGGGACACGGTGGAATAGGCCAGCACCTTCTTGATATCGCGCTGGACGAAGGCCAGGGCGCCACCGCCGACGGTGGTGAGACCGCCAATGAAGGCCATCAGGTTGATGTTGCCTCCGGCGATGCCGAAGCCCTCATAGAACACGGGGTAGAGCCGGCCGATCATGTAGACCCCGGCAACCACCATGGTGGCGGCGTGGATCAGGGCCGACACCGGGGTGGGCCCGGCCATGGCGTCGGGCAACCAGGTATGGAGAATGAACTGGCCCGACTTCGACATCACGGCGGCCATGAGGCAAACCGCGGCGATGGTCAGTGTGCTGCGTTCGATGGCTCCGCTGGTCGCCATCTCGTTGATGGTGTTGATGGAGAATGACCGATCGGCGGCGAAATAGAGGACGGTGATGCCCACCAGCAGGCCGATGTCGCCCACCCGGTTGGTGAGGAAGGCCTTGAGGGCGGCGTCGGAGTTGGGTTTCTCCTCCCACCAGTGGCCGATGAGGACGAAGGAGCAGACACCGACCAGCTCCCACCCCACGATGAGCTGGAGGGTGCTGGAAGCAAGCACCATGAACAGCATGGAGGCGGTGAACAACGACAGGAAGGCGAAGTAGTGGGTGAAACGGCGATCGCCGTGAACGTAGTCGGTCGAGTAGATGTGGACCAGCAGCGAGACGGTGGTGACCACGATCAGCAACATGACCGACTGGCCGTCGACCTGGGTGCCGATGGGGATGCTGAACGACGAACCGCCGTGTCCGTCGTCGGCCGGGGCCTGGTTGGGCTGGTTGGCGTCCGTGCCGAGCACGGCCCGGTTGGCGTCGGTGCCGATGCCGAACCACTCGACCTCGTTGATCACCGGGGCACCACGCACGTCACCGCCATGGCCACCCTCCTCCGCCTCGGCGGTCAGGGCCACCGCCACCGACTCCGCAGCCTCACCGGCGGTGCCGCCGAGCCCGGCGTCGGTCACCACCAGCGAATGTTCCTCGCCCTCTCCCCCATGGGCGATCTGATCCTGGACGTCGCCGATCCAGGTGAAGGCGGTCAACAGCGCCAGGATGAAGGAGGTGCTGACGGCGGCGATACCGATCTCCGCCCCCTTGAACGGCAGCCGTTTGCCGAAGAGCAGGATGAGCAGGAACGAGGCCGACGGCAGGGTGAAAACAAGCCAGGCGTTGTCGTACAGCCAGGACTGGGCCACGACCGCCTCGGCCGTCTCCTCGGCGGCGAATACGCCGGCACCGGCGAGCAGGGTGGGGAGTTGGGACACAGCGAACACGGTCCGAAATCAGCCTTTCAGTAAGTTGGCTTCGGCCACGTTGATACTGCGGCGGTTGCGATAGATGAGCAGGACGATGGCCAGCCCGACGCCGACCTCGGCTGCGGCCACGGCGATGACGAACAGTGCAAAGACCTGACCGGCGACATGCTGATGGAGGGCGCCGAAAGCGACCAGGTTGATATTGACCGCGTTGAGAATCAACTCGATCGACATGAGCACCAGCACACCGTTCTTCCGGGTCAGCACGCCGTACACGCCGATGCAGAACAGAACTGCGGCAAAGATCAGAAATTGGTTGATGAACACGCCCTCGTCCTCTTCTCCCTACTCCTACGCCTAGTCTCTTCTCGCCACGACAACAGCACCGATCAGTGCGGCCAGCAGCAGCACCGACAGCGCCTCGAAGGGAACAATGTAGGTGCTGAAGATCTCGTCCGACACCATTTGGGTGCGTTGAGGTTGCATGTCGGCCGGTAGTTTGTCGCTGCCGAAACCCTCCCATAGCGAATAGACCATGACTGCACCAAGACCGGCGGCCACCAGTCCCCCGATCCACCGCTGCTCGTGATCGAGATCACTGTCGGCCCCGATCCTGGCCCTGGTCAGCATGACCCCGAACAACAGCAGCACCATGATGGCGCCGAGGTAAACCAGGACCTGGGTGGCGGCGGCGAACTCGGCGCCGAGGATGACGTAGGTGGCGGCCACGGCCGACAGTACGACCAGCAGGTATAGGGCGGCGTGGACCACGTTGGCCGTGGTCACCAGCTTGAGGGCGGCCACCACAGCCACGGCGGCGATGACGTAGAAGAAGATGTTGCTGATCCAGATCCCGGTATCGGACATCGCACCGGGGGAGGCCTCCTGGGCGAGAAGATGGATCACTTCGGCACCTTCTTCGCCTTGACCTCGGCGCCGGGCTCGTACGGTTCGAACTCGGGAACCGTTTCCATCCACTGCCCGAGGCGGGTCTTGTCATGGAGGAGATCGGCGATCTTCGGCTCCGAGTACTCATACTCGGGACTCCAGAAGAGGGCCTCGAACGGGCAGACCTCGACACAGATCCCGCAGTACATGCACAGGGCGTAGTCGATGTCGAACCGGTCGAGCTTGTTGACCGAGCGAGGCTTGCCACCGGCCCGGCGAGGCGGGGCCAGCGTCTTATGACCTTCGATGTAGATGCACCAGTCGGGGCACTCCCGGCTGCACAGCATGCAGGCGGTGCAGTTCTCCTCGTGGAGGGCGATCACACCCCGGGCTCGGATGGGCGGAGCCTCCTTCTCATGGGGGTACTGAACGGTCTGCGCCCCCCGGGTCACGGTCTTGGTCAGCTCACCGAAGGTGACCGTGAGCCCTTTGATGAGTCCGGGAACCTTTGGCATGTTCAGAAAACCACCTTCAAGACGCCGGTGACGGCGATGTTCACCAGCGAGATGGGGATCAACACCTTCCAGGCAAAGCTCTGGAGCTGATCCTCACGGAAGCGGGGATAGGTGAATCGCACCCAGTAGACGATGAAGGTAAGGGCCAACATCTTGACCGCCATCACCACCGGCCCGATCAGGTTGAACCAGGGCGAGAACGAGGCCTCGGCAACCCCGGTCGTGCCGCCGAGGGCGGCGGCCAGCCCGTCGACCTGGGGAGCCAGGCCGGGTACGGCATCCATGATGAACGGGGGCACGCTCCAGCCACCGAGGAAGAGCACGGAGGCCAGGAAGGCGAAGATGTTGGCGGTGGCGAACTCGCCAATGAAGAAGAGCAGGAACCGGAAGCCCGAGTACTCGGTCATGTACCCGGTGACCAGCTCCGATTCGGCGACGGGCATGTCGAACGGGGTCTGGGCCAGCTCGGCCTGCACGGCGATGAGGAAGATGAAGAAGCCGACGAACTGGGTGAGGATGAATGGATGGCCCAGTGCCCCCCAACCGAAGATCTCCCCCGTCGTCTGGGCCTCGACGATGCCCTGCATGTTGAGGGTGCCGGCCTGGATGACCACGCCGACCACGGCCAGCACCATGGGCAGTTCGTAGGCGATGAGCTGACCGGCGGCCCGCAGGCCACCGAGCAACGAGTACTTGGAGGCGCTGGCCCAGCCGGCCATGAGGATGCCGATCACCGAAATCGAACTCACGGCCAGGGCCAGGAAGATGCCGGTGTCGAAGTCGGCGAACACGGCGTCGGGGCCGAACGGCACCACGATGACCAGCAGGAAGGTGGAGATCAGTACCACGTAGGGTGCGGCCTTGAAAACGAAGGCGTCGGCCCGGGACGGGACGACGTCCTCCTTTTGGGCCCACTTGCCGACTTCGGCCACCAACTGGAGCGAACCATAGGGCCCGGCTTCCATGGGACCGAGCCGGCTCTGGAGGAACGACACCATCTTGAACAGGTACAGGTAGACGGTGCCGCCGGCCGGGATCAACACGGCCACGAACGCCATCAACAACTTGAAGATCGACGTCTGCCAGTAGGCGAACTCCGCAGCGACGGTTGCTAACAACGGTCACCCCCCGGCATACGCAAACTGCGGCGAGTTTCGGCGACGCCGAAACTCGGTAGAGGAGCAAGCGAAAGAATGGGTGGCGGCCCAAGTATTGCCGGAGGCAATACTTGCTTGGTGAGGAGCGGAGCGACGAACGGCATCACCTATCGACGTCTCCCAGGATGAAGTAGAGCGAGGCCAGGATGGTGATCACGTCGGGCACAAAGGTGCCCTTCAGCAACCACGGCGCAATTGAGATGTTTGAGAAGCTGGCCGACCGGATCTTGACCCGGAACGGCTCCAGCCCACCCTGACTGATGACGTAATAGCCCATGATCCCTAGCGGGTTCTCCGTCTCGACGTAGGCCTCACCTTCGGGCACCTTGATGATGCGCGGCACCTTGGCCATGATCGGGCCGGCGGGCAGACCGTCGAGCAGCTGCTCGACGATGCCACAGGCTTCACGCACCTCCTGGAGCCGCACCCAGTACCGGGCGAAGGAGTCGCCATCGGGGTGGGTCCACACCTTCCAGTCGACCTGGTCGTAGACCAGACCGCACGGGGCGTCCCGGCGCAGGTCCCAGTCGACGCCGGAGGCCCTGATGTTGGCTCCGGACAATCCGTAGGACAGACCGATGTCGGCGGGGATGACCCCGATGCCCCGGGTCCGGGCCGCGAAGATCTCATTGCCGACGATGAGATCCTCCATCTCGTCGCAGAAGCGTTGGATGGCCTTGAGCGCCACCTTGGTGTCGGCGATCCAGCCGGCAGGCAGGTCGTCCTTCACCCCACCGATGCGATCGAAGTTGGGGTGGAAGCGACCGCCGGTGGCGGCCTCGATCTGGTTGAGAATGAACTCTCGATCCCGGAACGCGTAGAAAACCGGGCTGATGGCGCCGAGCTGCACGCCCATGTCCCCCAGGAACAGGGTGACGTTGGCGATACGACCGAGCTCGAACAGAATGGTTCGAATCCACTGGGCCCGGGGCGGGGCCTCGATATCCATCAGCTGCTCGGCGGCCAGAATAAACGGCACTTCGTTGGCGAAGCTGCCCAGCCAATCGATGCGGTTGACCAGCGTGGTGACCTGGGGGTAGGTACGAACCTCGGCCAGCTTCTCGTAGCCCCGGTGCATGTAGCCCATGACCGGGTCGGCCGCCACCACCTCTTCGCCGTCGAGCTGGATCACGATACGCAGGGTGCCGTGGGTGGCCGGGTGCTGAGGACCGATGTTGAGGGTCATACCCTCGGTCTCGAGCTCCACGTTGACGCGGGCATCGGCCGCCTGGGCGGCGATGTAGGCCATCTGCCTGCGGTCGACGAGATCGGTCACGAGTCTGCCTCTGGATTGCTGGTGGACGCACCCTGAACCCGGCCTGCAGTTTCGGCGCCGGCCGCTCCGCTGCGGGGAGTTTCGGCACCGGCCGAAACTCCTTGGCCTGCAGTTTCGGCGCCGGCCGAAACTGTGTTAGCGACCGGCGACTCCTCGGAGTCGTCCGGGAGCGGCGGCATTGGCTCGACGTCGACGATGCCGGGCCAGGGTTTGACCAGGCGAGCCATAAGGGGGAAGTCCTTGCGCAGCGGATAACCCTCGAAGTCGGTGGGCAGATAGAGATTTCGCATGTCGGGATTGCCGGTGAAGGTGATGCCGAACATCTCGTGGGCCTCCCGCTCGTGCCAATCAGCACCGGGGTAGGTGTGAATCCAGGTGCCGACCGTCATGGGCTCACCCACATCGACCTTCAGATTCAGGCCAAGCCCGGTCGACAGGTTGT
>JAHEJM010000008.1:0-35060 GCA_024638815.1 Acidimicrobiales bacterium | reverse complement strand
GTTACCCCCCGTGTCTTCCTCGGACGCGTCGTCACTCGACTCGCCGAGTGGCGCCTCCGGCACCACGACGTCGACCGTGGCCTCGTGGCTGCGGCCGAACGGGGATTGCTTCCAGTCGATGGCCGACAACCAGCCGAAGAAGCGGAACCGCTGGCGGTTGCGGAGGTAGTCGGCGGTCTCGGTCCAGGCGTCATTGGCCACCCGTACCCACAGATCACGGCCGGCGATGAGGTGCGATCCCTTCAGGGAGTCGCCGAGTTCCTCGCTCAGTGCCTCGAGCAGGGACGAGCGGGCCTCGTCGACCTCGGTGTCCGCCGGCTCTTCGGACGCACCCGCCGGCTCCTCGGTTTCGGTTGCCTGATCAGCCGATGGCAAGGGGGTCCCCCTTCCATTTCTCTGTCATATCCTCATTGAGGATCATCTCCTGGAGCAGCACGATGCCTTCCAGGAGGGCCTCGGGACGAGGGGGGCAGCCGGGCACGTACACATCGACCGGGATGATCTGGTCGACACCCTTGGTGACCGAGTAGCTGTCCCAGTAGGGGCCGCCGCAATTGGCGCACGAACCCATGGAGATCACGTACTTCGGCTCCGGCATCTGCTCGTAGAGCCGCCGGATGGCCGGGGCCATCTTGTCGGTCACGGTGCCGGAAATGATGACCAGATCGGCCTGGCGGGGGCTGGCCGGAAGGGGGATGACACCGAGACGCATCACGTCGTAGCGGGGTGAACCAAAGGCCGCCCCCATCTCGATGGCGCAGCAGGCCAACCCCCACTGATAGGCCCACAGCGAGTACTTGCGGCTCATGTTGAGCAGCTTGGTGAGCCCCTTCGGGAGCTTTCCGGATTCAACCAGTCCCATCGATCGATCCCGTCCTTCCTAGGCCCACCGAAGAACGCCCTTGCGCCAGGCGTAGGCCAGGCCGAGGGCGAGAATGAAGATGAAGATGACCATTTCGACCAGGCCGAAGAACCCGTAGGCCTCGAGCCGGGTGGCCCAGGGAAAGATGAACACGGCCTCGACGTCGAACATCACGAATAGCAAGGCGTAGATGTAGTAACGGATCTGGCTCTGGGACCAGCCGTCACCCACCGGGTCGACGCCGCTCTCGTAGTTCTGCACCTTGCCGGCGCTGGGACGGTCGGGTCGCAGCAGCGACGCCAGGCCTATGAAACCACCGACGACACCGACGGCGAGTAGGCCGAACAGCAGGATGAGGAGGTACTCGCGGAGGAAGTCCGACACGACCGTCGACTCTACCGTCGTAAGCGGTCTTGGGCCAAGATCAGGCCATGTGACGTTCTTGTTGAAATTTCGGCGTCAACCCTCGTCATGGTCCTCCACACGCTCGTCCTGGCAGCCGTCGGATCGCCCCGGTGACGGCTTGCTCTGATGGTACCGAAACAACAAGCACTTGAGGGCGGATCGAGGGCCAAATCGGCCCGCCTCTCCGGGGCGTCGATAGCCTTGGGAAGGAATGTCCGATGCCCCCCCGTTGAAGATAGGACCCCTCGAGGTCGAGCTGCCGGTCGTCCTGGCCCCGATGGCCGGGGTCACGAACGCGCCGTTCCGACGTTTGTGCCGACGGTTCGGGGCCGGCCTCTACGTCAGCGAGATGATCTCGGCCCGAGCCCTGTGCGAAGGAAACAAAAAGACCGACCTGTTGGCCGGTTTCGCTCCCGATGAACAACCCCGAAGCCTGCAGCTGGCCGGGGTCGACCCGGTCTACGTCGGTGAGGCGGTGAGGCGCTTGGTCGACCAGGATCGCGTCGACCATCTCGATCTCAACTTCGGTTGTCCGGTGCGCAAGGTCACCCGTCACGGCGGTGGGGGTGCGCTCCCCTACAAGCGTCGCCTGTTCGCCGCCGTGGTCGAGGCTGCAGTGTCGGCGGCCGGGGCCGTGCCGGTGACCGTGAAGATGCGGGTCGGTGTCGACGACGAGCACGTCACGTACCTGGAGGCGGGGCGGATCGCCGAGGACCTCGGGGCGGCCGCCGTGGCCCTCCACGGTCGCACGGTGGCCCAGCTCTATTCCGGCGAGGCCGACTGGTCAACCATCGCCCGGCTCAAGGAGACGGTGCACTCCATTCCGGTCCTGGGCAACGGCGACATCTGGGAAGCGGCCGACGCCCTGGCCATGATGGAGCAGACCGGCTGCGACGGAGTGGTCATCGGCCGGGGTTGCCTGGGCCGACCCTGGCTGTTCGGCCAGTTGGCCGCCGCCTTCGGTGGCCAACCGCTGCCCGACGCGCCCACCACCGCCGAAGTGGCCTCGATCATGACCGAGCACGCCGAGCTGTTGGTCGACTGGTTCGGTCCGTACAAGGGCATCCGGGAGTTCCGCAAGCACACGGCGTGGTATCTGAAGGGTTACCCGGTAGGGGGCGAGATCCGGGGCCGCCTGGGTCGGGTGGAGAGCCTGGACGAGTTGGCCGGGTTGTTGGACGGGCTGCCCGCTGTGGCCCTGCCGCCGGAGAACACCCGGGTGGCTCGGGGCCACACGCGCGGTCCCCAGGTGGTGGCCCTGCCCGATGGCTGGCTCGATGACCCCTACGACGACGCCCTCGCCTCGCCCGAGGGTGATTCCGCCGCCTCCGGTGGCTGAGCCGTCGTCGATTCGACGACCGAGTCCCAGGTCGGTGGCCAGGTGATCCGGCGCGGATCCGGCCGGCGGCGATGGCTGATGGCGGTGGTTGCGATGATGACCGTGGCCTCCGCCTGCTCCGGCGGTGACGAGCAGGAGTCGAGTTCCGCACCCGATCCGGCTGTGTCGGCGGAGGCCACCACGGCCACGATCGCCGAGCCGCCGCCGACCTCGGGAGAGGTCGGGGCGACACCGCCGGAGACAACGGGACCCGGGCCGGCAGCGACGAGCGAGTCGGCCTGCCCCGGGGTGCCGGCCGGGGTGAGCCGGTTCGAGTTGGAGGTCGAGGGACACGTCTACTCGATACGGGTCCTCGCCCCCACCGATCGTGATGGCGTCGATGTTCCGCTACCGGTGGTGCTGAACTGGCACGGACTCGGATCCAACGGATTCCAGCAGGCCCAGCTGACCGGCTATGACCTGCTGGCCGAGCGGGAGGGCTTCCTGGCGGTTCACCCCACCGGTCTACCGGCCACCGAGTTGGCCGGGGCCGGGGTGGAGCTGCCGGCCGGCCAGCGGGGACGTCGCTCGTGGGAGCTGGCCCAACTCGACGTGCCCGGGCGGGACGACGTGGCCATGGCGTCGGAGCTGATCGACCGACTGGTGGCCGACTACTGCGGCGATGAGGCCCGGATCTACTCCACCGGCATGTCCAACGGTGGTTTCTTCACCAGCCTGTTGGTCTGTGAGCTCTCGGATCGATTGGCCGCCGCAGTGTCGGTGGCCGGATTGTCCCATCCCGATGACTGCGCTCCGGAACGACCGGTACCGTTCATGGCCTTCCACGGAACGGCCGATCAGGTGGTGCCCTACAACGGGGGCGACTCGTCGCTGCTGGACGCCTCCGCCGCCGACGTGGCCGGTGCCGCCATCCCACCTGAGATCGAGCGGTTCTTCGAGCAGGTGATGCCCGACGAGTTCGGCCAGTTCGCCGCCTCGTTCGGCTGTGGATCGGAGGCGTCGACCGAACCGGTCTCGGACGAGGTCACGGCTTTTCGATACGACGACTGCGACGGCGGGATTCCGCTCGTCTTCTTTCGCATCGATGGCGGCGGCCACACCTGGCCCGGCTCACCCCTCGGTCTGCTCCTAAGCCGTCAACTGGGTGAGACCACCTTCGATGTGAGCGCCACCATCGACGGTTGGGAGTTCATGCGCCGGTTCAGCCTCGAGGGCTGAGGTGGACCGACCCCATGCCCGAGATACGGGTCTAGCTCAGGTACCGCAGTACGCCGTTGGTCTTCTGGGAGCCGCAACGCCAGCAGTAGAAGTCGACAGCGTTGTCGTTCAAGCCGGCGTGGAGCCATTCGCACCCGGCCCTCTTGGCCTGCTCGGCCACTTTCCGAACCGTTCGCTCGCCGACGCCCTGACCCTGGTAGCGGAGGCCGACCATCACATCTTGCTTCCACCCGTAAACCAGCCCGTCAGTGATCCGTTCGCCAAACCCCCGAGAACCCCGTCGAGCCGGGCGATCACCCAACCAAGGCTGTGTCTTCGTCGACCAGACGGACCCGGTTCCATCCATTCATCGGTTACAGCCCCGTGTTGAAGCCTCGGCGTGCAGTCGGTTGGCCTCGCCGCTGGTGAAAGGCTCTTCCGGCGATTGCCACGGTTGAACATCCCAACCGCCCCTACATCACAACCACTCGCAGGCTCATCGATCGAGCAATGGCACGTGATACCAGATGCGCACAAGCACAAGTACTTAAATAGATGGTCTTTCAGCTTGTGTATAGAACATATGTTTGATATACTGACCCCATGACCACCGGCGGGATCCCACCACAGAGCAGGAGCGACGCTCTCACGGCGTTGGAGGCCTGCGTCGATGCCATGGTCGAGACGCCGTTCGATCACCACACCGTGCGCGAGCTGGTGGACATGGCTTGCCGGTTGCAGACACTGTCGGCCCGCTTGGATTCGGTTCGGACTCGTGTTCTGGCCGACGCCACCTCGGCGGCCAAAGAGAGCCCATCGATGCTGCGCGACCTCGGGTTCCGCACACCCCAGCAGGCGGTGGCGGCCGAGACCGGCGCCTCAGCCCCCGAGATTCGAGCCGTGGCCCGGGCCGGCACCTGGTTGGCCGACTTCCCGGTCTTCGCCCAGGGTCTGGCCAACGGGGAGTTGAGCCTGCGTCATGTCCGTGAACTCAAGCGGTTGGACAAGCCCCGCACCCACGACGAACTCCTCCTCGCACAGGACGAACTGGTGGCCGCCGCCCGTGACCACGACTTCGTGGAGTTCACCCGCCGGGTGGCCACATGGGCCATCAATCATGATCCCGACGGTGAGGACGTCAAGGACCAGGTCGAGGCAACGAGCTGTTCGATGACCACACACACCGACGGATCGATCACAGGCCGGTTCCGGCTCGATCCCCTCTCGGCCGCTGCCGTCGGTTCGGCCCTGGAGAACGAGGTCCAACGCCTGTTCAACCAGCAGTCGGCCGACGACGGCGCACTCGAAGCCGCCGACCAGCGGCGAGGTCAAGCCCTGGTTGACCTGATCATCGGTGGAGCCGAAGCGCCCGGTTCGGCCACCACCACCCCGCTGGTCAACCTGGTTCTCGGCCAACTCCTGGCCGAGAACCTGCTGGAGCGGTTGGCGGATCCAACTGTGGATCCGGTCGACATAGACCGTGACGACCCGAACCGGCGGTGCGAACTCATCGACGGCACCCCGATCCACCCTGACCTGGCCATTGTTGCTCTGGCCGCTGCCCGATTCCGGAGAATCGTGCTCGACGCCCAATCAAGACCGATCGACGTGTCCTACACCTCGCGGGGGTTCCCACCGGACATCAAACAGATTCTCCTCGTCCTGGCCAGAGGCAGATGCAGCACACGAGGGTGCGATGCGCCGTACCGCTGGCTTCAAGCAGACCATGTTCACCCTCACTCGAAGGGTGGACCAACCTCACTCGCCAACGGGCAAGTTCTCTGCGGACCTGACAACAAGTGGAAGAACGACCACGTTGAGCCCGCCGCCTGAACCGCTGCTTGTCGGCACCCGCTTTTTGACAATTGAATAGCCGGGTCGTCGGTCTCGGCCGCTAGCCGGCCTGGCGGAGGAAGGCGATTTCCACTGCCGCCTCCCGGAGCGCGTTCTCACCCCACGGGAAGATGCCGAGCACGAGAGTGCCGAACACGGCCAGGAACACGGCAAACATGGCCGGGCGGGGGATGCGGGCCCAACGGTCGGGATCGACCACGTCGGCCTCGTCTTCGGCGGCCTCCGTCTCCGCGTCGGCCTCGCTGTCGTCCACGGTGGCGGTCATGGCGTGGGCCACAGCCGGCGCGTCGACCATGAACATCGACACCACGACCCGCAGGTAGAGCACGGCGGCCACCACGGCGGCCAGCATGGCGATACCGGCCAGCACGTACGAACCCGAGTTGGCGGCGGCCAGGATCACCCGGAACTTGGCGGTGAAGCCGGACGTGAACGGCACCCCGGCCTGGGCGAACAGCAGCACGGCCATCAGCCCGGCCAGCACCGGTCGTGACCGGGCCAGACCCCGCAGGTCGTCGAGGTTGTGGCCCCGATCGTCCCGACCCCCGATCATGGTCAGCACCCCGAAGCTGCCGATGACCAGCAGGGAGTAGGCCAACAGGTAGAACAGGAACGCCTCGCCTCCGGCCACCGAATTCACAACCCCTTCGGCCGAGTCCAGGCCGCCCTCGCTCCCCCCGGCCAGGGAGTGCACGGCGACCAGGATGAAACCGGCATGGGTGATGGACGAGTAGGCCAGCATGCGCTTGACGTTGCTCTGGGCCAGGGCCATGAACGATCCCAGTACCAGGCTGGCGATGGCCAGAACGGAGATAAGCGGCCGCCAGTCGGGAGCGTAGTAGCCCAGGCCGTCCCAGAACACCCGGACCAGTCCGGCGAACCCGGCCACCTTGACGGCCGAAGCCATGAAGGCCACAACCGGAGTGGGCGAACCCTGGTAGACGTCGGGCGTCCACATGTGGAACGGCACCGCCGACACCTTGAAGGCGAAGCCGATCATCATCAGGGCCATACCGGCCAGGACCATCGACGAGTCCTCCACCGGATTCAGACCGATGTCGTTGGCGGCCCGGGCCCCGGCGATCACGTTGATGTTGGTCGAACCGGTTGCCCCGTAGACCAGGGCGATGCCGTACAGGAACAGGGCCGAGGCCACCGCCCCCAGAATGAAGTACTTGAACGCCGCCTCCTGCGAGGTCAGGCGCCGCAGGTGCAGGCCGGCCAGCACGTAGACGGCGATGGAGAGGATCTCCAGTCCGAGGAAGATGAGTATGAGGTCCTGAGCGGCTGCCATGAGCATGGCGCCGGATGCCGACATCAGCATCAGCACATACCACTCGGGCCCGTCGAAGTTCTCCCGGCGGAGGTACCCGTCGAACAACGCCGCGACCAGGAACACGGCCATGGCGATGATGGCCCAGACCACGATGGTCATGCGGTCGATGGCCAAGGCATCGGCCACGATGGACTGGGAACCGTTCTCGGCGAAGCCGTTCCAGATGGACCGGCAGAACCAGGCCGACACGGCGGCGGTGAGGATGGTGAACCCGGCCGGGAACCCCCGGCCCCGCAACACCGGAACCACCGAGGTGATCGTGATCAACAGGATGCCGCCCACGGCCATGACCACGAACGGGGCCAGCAACGACCAGGCGATATCGGGGGTGGCGAATTCGGTCAGATCGGTTTGCGCCAGCAGACTCATTATTCCTCACCCTCATGAGCTTCCTCGGCGGCCTGGATCAGACCCTCGGTACCGGCCCGGGTCACCGGTTCCGGCTCGTCCTCGTCGAAGTCGTCCACCCGGCTCTCCACGTGGGCGATCAGGGCGTCGACCGACGGTTCGATGCGATCCAGCACCGGTTTGGGATAGACACCCAGGAACACGATCAGGAACAACAACGGCATGATGCCCAGCAGCTCGGAGCGGCGCAGGTCTCCCATGGTGGCGTTGTCGCCCTCGGCCGGACCGTGGAACGTTCGTTGGTAGGCCCACAGCAGGTAGAGGGCGGCCAGGATCACGCCGGACACACCGATCACGGCCCACCACCGGGCCGACGAGAAGGCGCCGACCAGGATCAGGAACTCGCCCACGAACCCGTTGAGCCCGGGCAGGCCGACGCTGGACAGCATGACCAGGGTGAAGACGCCGGCCATGATCGGGGCCGATTTCTGCAAACCACCCAGTTCGGCGATCTGGCGGGTGTGGCGACGCTCGTAGATCCAGCCGACCAGGATGAACAGGGCGCCGGTGGAGATGCCGTGGTTGACCATCTGGATGATGGAGCCCGACAGACCCTGATTGTTGAGGGCGAAGATGCCGAGCACGATGAAGCCCATGTGGGCCACCGAGGAGTAGGCCACAAGCCGCTTGAGATCGCTCTGCATGGTGGCCACGGCGGCACCGTAGACGATGCCGACAACGCCAAGGGTCAGGAACAGCGGGGCGAGATCGCGAACCACGGTGGGGAAGAGGTAGACGCCGAATCGCAGCAAGCCGTAGGTGCCGAGCTTCAGCATGACGCCGGCCAGGATGACCGAACCGGCCGTGGGCGCCTCGGTGTGAGCATCCGGCAGCCAGGTGTGGACCGGGAACAGCGGCACCTTGACGGCGAAGGCCAGAGCGAAACTGAGGAACACGAGAATCGAGGCGGTGCGACCGAGCTCATGGTTGTCGGCCAGCACGGTGACGTCGAAGGTGGCGAATCCGATGTCGGGCGCGGCCAGAATGACCAGACTGGTGATACCGACCAGCATCAGGGCCGAGGCCGCCATGGTGTAGAGGAAGAACTTCATGGCCGAGTAGACCCGGTCGCCGTGGCCCCAACCTCCGATGAGGAAGTACATGGGCACCAGCACCACTTCGAAGAACATGAAGAACAGCAGCAGGTCGAGGGCCATGAACGCCCCCATCGAGCCCGCCATCAGCAGCATCATCCACACGTAGTACGGCTTGGGATCGTGGTGGGGCTCGGTGGTCAGGATGGCCACCGGGAACAGCACCCCGGTCAACACCACCAGAAACAGCGAAATGCCGTCGATGGCCAGGAAAAGACTCAAGCCCAAGGTGGAGTACCACTCCCGCTGGGTCACGAACTGGAACCCGGGCTCCCCCATGTCGAAGGCGTAGAGCACATACAGCGAGATGGCACCGGTGATCACCGAGCCGACCAGGGCCGTCAGCTTCAGGTAGTCCTCCCGGCTCGGGGGCAGCAGCAACAGCGCCGCCATTGTAAGAAGCGGGGCCAGGACCAGGGAGGGGAGGACGGCGAAATCGACGGTCTCGGCCGCTTCGGCTGCGATGAGGCTTGCATAACTCACACGAACAACCTCCCCAGGAACCAGACGACGACAAGGACCGAGCCCAATCCGATGCTCAGGGCATAGCTGCGGACGAACCCGGGCTGCATGGCCCGCATGCCCTGACCGAGCCAGGTCGAGCCTTGGGCCACGGCCCGGACCGCCCCATCGATCACGTTGCGGTCGAACCACGCCAGCATGTCGAAGAAGACCCGACCCGGTCCGCCGAAGAAGTCGGCATAGGACTGATCGACATACCAGGCGTTGGCCAGGACCGGACGTTCGATGGTGGCCGGGTCCCGCCGGCCCCGTAAGTAAACGGCGAAGGCACTGAGAATGGCGAGAAGGGCCACGGTGACGGCGATGACGGCAAGCAGCCACTTCGTCCCGGCGCTGGAGGTGACCTCGGCCTCGTGGCCGAACAGCGACGGTTCCAGCCAGTGCTCGAGGAAGTGCAGGTCCTTGGTGAACGGCAGGTTCAACCCACCGCCCACGGTGGCCAACGCCGCCAACACCAACAACGGCACAGTCATGGTCGGGGGTGACTCATGGGGGTGATATTCCTGCCGATGCACGTAGGACGCAGGCATGTGGTCGGCGATCTCCCCCAGCTCCACCGCCTCGGTCCGGGCCGTGACCACGACCGCCGGCCGGGGTGCCGACTGGGCCTGGTTCTCCAGGGCCAGCACTCGACCCGCGGCCTCCTTTGCCTGTTGGACTGCGGTGTCCACGCCGGCCACCAGGCTTGATGCCTTCTCCTCGGCCTTGACCACCGCCGCTTCGGCTTTCTGCATGGCCTTGACCAACCTGTCGTGCTTGTCGTCGGCCGGGTCGGAGGCTCCCAGCTTCTCCTCGGCCTTGACCACCGCTTCCTGCTTCTTGGCGATGTCGGCGCTGGCCTTCCCCATTGCCGCCTCAGCCGCCTGTTCGGCCTCACGGGCCTGATCGGCCTCGGCCCGGGCCGCAGCCACGCGGTTTTCCCACCCCTGATCGATCTCGGCCGCGGTGGCGTCGAAGAACCGGGTGCGGCCGAAGAAGGTGAGGATGACCTGCCGGGTCATGTAGAAGGCGGTCAACAGGGCGGTGACCAGGCCGATGGCCCATAGGATCTTGCCCTGAGCCTCGTCGTAGTTCCAGGCGTACAGCAGGATCTCGTCCTTGGACCAGAACCCGGCGAACGGGGGCACACCGGCGATGGCCAACCAGCCGATGATGAAGGTGAAGGCGGTGACCGGCATCAGCTTCTGCAGGCCGCCCATGCGCCGCATGTCCTGCTCATCGTGCAGGCCGTGGATGACCGAACCGGAGCCCAGGAACAGCAGTGCTTTGAAGAACGCATGAGTGACCATGTGGAAGATGGCGGCCACATAGGCGCCGACGCCGACGGCCAGGAACAGGTAACCGAGCTGGGAAACCGTGGAGTAGGCCAGCACCCTCTTGATGTCGTTCTGGGCCACGGCGGCGGTGGCGGCGAACAGGGCGGTGCCGGCTCCGAGCCAGGCCACCAGACCTGTGCTCCAGGTCTCAGCCTCGGCCAGAAGCGGGTTCAGCCTGGTCAGCAGGAACACACCGGAGGTCACCATGGTGGCGGCGTGAATGAGGGCCGACACCGGAGTGGGGCCGGCCATGGCGTCGGGCAGCCACACGAAGAGAGGAAGCTGGGCCGACTTGCCCGCCGCCGCCAGCAGGAACAGCATGACGACCAGGGTGGCGGTGTTGGCCGACATCTCGCCCGAGCGGGTGACGATGTCGTCATAGTTGATGGAGCCCAGGTTCACGAACACCAGGAAGGTGGCCAGCATGAAGCCGAAGTCGCCGACCCGGTTGGTGACGAAGGCCTTCTTGCCGGCGCTGGCGTTGGACTCGTCGGAGAACCAGAACGAGATCAGCAGGTAGGAGCAGGCGCCCACACCCTCCCAGCCCAGGAAGGTCAGCAGCAGGTTGTCGCCCAGCACCAGCAGCAGCATGGAGAAGATGAACAGGTTGAGATAGATGAAGAACTTGGAGAAGTTCGGGTCACCGTGCATGTAGCCCACCGAGTAGAGGTGGATCAGGCTCCCGACCCCGGTGATGAACAGGCACATGGTGATCGACAGCGGATCGATCAGCAGACCGGCGTCGGCCTGGAACGACCCGACGTCGAGCCAGGTGAACAACTTGATGATGTGGAACCGCTCCTCGGTGCCCTCACCCAACAGGCCGATGAAGGCGATGACCGTGAACACAAAGGAACCGGCGGCGGCCAGGGTGGCGAGCCAACCGGCGGCCGGCTCACCGAGACGACGTCCGAACAGGATGAGAAGAACGAATCCGAGCAGGGGGAAAGCGGGTATCAGCCAGGCGAGATCAAGCATGGGTCAACCTCTCAGTGCCGTCAGGTCGTCGGCCGACAACAGGGGGCGGCGGCGCATGAGAGCCACGACCAGGGCCAGGCCCACCACCACCTCGGCTGCGGCCACCACGAGTACGAAGAAGACAGCGGTGCGACCGGCCACATCGTCGAGGGCGTTGGCAAAGGTGACGAAGGTGATGTTCACCGCATTGAGCATGAGCTCGACGCACATGAACATGATGAGCGGGTTGCGCCGGACCAGCAGCCCGACAAAACCGATGGTGAACAGCAACGCGCTCAGCACCAGATACCAGGTGTCGGTTACGACCATGTTTTCCACATCTCCCTACGCCTCTCCCTCGGTCCCTCGTCTACCGTCTGGCTGTTCCCGGATCGTCGATCACCACGTCCTCGCCACCCTTGTTGCGGACGAACACCACGGCACCCACCGTGGCGATGGTCAACAGCAGGGCGGTGGCCTGCACGGCCACGATATTGCGGGTGAACAGGTCTTGGGCCAGCACGGTGATATCCGAGTCGGACTCGCTGAGCTGGCTGATCGGGGCGGTGCGGGACTTGGTGCCGGTGAGGGCCACCGCACCATCGTCACCGCCGGGTCCGGACAGGAACAGGCCGCCGAGGATGAGAGCCAGCACCATCAGGCCCAGCAGGCCGGCCGCCGGCCGCTGCCCGGCCAGGGGTTCGGCCCGAATGTCCTCGTGACGGTCGACGCCCAACAGCATGATCACGAACAGGAACAGCACCACGATGGCGCCGGCGTACACCACGACCTGGACGAAGGCCAGGAAATGGGCCTGTTGCATGATGAACAGCACGGCAACGCCGAAGAACGACGCCACCAGCGACAGGGCGGCCCGCACCGGGTTGGACAGCACGATCACACCGATGCCGCCACCGAGCACGATGGCCCCGGTGATCAGGAAGGTGATGACATCGATCATCTAGCTTCTCCCCCCGACTGGATCATTCAGTACTGCCTCTACTCGCAGGGACGTTTTGGCCGCAAGGCCGAAACTCCGGGCGGCGAGCGCCTTCTCGCCGTACATTAATGGTGCCCCCCATGCTCGTCGGATCCATCGGACGAAGATTCTTCGATTTCGACCGCACTCTGCCCAAGCTCGGGGCTGCGGACGCCGTAGCCCAGCTCACCCGACCAGCCGACTTTTCCCTCGAAGCCGGCCTTGCCCGACGGTGACGTGGCCCGCATCCAGCCCGAGGTGTATTCGTCCTCACCAGGGCGCCAGTCCTCCCACGGGAGATCCTTGGGCTTGCCGTCGTCACCCACCAGCAGTTCGTCCTTGGTGTAGATGGCGTCGGATCGGTTGGTGAACGAGAACTCGAACATCTTGGTCTCGGTGATGGCCTCGGTGGGGCAGGCCTCGACACAGAGATCGCAGTGGATGCAGCGCAGATAATTGATCTCGTAGACGTAGCCGTAACGCTCGCCCGGAGACTTGGGATCCTCGGGCGGGTTCTCGGCGCCCCGGACGTAGATGCATTTGGCCGGGCAGACACCGGCGCACAGCTCGCATCCGATGCACTTCTCCATGCCGTCCTCGTACCGGTTCAGCACGTGGCGACCGTGGAGCCGGGGCGGCTTGGGTGCCTTCTGGTCGCTACGTCCCCCCTTGCCGCCGCGGTAGTTGCGGGTGGTGACGCCTTCGGCCACCTTGCGTAGGGTGACGGCGAATCCTTCGAGATAGCCCATGGTCAGCTCCTTGTCCCCTCGGAGGGGACGGCGATCAGACCCTTCTCGGCCAGACGCTCCTGCCGGGCGGCCCGGATGGCCATCGACAGCAGGGTGCCCCCGATGACCAGCACGGCGAAGCAGGCGACGATCACCAGCAGGGTGTTGCCGAAGTCGTCGGTGACCAGATCGATCTGCCCGCCCCGGACCAGGCGAACGGCGGCCAGCACCAGCAGCCACGCCAGCGACACCGGGATGAGCACCTTCCAACCCAGGTCCATGAGCTGGTCGTAGCGGAGCCGGGGAAGGGTGGCCCGGAACCAGACGAAGGTGAACAGGAACACCAGCAGTTTGAGGAAGAACCAGACGAAGCCCCACAGCCAGCCGGGGAGGAAGCCGAGGTTGGGGCCGGCCGGGCCGCCGAAGAACAAGGTGACGATGATGGCCGACATGGTCACGGTGTTCATGAACTCGGCCAGGAAGAACAGGGCGAACCGGATGGAGGAATACTCGGTGTGGAATCCGCCGACCAATTCCTGCTCGGCCTCGACCAGATCGAACGGCGGCCGGTTCAACTCGGCGGTACCGGCGATCAGGAACACGACGAAGGGCACGAAACCGGTGATGATCAGGTTCCAACGGGGGATGATGCCGAGGAATCCTTCGCCGGCCTGGGCCTGAACTATGCCATTGGTGCTGAGGGTGCCCGAGACCAGCAGCACGGCGGCCAGCGACAGGCCGAGGGCGGCCTCGTAGGAGATGGCCTGGGCCGTTGCCCGAACCGAGCCCAACAACGGGTACTTGGAACCCGACGACCAGCCGGCCAGCATGATGCCGTAGACCGCCAGTGAACTCATGGCCAGGAAGAACAGGATGCCCACCGGCAGGTCGGCCACCTGGATGAAGGTTTCCCGACCGAAGATGGTGACCGAGCCGTTCCCGCCGTCGGAGAAGTCTCCGGCGACCGGGATGATGGCGAAGGTCAGAAATGCGGGAATCAGGGACAGGTAGGGAGCGAGCTGGAAGACGAAACGGTCGGCCCGGGTGGGGATGATGTCCTCTTTGAAGAACAGCTTCATACCGTCGGCCAACGTCTGCAGCAAACCGAAGGGGCCGGCCACATTGGGCCCGAGCCGGTTCTGGAGCCGACCCACCACCTTCCGCTCGAACCACACCATCAACATGACGGCCACCAGCAGCACGGCGAAGGCGATGACCGCCTTGCCCACGGCCAGGACCAGGTCGCCCCAGTCCACCCCGTTGGCCAGATAGGGCTCACCCATGGCGTACCTCCGAGCCGCCGTCGTGATCGCTTTCGCCGTGGTCGGGAATGCGGAGCCGGACATTGGTGATGGACCGGCCGGCGGCCAACAGCCTGCGCACGTCGAAGCCCGGGAGTCGGGCCGGCAACCAGGCGGTGCGGGGCGCCACGGCCGGATCGGCCACGAACGGCAGATCGAACGAGACCTCGCCCTGATCCACAGTGACATGGGTCTGATTCGACAGCTCCATGAGCTGGACATCGGCCGGCGACAGGCGGAGTTCGGCTCGGGGGGCGAGCTTGGCCAGCGACGCCGACTCCTGGATCATCGTGCCTTCGTCCCACAGCTTTCGGTCCACCACCAGTCGAAAACCGTAGCTGGACACGGCGGGCAATGCGGCGGGATCACCGAACTCGAGATCCCAGTTCCGCCGGGGAACGATGATCGGCCCGTCGTCGGCCGAGGCCAGGGCATCCCAGTCGAGATCCTCGAGCGAACCGATGACCTGGCTCATCTCGGCCCGCAGCTCGTCCAAACTGGCGAACCCGAGATCGGGGCCGACGGCCAGCGACAGCTCGGCGGCGATCATCCAGTCGGGCCGACACAGGCCGGGGGCGGTGACCTTGGCCCGTATCGGGCTCAGCCGTCGCTCCAGATTGAGGAAGGTGCCGTCGTGCTCCCCGAACATCGCCGCCGGCAACACGATGTCGGACCGGCGGGACGACTCGGTGAGGAAGGTGTCGACGGCGATGATGGTGCCGACGTTGTCCAGAGCCTCTTCGGCCAGCTGACGGTCGGGGAAATCGGCCATGGGGTCGGCCCCCAACAGCACCAGGGTGTCGATGTCGCCGGCTACCGCCGCCCGGAGGATACCGTCGGTGTCCTTGCCCTCGAAGTCGGGGGTACTGGCCCAGTTGCCGAACACCGAGCGCCGGTTGCGGACCGCTCCCGGCAGGAACCCGGGGGTCAACCCCATTTCCAGGGCGCCGTGGACGTTGCCTCGTCGCAGGGCGGGAAGGAAGGCGGCGTCTTCCCGCAGCCGCTTGATGCCACCGACGGCATCGGCGATGTATCGAGCCGATTCGGCCAGGTTGGACCGACCGAAGACCATGGTTACCGGGCTGTCGGAGGTCAACAGTCTATGGGCGGCCCGGAGCCGGGAGCCGTCGACCCCGCCGATCGGCTGGTCGAAGCTCTCGGTGACGATGGCGTTCACCACTTGGCCCACGGTGCCGGGCGTGGCCCGAAGCCGGACCGACGCCAACTCCGACAGGCTCGTGGCCCGAGGCGTGATCTCGACGAGCTTCACCCCGTCCTCGACGACGGCGTGGCGTAGCCGTAGATAGAGGGTGGGCAGCTCCTCCTTGGGATCGGGACCGACCAGGACGATGACACTGCCCGGTTGACAGGCATGGGCGATGGTGGCCCGCTCCACGCCGAGCACCAGGGCTCCGGGAATACCGTCGCCCAGCTGGGCATCGGCGTTGTCGGTACCGATCACACCCTTGAGCAGTTTGGTCCAGGCGTACTGGCTCTCCAGGCTGAGCCTGGCCCCGCCGATGGCGGCCACCCGTTCGGGGTCGATGCGCAACGCTCGGGCCGCGACCTTGGTGGCCTCGGTCCATCGCACCGAGCGATGGGTGTCGTTGGACCATATCCGGGGCTCGACAATGCGATTCTCGGAAGTGTTGGCCTCGTAGATGAAGCGGTCCTTGTCCGACAGCCAGCTCCAGTTCACGGCGTCGCTGTCGACCCCGAGGATCCGGACCAGCTTGTCCTGGGACGACTGGAGCACCACCCGGGCCCCGGCGGTGTCGATCATGGAGGTCGATTCGACGGCCTCGAGATCCCAGGGTCGGGCCTTGAACCGGTAGGGGGCTGCAGTCAGGGCACCGACCGGGCAGATCTGCACCGTGTTGCCGCTGAAGTAGGAGGAGAAGGGGTGGTCGGGAAAGGTATTGACCTGGGTCTGGGACCCCCGGTCGATGAAGTGGATCAGAGGGTCGCCGGCCACCTCGGAGGCGAACCGGGTGCACCGGTCGCACAGGATGCAGCGCTCACGGTCGAGGTGGACCAGGTCGCTGATGGGAATCGGCTTCTCGAAATGCCGCTTCTCCTCCACGAACCGGCTCTCGCCCGGGCCGTAGGCGTAGGCGTTGTCCTGGAGGGGACACTCGCCGCCCTTGTCACACACCGGGCAGTCGAGGGGATGGTTGGCCAGCAGGAACTCGAGCACACCGTCTTGGGCCTGCTTCGTGGCCTCGGACTCCGTCTCGACCTTCATCTCCGGGGTGACGGGCAGCATGCAGCTCGGCTGCAGGGCAGGGCCCCGGCCGGTGTCGACCTCGACCAGGCACATGCGGCACATGCCGACCGGCTTCATCCTGGGGTGATGACAGAACCGGGGGATGTGTACCCCGTGGCGCTCGGCGGCGTCGATCAGCAGCTCACCGTTGTCGGCCTCGAAGTCCTCGCCGTTGAGGGTGAAGGGTACGCCGGTGCTCGCTTCGGTAGATGTCACGCGCTCACCTCCTCGGGATGCTCATCGTGGTCGGCGTCGCCGTGGTGGCCGTTGGTCAGGGCCGACGCTGCGATTTTCTCCTCGAATTCATGGCGGAAGCGGCGAATGGCGGAGGTGATGGGGGCCACGGACGACGGTCCGAGCGGGCAGATCGTGGTCTGCTTGGGCGGGAACGGGTTGGCCTCGAGGCCCTCGGCCTCGAACGAGGCCGTGGGATAGTTGCCGGGGCTGATCTGGGATCCGATGTCCAACAGCAGGTCGATGTCCTCGAGCCGGCCGTAGCCGTCATCGATGCGCTGGAGGATCTTCTCCTCCCAGTTGGTCCCCTCCCGGCACGGCGTGCACTTGCCACACGACTCCCGGGCGAAAAAACGAACCACCCGCAGGCAGGCCCGAACCGCATCGGTCGTCTCGTCCATGACCACAATTGCTCCCGATCCGAGCATGGAACCGGCGGCCCCGACATCGGCCGCCTCCAGCGGCAGATCGAGCTGCTCGGGGAAGAACCATGGGGCCGATCCACCACCGGGGATGAACATCTTCAGCTCGTTGCCGTCCCGGATGCCCTGGCAGTAGTTGTCACCGTAGAACAGCTCCCGGAAGGTAACCTTGCCCTGCTCGACCTCGTAGACCCCGGGTCTGTTGACATGGCCGCTGATGGCCAGCATTCGGGTGCCGGGCGAACGCTCGGAGCCGTACCTCTTGTAGGCGTCGGCTCCGTTGAGCACGATCCACGGCACGTTGGCAAGGGTCTCGACGTTGTTGACGATCGTGGGCTTCATGTAGAGGCCCTTGGCCGCAGGGAAGAACGGGGGCTTCAGTCGGGGCATACCCCGATTGCCTTCCAGCGATTCGATGAGGGCGGTCTCCTCACCCACGATGTAGGCGCCGGCTCCCCAGGTCAGCACGACGTCGATGCCGACGTCGGTCCCGAACATGTTTCTGCCCACATAACCGGCGGCGTAGGCGTCGTTCAAAGCCCGAGCGAGGCGTTCCTGAGCCAACGCCATCTCACCCCGAACGTAGAGGAAGCACGTGTTGAGACCCAGGGCGTAGCAGGTGATGAGGCAGCCCTCGATGAGCTGGTGAGGATCGCGCTCCATGAGGAGGCGGTCCTTGTAGGTGCCGGGCTCGGACTCGTCACCGTTGACGACCAGGTACCGGGGCCAGATCGGGGGCATGAACCCCCATTTGACACCGGCGGGGAAACCGGCACCGCCCCGCCCCAGCAGCACGGCGTCCCTGACCTGGGAGTGGACATCGGCCGGGTTCATCTGGAGCACGGCCCGGGTCGCGTTGTATCCGCCGGTGGCCTCGTACCGATCCAGGGTGTAGCTGTCGGGGTCGGAGAATCGACTGGTGACGATCTTCGGACCCTCGTTGTCGACATAGCCGACGGCATGAGCCACATAGTCGTTGGTAGGCATCAGCCTCGCGCCCTCCAGGCTGCTGTCGAGTTGCGAAGCAACTCGGGGTTCGAGCGGAGCGAGAACACGGACATTATCTCGCCTCCTCCTTCGGCTTGCGGGAGGTGTACCACTGGGGTTCGCCGGTCGATTCGGGCGCCCTGATACCGGCCGCCCGCTCCGGGTCGAGATGCTGGCGGACCCGGCCCAGAGTGCCATGACGCGGGATGTCGTGACGTGACCCCCTGGCCAATTCGTCGACGAGTTCGTCGAAGCGCTCGTTGTCGACGTGGTACTCGTAGCGGTAGTTGACCTGGAGGCACGGAGCCTCGGTGCATGCGGCGATGCACTCCACGTCTTCGAGGGTGAACATGCCGTCCTCGGTGGTACCACCGGGTCGGACCCCCAGCCTCTCCTCGGCGTGATGCAGGAGCTCCTCACCCCCCATCAGCTGACACGAAATGTTGGTGCAGATGTTGATCATGTACCGACCCACCGGCTCCCGCTTGAACATCTCGTAGAACGAGCAGGTACCCAACACCTCGGCCGCAGTCACCCCGATCAGCTCGGCGATGTGTTCCATGGCGTCCTCGGCCACATAGCCGTCCTGCTCCTGAGCCAGGTGCAACAACGGGAGAAGGGCCGATTTGGGGCGGGGGTAGCGGGCGATGATTTCCTTGGCCAACAACACATTGGCCGCACTGAGTCTGCTCACTATCGGTCTACTTCTCCCAAGATCGGGTCCACGCCGCTCGCCTCGCTCGCTAACCGAGTTTCGGCCTCCGGCCGAAACATCGCCGGCTGCAAAACCGCTGCAATCATCGATCCACCTCTCCAAGAATCGGGTCCACGCTGGAGATGATGGCCACCGCGTCGGCCAGCAGACCGTCGGCCATCATGTGGGGCAGGGTCTGGAGATTGACGAAGCTCGGTCCTCGGATGTGCATCCGGTAGGGTTGCGCTCCGCCGTCGGACACCAGGTAGCAGCCCAACTCGCCACGGGGAGACTCTACCGCCACATAGACCTCGCCCTCGGGGACCTTGAACCCCTCGGTGAAGATCTTGAAGTGGTGGATCAGGGCCTCCATCGACTCGTCGATCCGGGATCGGGGCGGCGGAGTGACTTTCGCATCCTGGGCCCGGAAGTCACCCTCCGGCATCCTCTCCAGACATTGGCGCACGATGCGCATCGACTCCCGGATCTCATTGAGCCGGATGGCGTAGCGGTCGAAGGAATCGCCGTAGCTTCCCACCACCACGTCGAACTCGACCTCGGGATAGGCGAGATAGGGCATGTCCCGGCGCAAGTCCCAGGCCATTCCGGTGGAGCGGAGAATAGGGCCGGTGGCGGACAGGGCGACGGCCTCATCGGCGGTGATGACACCGACTCCCTGGAGGCGGTCCCGCCAGATGGGCTGGCCCGTCATCAAGATGTCGTACTCCTCCAGCCGGTGGGGGAGCATGTCCAGCAGATAGAGCACATCGTCCCGCCAACCGTCGGGCAGGTCGGCGGCCACACCACCGGGCCGGATGTAGTTGTGGTTCATGCGTAGACCGGTGACCGCCTGGAAGAAGCGAAGCACCTGTTCCCGCTCCCGCCAGCCGTAGATCATCATCGACACCGCACCGAGGTCCATGCCGTTGGTGGCCATGAACAGCAGGTGGGACGAGATGCGGTTCATTTCGCACATCAGCATGCGAATCCAGGTGGCCCGGGGCGGGATCTCGATACCGATCAGTTCCTCGGTGGCCAACGAGAACACCAGCTCGTTGAACAGGGGCGCTGCGTAGTCCATTCGGGTCACGTTGGTCGGACCCTGGAGATAGGTGAGGGCCTCGGCCTGCTTCTCCATGCCGGTGTGGAGGTAGCCCACCACCGGCTTGGACCGCAACACGGTTTCCCCGTCCATCTCCAACATCAACCGCAGCACGCCGTGGGTCGACGGGTGGGACGGGCCCATGTTGATCAGCATGGTCTGATCGTTCTCACCGCCGATCGGTCCGCCTTCGTCGGCCATCAGTTCGGCGGCCCGAACCTCGCTCATACGGAGTACGGCGTGGCGTCGGGGCAGGCGATCGAGCTGGCTTTCTTCGGTGATGGTCATGGCACTCTGCTCCCTACTGGGCCGTCGGGGCCTTGAACTGCACCGGGATGGCTCCAACCGCATAGTCTTTGCGCAGTGGGTGGCCCTGCCACGTCTCGGGCATGAGAATGCGGGACAGATCGGGGTGGCCCTCGAACACGATGCCCATCAGGTCGAAGACCTCTCGCTCGAGATAGTCGCTGCCGGGGTAGATGGCATACAGCGAGGGAATAGTCGGATCGTCGGCCGGAACCTGGACCCGGGCTCGAAGCCGCTCCCGGCGGACGTGGGACATGAACGAGGCGACCACCTCGAACCGCTGCGGTTCGACCCCGGGCGGCAGTCGGCGGACCGCTCCGTCGCCGCGGCTGTAGGTCAGGTAGTCAACGGCCGTGACGTCAATGCACATGTTCCAGCCGTCGACCAGAAGCTCACCGGCCACCTCGGCCCAGCGGTCTCGGGATGGGTGGATGACCCGCTGGCCTCGGGACTCGGTGACCGGGCAGCCGTACAGCATCTCCTGCTGTTCGGCCCCGTCACCGGCTCCCGTCTCGGCCTCGACATCGGTCTCGGCCTGCTCGGTTTCGCCGGTGTCGCTCATCGGTCCCGTCCCAACTGCACCAGCTGCGGGGCGCCCTGGCCGTCGCGTTGCTCGATGGTTATGTTGGCTCCGGCACCTCTGGCATCACGCCGCCGCAGCAGCTCACCGTTCTGGATGTTGTCGTGCAGCGTGGTGATGGCGTGGATCAGGGTTTCCGGCCCTGGGGGACACCCCGGGGCGTAGACGTCGACGGGAACGATCTGGTCGACGCCCTGGACGATGGCGTAGTTGTTGAACATGCCGCCGCTGGAGGCGCAGACGCCCATGGAGATGACCCACTTGGGTTCCATCATCTGGTCGTAGATCTGGCGCAACACCGGGGCCATCTTCTGACTGACCCGACCGGCCACGATCATGACGTCGGCCTGGCGGGGCGAAGCCCGGAACACCTCCATGCCGAGGCGGGCCAGGTCATAGTGGGAGCCACCGGTTGCCATCATCTCGATGGCGCAACAGGCCAGGCCGAACGTCGCGGGCCACGACGAGCGGGCCCGGGCCCAGCCGACCAGCTTCTCCAGCGGCGCAGTGATGACGTTGTGGTCGAGACCCTCAAGCCCGTCTTGCTGGATATTGCTGATCATGTTCACCTACGCCGCCACCTCCTGGCGCTCGGGCTCGGGGTCGGGCGAATCGTCGGGATCAGGTCCGGGATCGGGCCCGGTGATGGGATTGACGACGTCTCGCTCCACTGCTTCGAAGGCGTCCTCGTACCGTCCCTCGAGGCCGACCCGGCGCACCGTGGTGGCCACCGTGCGATCGGCCGACCGCATCTCGCCCATCGAAGGCAGGGCCAGGTCCTGACGGCGGTTGATCTGAAGGGGACCCCAGTCGAGCGCACCCTTGGAGATGAGATACACGAACGACTCGAAGACCAGGGCGGTGAAGATCAGGATGGCGATGAGCCCGTACAGACCGAGCTGGTTGTTGGCGATGGCCCACGGATAGAGGAACACGATCTCGATGTCGAAGATGACGAAGAGCATGGCCACAAGGTAGAAGCGAACCGGGAACCGTTCCGGCGGTTCACGACCCGGGATTATGCCGCATTCGTAGGGGGCGAACTTCTCGACTGTTGGATTGCGCGGCGCCAGAAGCTTCGAGGCCACGAAGCTCACTGCGGCGAACAGCGCAGCCAGGACCAACAGGGCCAGAACCGGTAGGTACTGAGCCATGTGTCCTCCTTGCTGGTTGGAAACGGAACGATCTGGTGCTGCCGGGCCCAGTCTAGGTGACGATACCTGGGACTATCCCTGGACAGCCGCCCGAATTTCGGCTTCTCGGCGATCTCTATTGTGAAGACTCCAAACCAGGGCCAGGAAGATCAAACCGTTGAAGATCGTGAACATGGCCGGGGTGAACCGCAACCCGCTGATGACGCTGGGCAGAGGTCCGCCACGATCACGTTCCATGACGATCGTGACCAGGGGGGCGTCAGGGTCCACCTCGGCCACCGGTGGTGCCTGACCGGGGAATGCCGGCTTGGGCAGAACGGCCTTGGTCTGGATGGCAATCAGCTCCCGGCTGTGCATCGGGTGGAGAAACGTCTCGTCGAAGAAGTGCCACACTCGATCCAGTATGTTGGCATTGTCCTTCAACACCGGCTTGCCACCGGTGGTGAACCCACCGAACTGCAGCGGCAGGTACTCGCCGGCGCCGTAGACACCTTCCTCGATCAGGATCTGGTCGGCAGTGGCCTGGGCCTCTCCTCGAACCGAGTCCGAGGTCGGAAGGTACCGCCAACCACCGAGATCCAGTTGCCGGGACTGCTCGAGCGCCACTTCCTGAGCCTGGTCGGGGTCATCGACGCCCGGCGCTTCGAGGGCGACGCCGGACAGGTCGGCCGCCTCCTCGATGGTGGAGTACAGCAGACCGTCGTCGACATCGTCGGCATCGTCGACGTTGATCTCGACCAGCTCCCAGGTGGGAGTACCGCCCCGCCAGCCGATGCCGTAGATCGTCCAGATGATGCCCATGAGGAACATCCAGCCGAAAAGGCCGGCCATGGCGATCATGAATCCGGCGCGGGTTCCGGTGTTGGTGGCGATGATGAGGTAGGTGCCCCCGACCAGCACGACAAGACCGACCAGGACACTGAGCAGACCGCGGAAGAAGGGGTCGAACCCGATGCCGTCGATGAGCGCAAGCTGCGTTGCTGCGATTCCCGAGAAACCCGACATGTGAATTACAGACCTCGCTCGTAGTCGACGACCGCCTGGATGTACTCGGGAGGCAGAACCTTGCCGAAGCCGGGCATCATGCCGGCGGCACTCAGGCCCCCTTCGCCGTAGCCGGTACCGGCCTCGGCCCCGGTGTAGATGAATTCATAGTGGGAGCGGCTGGTGCGGGGGGGCATCTCCATGATGGTGCAGCCCGAGGCCAGGCGTCCATCGGCCAGCTCGACTACGTCACCGTCACCGGCCGCGGCCACCTCATCGGGGGTGACGGGCACAGGATCGTTGAAGGCCCCGCCATCCTCGTCGTATTCCACGGCCGCGTCAGCGCCGAACGGGTAGGGCTCACCGATGGTGAGGTCGAACTGCGCCTCAAAGGCCTCCCTGGCCTCCGTGGTGGCCTGGTGACCCGTGTACTCCCACAGCTGGGAGACGTAGTCGCAGGAGGCCAGGTCGCCGTTGCGAGCTTCATCGCCATCGGGGCCGGGACCGAGAATCAGATAGATGTTGCCCTCACCATCGACTGGTTCGCCCTGGGCATCGAGCTCGACACGGGAACCGTCGGAGGCCAGCAGGTAGGTGCCGTCATAGTCCTGCGGATTACCGACGACCGGTTCGGCCTGGGTAACGGTGTCGAAGTTGGCCAGCTCGTACCAGGAGCCGTCGGGTAGTAGCCACGTGTCGTCGGGGAAACGTTCCTTGACCGAACCGCCGCACAGGTTGAAGCCGATGCCGGACGGATTACCACCGCCGCAACCGGCTACACCCTCGTCCAGAACCTGTGGCATCACCGTGGCACCCAGTGACCAGCCGGCGGTGTGACACCGTCCGCACGACAGCGAACCGGCCGTGTAGCCGGAGTAGAGCCCAAGGTTGAATACGGCTTCACCGATGGTCTCGAACTCACCGTCGGAAATGGAACGCTCGACTTCTTCCACGATGTCGGCGGTGATGTCGCCGGCCTCGGCTAGTGCTTCCTGGCTGGCCTCGTCCTGGGCGTCGGTGGGATCACCGGCGGCCGCGATGTCGATGGGATCGAGGCTCTGCTGCTGCAGAGTCCGGAGGTAGATGATGATGTTGTCGATCTGCTGGGAGGTGAGGGGACCACCACCCGGCGTTCCCCACGCCGCCATAGGCGAACCGGGACGGCCGAAGTTGAGCACGTAGCGCACCTCGTCCTCGCTGTAGCGCAACAGCACATCGTTGAGGGCCGGCGCATACCAGCTGGCATTGGCGATGAACTGACCGTCGGCGTCCTGGAGTACGTAGGGGGCGTTACCGCCGACACCGCCGCCGGCGTGGCAGTTCACGCACTGGGCCCCGACGGTGTAGCTGCCTTCTCCCCGGCTTTCGAACGAGGCGTTGTAGGCTGCCGCCGCGCCCTCCTGCCGACCGGGCTCGGCGATCCAGTAGAAGGGCAGGATCAGCCCGATAAGGGTCAGCAGTACCAGGGCGAAGCTGAGCGATCGGTCGAGCTTCGGGCCCTCCAGCTCCTCGTCGGAGTAGTACTCCTTGCGGTTGGGCGCCAGCTCGATCTCGGAGCCCAGTTCGCCCCTGGCGGTGACAATGTTGCGGATCCAGGCGGCGACGAAGCCGATGAACACGATGGCGGCGACAGTGAGGCCGATGGCCCGAAAACTGACCGCGAAAAGGGGAACGGTGGATGCGACTGTGTTCACCATCAGTGACCGCCGCCGGCTCCGAGACAGTTCGGGCCTTCGGCCTCCTGGCCGGTGGTGTTGGTGCCGATGGGCGGACCCTGTATCACCTCACCGGTATCGACGATCAGTTCGTTTGCTGCGGTTACTTGCATCGGGAACCGGTCCATGCCCCGGGGAGCCGGACCGCCTTTCTTCTCTCCAACTTGGTTGTACTGCGAGCCGTGGCACGGACACTCGAACCATTGTGAGGTCTGGCATTCCGGCACCCGGCAACCCAGGTGGGGGCAGGTCTGGAAGATGGCGACGACGCCGGCGTTCAGACCTTGTTCCACCTTCGGCCAGAAACTATAGGTGCTCTGCGCCTTGACCAGCGCGCTGGCCGGATATTCCGTGAGCCACATACGACCCTCGGGGAAGTAGAAGAAGCCCGATCCTGCGGCTATCTCGGTCTTGATGTTGTCGATCCGTCCCACGTTGATGCGGGCGCCGAAACCCTCGGTGGGGCGGGGCCACAGCTGGGCGATGATGGCGGCACCGAAGCCGGTGAGGGCCAAACCGAACATGGCCACGATGCTGCGGTTGAGGAATTGGCGTCGGGTGACGCCGATGGTCTCGGGATCGGGCGGTACATAGGGGGTGTACTCGACCGGGGGGCGATCCTTGACCGCCACCAATTCACCCGAGGACTCGCCCCGACCCTCGGCCTCCATACGCTTGGCCGCCTGCGACGACCCGGGGCTGGCCGAGCCGGTCCGGGACAAACGGTCCTTGCGGACGGTCTCACCCGAGAGCTGACCGATGGCGGTTCGGGTGTCGCTGCGCCGAATGGCCGCGGTGAAGGCCACGACGGCCAGAAGCGCTAGGACGATCAGACCGATTACAAGTGTCGTGGTCATGGAAGCTCCTGCCTCACAATCAAGATCAGAGATCGAAGAAGATGCCCTCGACCCACGGGAAGACGAAGTTGAACCCGGGGCCTCGGAAGAACGAGCCGATGATGACGAGAACAGCCCAGAACATCATGAAGATGGTGAAGGCCGAGACCGCGAACTTGCGATCCTCGGGCTTGTTGCTGGGGTTCTTGTCGATGTAGGGGGCCAGCATCAGGGCCAACAGGCCGATGCCGGGAATGGTCACGCCGGCCACCATGGGGTGGAACATGGTGAGCAGCTCCTGCAGGCCGAGGAAGTACCACGGCGCCTTGGACGGGTTGGGGGTGGCGTTCACGTCGGCCAGTCGCAGCAGCGGGGCGTTGACGAAGATGGAGAAGACGGTGAGGAAGGCGGTGACGGCCAGGGCCGCCCCGAATTCGACAACGAGCAGGTGGGGCCAGGTATGGACCTTGTCCATGGGCTTGGCCTTGATGTCCTGGATGGAACCGGCCTTGACCACCGTGAGCAGTCGCTGTGTATGGCCGGCCGGACCGGTGATGATGGGGACGGGCGCCGGTGCCGCAGTGGCGGTTGCCACGGCAGCGGCGGCCGGTGCCACATCGGTGCCGGGGGCCTCGTCGGTACCCCGTTTCTTGGCCGATTTGGACCGCTGCAACAGGTGAGCCGGGATCTTGGATGCGGCCTCGGAACCACCCGAGGATGCCCCACCCGACTCGGTGGCTCCGCCGGAGGCTACGGCGTCGCCGCCGGAATCACCTTCGGCCTTCTTGCGGGCCTCGGCCGCTCGCTTTCGTAGATGCTCTGGGATTTCGGTCATCTGGTTTCTCGCTCGTCGATCGATGTGCGGGGGGTCGGTCTAGAGGGGCCCGGAGATACCACCGTCTTTGCGCACCCGCCAGAAGTGGATGGCCATGAAGATCACGGTCACGAAGGGGATGAACAAGACGTGGAGTACGTACCATCTCAATAAGGTGTCCGTCCCGATCACGCTGCCGCCCAGCAGGACGAATTTCACCTGATCGCCGAACACCGGCGTGAAGCCCATCATGTTGGTGCCCACCGTGACCGCCCACAGCGCAAGCTGATCCCAGGGCAGCAGGTAGCCGGTGAAGGACAGCAGCAGGGTCAGCGTCAGCAGGATCACGCCGATGACCCAGTTGAACTCCCGCGGCGCCTTGTAGGCCCCGTGATAGAAGACCCGGGCCATATGGAGGAACACCGTGATCACCATGAGGTGCGCCCCCCATCTGTGCATGTTGCGAACCAGGAGCCCGAAGGCGATCTGGGTCTGCAGGGCTTCGATGTCATCCCAGGCGGCGGCCGCAGTCGGGCGGTAGAAGAACATCAGGAAGATGCCGGTCACCGTCAACAGGATGAACAGGAAGAAGCTCAGACCACCGAGGCACAGGGTGTAGCTCACCTTGACCGCATGGCGCTTCACCTTCACCGGGTGGAGGTGATAGAGCACGCTGTTCATGATCACGTATGACCGATTCCGGGGGCTGTCGGTATAGCCCTTGCGGAACACCGATCCGGGTCGGAAGATCGAGTTCCAGGCCTGTGAGCCCTGGATGCTGTCGGGCAGTGACGAAAGCGAGGTCTGTAGCCGCTCGGCCAGTGTCGGTGAGTCTTGGATGGACTTTGCCATATGGGGGCTTTCCTTCTACTCCCTGCAGGATCGTTTCGTGTCGAGTTCGTGATGGACGGTGAGTGCGTCTGGTTGGTTCTTCGCCGGAAAGGCTCAGGCCAGACGCATACCGTAGCCGTAACCATAGGACGGCATACGCTGATGCTGGTCGCCGGTGGCCGGCGGGTCGCCGACCTTCCCCAGGATGATCACACCGGTGGGGCAGCGATCGACGCAGAGGGCGCAGCGGGTGCAGACGTCGTCATCAATGGTGAAGATGAAGGCGTCGTCGGGATCGTCGCCCGGCTTGGCAATGCCATAGCTGTCCTCCACACAGTCGACGGTCTGCATATGGATGCATTTCCAGGGGCAGATGTCGACGCAACCCTCGCAGGCGATGCACTCGGATTGGTCGATGTGGATGAACTGCTTGGGTTTGACCGCCTGAGCCAGATAGTCGGCATCGACCTCCATCAGAAGGTAGTCGGTGCGGAATTCCGGAAGTGGGGGGTTGGCATCGGTCGTCGTCATGGGCTACCTCCGCGATTCATCCCTGCTTGATGAGCGGCCGGCCGAACGAGCTGGTTCGGCTGAGGGCGGCCTGGGCTTTGGCCTCGGCGTCCTTGTCACGGTTCTGCCACTTGGCCCACATCCAGATCTGACCACCGACGAAGACCACATAGAACAACACGGCGATCGAGTCGGAGATGGTGCGATACGTGATGTCGACCGGGAACCACCCGCCCTGAGACTGGGGGCGGACGATGTCACCAACACCGAACATGATGCGGTCGGCCCGCCATGACCATTCGTTCTCGGCCAGGGTCAGCCACTGGTGGGGAACGACACCGTAGACGAGAAAGGACAAGAAGAAGACGTAGACGGCGCCGACCATGGCCTCGCCCCACGTCACCGGGGTACCCACCGGCCGACGCTTGGCGTACCACAGGATCCCATAGGTCATCACCAGTGAGGCCACGATCGATGTCACGAGAGCAACCACGCTTCAGGGCTCCTTATCGGTTCTTCGGCTGGTCTGATCGGTCTGTTGCGTCGTCGTCGACCTATGGCCTCAACGCGGTTCAAATCAGGTGTCAAGCAGGGCGAGCAAGTTTGTGAACCTGTGCACAAATGTAGTCGGTGCGGGCAAAAACCACGCAACCCGTAACCGAACATCCATGCACGTTCATTAAGGACCCTAGTGCTCGGCCCACCGAAGCGGCAACAGCCATCGTCGTACTCGGACATCGTATTGCCAAGCAGTGTCAGATCTCCGGCTCCGTTGGTCCTGCCGCGGTTTTTGTTGATATGTTGGCAGACGGTTGCGCGCCCCACGGGCGCAGTTTGGTACTCGTCTTCGAACGCTCTCGGAGGACCGTTGACCGAGATCCCGGAACATCTACTCAAACGGAGCAAGGCCGCCAAGGGCAAGTCCGATGGCGGTGGTTCCGACGACGGCGGCGCCGGCCCGGAGTCGGCGTCCTCCGGTGAGGCCTCGTCCAGTGCGCCGGTGGCCGCATCACCGTCGACACCGGCCGCTCCGGCCGTCGAGTTCCCCAACCTGGATCCCACACCGGAACCGCCGAAGCCGGAACCGTCGTATGTCACCGCGTCGAAGGCCCGCAATCGCATCCCGGTGTGGGCTCTGCCGGTGGTGGCCGCACTGCCGGTGTGGGCCTGGAGCTACGCCGGCACCATGCAGCAGCCCGAGGTCGAGGATCCGGTGTTCATCGAGTCGGCCGAACTCTACACCTCGGCCGGATGCGCCGGCTGCCACGGGGCCGGGGGCGGAGGCGGCACCGGCTATCAGCTCTCCGACGGTGAGGTCATCACCACCTTCCCCGAGGTGATCGACCAGATGGCACACGTGGCCCGGGGATCGCAGGCCATCCAGGGAGAGACCTACGGAGCCGATGGACGCCGTGTATCGGGCGAATCCGGCGCCGCCATGCCGGCCCAGCTCGGCACCCTGACCCGCCTCGAGCTGGAACTGGTCATTTTCCATGAACGGGCCACCCTCTCCGGCGAGGACATGGATCAGCCCGGCTACGAGGACTGGATGGAGCACATGCGGGAGCAGGCCGAATCCGGCGGTGGCGAGGAGCTGCTGGACGAGGAGTACCTCGACTTCCTGCTGCTGTGCGCCAACCCCGACGTCACCCCGGGGGCCACCGGCGAAGGTTCGCCCGATCCCGAGGAGCAGCCCTGCCCCGGCCCACCACAAGAGGGCGGCGAAGAGGCCTGATCTCGATCGGCTCGGCGTGCTCGGGATCCTGACCGTGCCGAAGCCGATTCTGTAACAACCCGCGCCGGCCCAATCTTGAGGTCGCGGTTTCTTGAGCGATCCAAGGGTGCTCTGAACACGAAGAGTCCGTTCGGCCTGGTCCACCGGTCACGGCCGTGTCGCGCCCGTGGAGGCCCTCCGGGCAACAGCCCTCGGCATTCCGGCCCAACCACCGTTCGTTTATAGGTCGTCGGGCCCTTCTTGGGTTCAGCTGACGTTACAGCGATCCGTAGTACCACACAGGCAGTTTCACCCAGCTGCCGGTTGACGGAACAACCCAAGGTACGCACGGATGCTTACACGACTACGACTCGCTCTTTTTGCGATCCTCGTGGCCGCCGGACTGGTAACGGCGGCCCCGGCGGGGGCAGCGACCGATTCTCCGGTCCTCACTTCGTCACCGACCGAACCGACCTCGGCCGCTCCCCCGGCCGAGGCGACGACGCCCCAGGCCACGCTGGTGGTCGACGAGGACGACTCGCCCTTCGTGGTCGAGATCGATCATCGGGGCCAGGCCGATCACGCCGAGCATTCACACCACGCCGACACCGGCGCCGAGGCCGCGGCCGCCCGGATCCGCGACGATGTCCAGGCCGCCGAGGATCTCGCGGCACTCAGCCCGGCGACGGTCACGCCCGAATCCGAGGGTGTCACCTGGATTCCGGCCTACGCCACCTCGGGTCTGTATGTCACCTACAGCCCCTCGTTTCCCGCCCCGTCGATGGTGCGACCCGCCATCAATGCCGCGGTGGCCGAGTGGAGCCGGCTGCTCGACACCCGCTCGACGCCGGTTCAGGTCAATGTGACCTGGAAGAGTTTCGGTAATGCCAACATCCTGGGCTACGCCGGACCCAAGGGCCTGTACACCAGCGGCGCCCTGCCCAGCGGCCACCTCTACCCGGTCGGGCTGGCCAACGTGCTGTTGGGACACGACCTCAACGGCTCCGACGCCGAGATCGACGTGACCCTCAACGCCGACCTGTACTACAACGGCGGCTGGTACTACGGCACCTCAGGCAAGCCGGGTCCGGGGCAGCTGGATCTGATGAGTGTTGTGGCCCATGAAGTCGGTCACGGCCTCGGGTTCCTCGGGTCGGGGACGCAACAGGGAAACGGCTCCATCCACCTCTACAGCCCACCGTTCACCTACGACGCTCTGGCTCGGTTCAACGGAGCCGATCTGCTGGGGGCCACCAACCAGTCGACGGCCCTGACCTCCAACAACCTCCTGATCAAGACCAGCGCCACCAGGACCGCCGAACTCCACGCCCCGGCGACCTGGCGACCCGGCAGCAGCTACGGTCACCTGCGGGCCACCTCGGAGCAGGCCAACAGCATCATGACCCCGTCGCTCATGGCCGGCACCACCAAACGAACCGCCGACTCAATGGTGCTCGGTGTGCTCCAGCAGATGGGCTGGCCGACCACAGTGCGGGCCGTCACCCCCACCATCACCGACGTCTCGGTCTCCGGCAGCTCCGTCTTCGTCACCTGGCGCCGAAACGATCTCAAGCCCGGTCTGCCCACTGACCGCTACCGACTCGACATCAAGAAGGGCCGGACGGTGGTGCAGTCCACCCTCGTGGGCGGCACGGCAACGGCGGCCGGAGTCGACGGCCTCGCCGCCGACACCGGCTACTCGGCGGCGGTGGTACCGCTGGGGGCCACCGGAGCGGGCACGCCGGCCGTCGCAGGATTCTCCACAGATGCCGGTTCACCACCGGTGCCCGACAACGAGCCCATCGAGGTACCGGGCTTCGTGCGAGCCGAACCCCTCGACGGTCAGGTGTTCCGGGTCTACCACTCCCACTTCCTGCGAGCACCCGATCGCCAGGGCTTCGAGTACTGGTTGGAGCGGCGGGCCGCCGGCACCGAACTGGGCTCGATGGTCAGCGCCTTCGCCAACGGGAGCGAGTTCCAGCAGCGGTACGGGACCCTGTCGGACCATCAGTTCGTGGCCCTCGTCTACCGCAACGTGCTGGGTCGGGAGGCCGACGCCAGGGGCCTGACCCATTGGGTTGGTCAGCTCGGCGCCGACATGACCCGAGCCGAGGTGATGATCGGCTTCATCGAGTCGGGCGAGTACATCGCACGCACCGGCACCACGCCGGGCCACAGCTCGGTCGAGGGCTCGATCCGGCGCCTCTATCAGGCCTTCTTCCTCCGCCAGCCTGACGCCGGTGGCCTGGCCCACTGGGTGTCGGTTGCCCGGTCCGGTTCGTCGCTGGAGTCGATCGCCCAGTCCTTCGCCTCGTCGGCCGAGTTCCGGCAGCGGTATGGGTCGGTCAGCAACGAGTGGTTCGTGGAGCTGGTGTACCAGAATGTTCTGGAACGCAATCCCGACACCGCCGGCTACACCCACTGGGTGGGACAGCTGAACGCCGGTATGCCCCGGGGAGCGATGATGGTCGGCTTCAGCCAGTCACCCGAGTTCATCCGGGCCACCGGGACACTGCCGTAGCGCGTGGGCCTCCCCGGCCGGTATCCGCGGACGCGCCACACCGTTGCTACAAACCTGGGCTGCCGGGTACCCGACACGACAACGTTGGTGCGACGTTCGTCGCAGGTCCGGTCAGCGATGGTGGCTTTGTCAGTGCTACCGGCGACACTTGCCTACGTGGACTTGGCCGGCCGACTGTCAATGCCCACACCAAGTTCGTGGACGGCGTCCACCAGTTCCCCCACCCTCATCGGCTCCCCCTCCACCGCAGTATGGTCGACAACAGGTCGCGCAACTCGCGAGTCGGTACACAACCGTTTCGCGAATACCTCCGTCGAAGCTCGCCGCCGACATCGGATGATCGATCGGTTGCGTGCCGGGATGATGCCGGGTGCGCCATGATCCCAGTGTTGTTCTTGCCTGTGACATCGAGCGTCGGCAGCTCGAGGTGCACTGCCACCGGGCGAGAGTCGCACCAAGTCTGTCACCGGTGGCCGCCTATGACAGCCGGAGGACGCGCCCGATCTCGGGAGCTCCGGTCAGGGACCGAGCAACTCGGCCACCGCGCCGGCGAAGTAGGTGAGGATGAAGTCGGCCCCGGCTCGCTTGATGGCGGTGAGTTGCTCGAGCGCCGCCGAGTCCTCGTCGATCCAGCCGTTGGCGGCGGCGGCCTTGATCATGGCATACTCCCCGCTCACGTGGTACGCGGCCAGCGGTACGTCGACTTCCACACGGGCTCGGGCGATGATGTCGAGATAGGCCATGGCCGGTTTCACCATGACCATGTCGGCTCCCTCCCCCAGGTCGAGTCGAATCTCCTCCAGGGCCTCCCGCCCGTTGCGCCAGTCCTGCTGATAACCCTTGCGATCACCACCGTCTGCGATGGTGACGTCGACGGCGTCACGGAACGGCCCGTAGAACGAGCTGGCGTATTTGGCGGCGTAGGCCAGGATGGCCACCTGGTCGAACTCCTCTTCATCCAGGGCGTCCCGGATGGCCAGGACCTGGCCGTCCATCATCCCTGACGGGGCCACGACGTCGGCCCCGGCGTCGGCCTGGGCCACTGCGGCCCGGGCGTACAGGTCGAGGGTGGCGTCGTTGTCGACCCGGCCGTCAACGCCCACGATGCCGCAATGGCCGTGGCTGGTGTATTCGTCCACGCAGAGATCGGCCATCAGCACCATCTCGTCGCCAAGGTCGTCCCGCAGGTTGCGCAACGCCACCTGAACCACACCGTCGGGATTCCAGGCCTCGGAACCCTCGGCGTCCTTGCCGGCCGGGAGCCCGAAGAGGATCACGGCCGGCACGCCGAGTTGGGACAGGGACTTGACCTCGGCCCGCAGGCTGTCCTGGGTGTGCTGGACAACCCCGGGCAGCGACTCGATGGGCATCGGCTCGGTGGCATCCTCCCTCACGAACAGTGGTGCCACCAGATCATTCGGTGTCAGGGTTGTCTCGGCCACCAGCCGCCGCAGGGCCGAGGTCCGCCGAAGCCGTCGCATCCGTCGTTGAGGAAAGCTCACGCCACCCAGGATAGTGAGGCACCGGACGGGTCGGGTCGGCGGCTGGTCCGGGTTCAATGGGAACGGGAGAACCGATCGCTGCCATATCGGCAACGTCAGACAAGGCAATCGAATCAACGGCCCGAACGGCGGCAATCGACCCGTCGGGGCTTACCGAGCCGTCGGTGACGATCCCCGGCACCGCGCCCAGCTCGTCGACCTCGCCGCTGTCCGGTTCGACGAGGTACACCTCACCGCCGCTGGATCCGATGAGGATTCGACCATCGGGATGTTGGGCCCGGGGTACGGCGCCGTTCCGGCCCACGGTCTGAACTGAATCGTTTTCCAGTGCCGGTTTCGGCGCTTTGGCCGCTGCGGCCGGCAGTGGCCGTGCTTGCTGCCGATCAGGCCGGGGCGGCCGACGACCCGTCGAGTTGTACCTTCGCCGCCGGCTATCGACCGGCCTGTTCGCAGCTCGCCGGGGCGGCCGACGACGGTTGGTTTACACCGAACGGGGCGGAACAGCCGACCGAGGAGATCATCGTTACCCGGACCAGACCGGTCCGCTGATCGGCGGAGCGCCGCTCAGAACACTTGGCCTGCACCCCTAGCCTGCACACCATGATCTATGCGCTGATCGCTGGTGCCGCCGTTGGACTGCTACTGGAACGGTTGGGGGTGCCCGGCGGCCTCATCCTGGGTTCCATGCTGGGGGCAGCGACGGTGACCGTGATCGGTTCGGGTGCTCGCCCCGGGCTGCCGGCACCCCTGGTCACCGTCACCTACCTGGTGCTCGGCACCAGCATCGGGGTCACTGTGACCCGTGAGGTGCTGGCCCAGCTCCGTACGGTGGCGGCCGGGGCCACAATCAGCGCCGTGGTCTTCATCGTGTTCGGCCTGGTACTGGCGGCCGGACTCCGGTGGCTGGGACTGGCCCCCGACGGCATCGTGCTGGCCACCTCGCCGGGAGCGCTCAGTGTCATGTCGGCGGCGGGGGCCGAACTGGGAGTCGGGGCCCAGGTAGCGGTGTTCCACACCGTCCGGGTGGTGTTGGTGATGTTCAGCCTGCCCTTGCTGTTGCGAATCGCCGGCCCCTGACGGCCGGCCAACGACCCGTGAATGAGCCGGATGTCTCCTTCACATTGTTGTTACCCATGAGTACCATGCCGGTGTGGGGCGACTGGGCCTCTAGGAGCGTCGGATGACCACCACCAACCTCGAACGCTGGACGCTGGGTCCAATGCAGAACCCTGTTCGCGGTTTCCTCCACGGCGGCGCGGCATTGGCCTCGGTCATCGGCACCGGCGTGCTGCTCATCCGGGCCAGTACCGGACAGGCACGTTTCGCCGTCATCGTCTTCGGGCTCGGGCTGCTGGGTCTCTACACCACAAGTTCGCTCTATCACTCGGTGCCGTGGCGGTGGGAGTGGAAGGTCCGTATGCAGCGACTCGACCACTCCATGATCTTCGTACTCATCGCCGCCTCCTTCACTCCGATCGGTGTGCTGGTGTTGGAAGGGCCGTGGCGCTGGGTGGCCATGGTGGCGGCGTGGGGCCTGGCCGCACTTGGTATAGGCCACCGCACCCTGTCGTCCATGGAACGCCACGCCTT
>JAHEJM010000057.1 GCA_024638815.1 Acidimicrobiales bacterium | reverse complement strand
GCGGCCTGAGTCGGCCGTCGTCCTTCCGACAGGGCCGATTTCACGGCAGATGTCTTGGCCAACTGCACGACACGGTCGATTCATCGAGGTTCGAGCGGACGAAGACTATGTGGAAGTCGACCGCAGTGGGACGTGCCGTGGAAGTTGGCGCTGATCATGGACACTCGTCAGGCTCGACCGCAAGGACGTCCCTGCGCCGACGTGGGCCAGGCGCAGCGATCTGGATCTCCTGAGAATGGCGGTGGTCGTCAATGGAGTTTGGGGTCGGACGCCGACGCCGGCCCTTCCCGCCAAGGCTTCTCGCGTGTTGTTTGGTGGCGGCGACGAGATCTACTTCAGGTTGCTGAACGATAGAGCGTGCACTGTCCTACACGGCCACGCAGGAGGAGAGGTTGGATGTCGCGGCTTTCCGTGACCGGCCGGAGCGTGCCTACCCATGGCTCGGTCCCACGGTGGAGTCCTGGCTTGGTTCGGTCTTTCCATCCTGGCGTGGGTTGAAGGTCACCGCTCCGTGCCCGGAACTACGGTTCGGCTCGGAACGATGTGTTCAACATGGCTCGGGTCCCGGGTGATCTGTGCGGTTCTAGCGGACCTTTGCCTCTATCACAAAAGGGTACTGAAATCTAGCGTGGCGTTGAGTGCGGCTACCCGGAGGAGGTGCGGCCATGTCTGCCGTTCCGACCGTAAGAGAGAAGGTTCCGATCCACGAACCCAGGACTGGCGGCCGGCTGGTTTTTGTCGACGTACTGCGCGTGGTGTTGATCATGTTGGTGATCGCACACCACGCCGGGCAGGCCTACGGCCCGACCGGTGGCGACTGGCCGGTCACTGAGCCGGAGAGCATGGATTGGCTCGGATCCTTCTTCTCTGTCAATGCTGCGTTCTTCATGGGATTGTTGTTTCTGTTGGCCGGTTACTTCGTGCCGAGATCGTACGATCGGCGGGGTCCCGGCGCCTTCCTGAAGGGAAGGTTGAAACGCCTTGGGATCCCGCTGGTGGTCTTTGCTTTGGTGGTGCACATCCCGGGCGCATACTCCATGGATGAAGAGAGCTCCAGTCTTGGTGAGTTCCTGCGCAACGCCTACGACAACGGGTTGCAGGAGGTCTACATTCACCTTTGGTTCCTCGGTCATTTGCTGTTCTATTCAGCCCTGTACGTGCTGGGGCGTTGGTTGCTAGACCGGCGGGAACGCAGTGGAGCCGTGAGCTGGCCTGTGCCAGGCCACGGTGCCATCATTGCCTTTGTCGTTGCTCTGGCGCTGGCCTCGTGGCTGGTGCGGTCCTCGTATCCGATCGACGAGTGGGTCCCGTTGTTCTTCGTGTTGGCGACCGAACCGGCCCACCTCCCGCAGTACATGGGCATGTTCGCCATCGGGGTGATCGCATATCGCGGCGACTGGTTGCGCAGAATCTCTGTTGCGACGGGAATGATCTGGCTGACAATCGGCGTAGTCGCTTCGGCAGCTCTCTACTCGGTGCGGGCATTCTCGCCGGAAACGTGGCGAGACGTAGTTGATACCGGGGAGGGACTAACCATCGACTCGCTGATGTACCCGGCGTGGGAGGCGGTGATCTGTGCCGGGTTGAGCGTCGGGTTGATCGTGCTGTTCCGGGAGCGGTTCAACCGTGCCGGGAAGATCCTTCTCGCCATGGCCGCGGCTAGCTACACGACCTACATCCTGCACTGGATGATCGTCGTGTTCACGCAGATGGGACTCGAGGGCGTCGACATGCCGATTCTCGCCAAGTTCCTGATAGTCACCGGAGTTGGGGTGATTCTTGCCTTCTGGCTCGGTCATCTGGCCCGTCGAGTGCCCGGTCTGCGGGTCGTCCTCGGGATCCAACCCGATAGGACCAGGAAGGCAGAGCCTGACGCGACACGACCTTGAAGCCGGCAGGCGTCCGTAAGCGATTGGAGTCATGCGATGGCCATTGGCACACGCGCCGAGAGAGCGGTTGCCGCGCCCGAGTTTCTCACCGAGCGGGGCCTTCCCCAGTACGTCGGCCTGTTCGCCGTCGGAGCAATGGCGTATCGAGGCGACTGGCTGCGGCGAATCTCCACCCGGATGGGCCTGATCTGGCTGGCCACTGGTGTGGCTGCGTCGGCGGGCGTTTACTGCATGACGCTGTTTGCCCGAGAGCGCGCCGCGGAGCTCCTGGACACCGGCGGGTTCACCACTGGCTCGCTGCTCTACGGCGCCTGGGAGGCGGTCATCTGCGCCGGGCTGTGCATCGGGCTGATGGTGACGGGCCGGGCTCTCGTCCGGCGGACCAACCGATTCGTGATAGCGCTGTCGGCTGAGGCCTATGCGGCATACATGCTCCACCTCGGCCTGGTCATGGCGATTCAGACGCAATCCTGGACGTTGCCGCCGCGGCCAACAGCAAGTTCCTGCTTGTTGCCGGCCTGGGCATCTTCCTGTCATTCGGGCTCGCCTACGTTGCCGGGCGGGTGCCGGGGTTGCCCGATCTCCTTGGTGTGGCTCCCGCCAACACCGAGCAGGCCGGGACGGAGGCACGAACGTGATGGTGGGCGACTCAATTGAGGTACATAGAGGAGGTCAGGATGAGGAATTCACGCACTCACGGCCGGGCGGATGGGGATTCAAAGAGGCGAATGATGGGAGCTAGACAGATCGGATCGATCGTGACGTGTGCCGTTTTGGTGACTGCGTTGGCTTCCTGTGGGGACTCGCAGGTGGACGGCGATGGCGACGTGGTCACTGAAATGCGCAGTGTGGAGGAGTTCAGTGCCCTTCGGGTCAGCAACGGTGCTGAGGTCTTGCTCGCCGTTGACCCCTCAGTGACCGGAGAAGTGGACCTGGCGGTCACGACCGATTCGAATCTGCTTGAGTTCGTGGCTACGGAAGTCTCTGACGAAACGCTGAGAGCGTCCATTGACTCTGATGGCGAGGTCAACTCCACCCGAGGGTTTGAGATCACGGGCACCGTTGCCACCGTGGGCAATGTGGAAGCGGACGATGCTGGGGAGGCCACCATCGAGGGCTCGGTGTCGACGATCACGCTCAATGCCAACAATGCCGGTCGTATCAACGGCGAGGCTCTCGAAGTCGGAGACGTCGAGGTCGAGGCAGACAACGGCGCCAGCATCACTGTCTGCGCCACGGGCACCGTCACCGGTACCGTCACCAACGGAGCCGACGTCGTCGTCATGTGTGGCGGCAACGTGAGTGCTGTCGAGGCATCGAACGGCGGCACGATCTCAGCATCGTGAACAACGACAACGCCGTATCGCCGGGCCAGTCAGGCGCTCGGCAAGTCTCTCGCGATATCGCTTGCTCGTGGCTCTAGCTGCATTGACCACCAACGTGGTCACGGTACCAGCTGCAGCGGCTCAGGTTTCCGGTGGCAATTACTTGGGCGGTCGCCGATAGTGGCGTCGGCTCGATGACTTGTTGGGCGCCCGATCAGTCGATTGAGAGGAAGCTGGTTCCGGCCTCGCCGGCCGGTCGCTGAGCCCGCTGCCGGCCGTCGCTCTGGTCCGAGCCGGAGGCCAGAGCCCGCCACAGGGCCCGGTAGCTCGGGTACTCGATCCCCGGCGCCAGCCACCCCGAATCCACCAGCTCCCGATGGAGCAGGGGCAGATTGCGCCACGGCACACCCATGTCGACATGGTGGGCCAGATGCCATCCGGTGTGGTACGGCACGATCCAGAACCGGGCCCCACGCGACTGGTGCACCACATGGGTGGTCTCTCTGCGGTCCTTGGATCGCGTCATACCTCCGTGCTCGGCCAGAGCCCGGAGCCGATTCGACACCTTCCACCCCGTCGACCACGACACGAACCACACGAGGTACATCCAGGGTCGACCCCAGGCCAGCGAGACTGCCAGCAGCATGGCCTGCACAGCCACGATCTGGAGTGCTTCGGTCCTCCTGCGGACCACGGCCCGAGCCAGCAGCTTCAGGTTCTTGTAGGCGCTGATGCCGAGGGCGTCCCTGGTCAGCTTTCGTCGAAACGACGCGCGGCTGATGGGATATCCCCGGTAAAGGCCGAGGTCGGGTTCGCCGGGACCCATCTCGTCCCGGTGGTGGGCGAAATGAGCCCGTCGGTAGGCCAGCATGGCCTGCAGGGACGGATAGGCCAGCAGCCATCGACCGATGACGTCGTTCAGCCACGATCGGGTGAACAACAGCCGGTGAGCCGCCTCGTGGGCCAGGATGTTGAGCAGGGCGTGTCCCCGGATCATGAGGACGAAGGCGGCCAGGTAAGCCCACCACCGGTCCAAATAGCCGGCCACGGCCACCACGCCGTAGGTCTGGGCCACGGCTCCGGCCACGGTGAGGACGCTCCTGAGGTCGGAGATGCGGCGCCACCCCGTACGCAACGCTCGAACCGGCTTGCCCCCGACCGTCAGGCGGTCCGTGGGCAGCACATCAGGCAGCAACGCCTGATCGGGAACCATGGTCGAGGCCACGACTCCAGTCTAGGTTTCCCCATTTGCCGGCGCCCATCGGGCGGCAACCACTCCTACCGGGCTCACCAACCGGGAGGTCGGCGGAATCCTCCGGTGAGGGACTCCACCATGGCCGCAACCGCCAGTGCCGTGTGGTCCTCCAGGAACGGGCCCACAACCTGCAGAGCCATGGGCAGACCGCTGGAATGCAGTCCGATGGGTACCGCCGTGGCCGGCAGGTACACCAGCCCGAACAGGCCCATCCACTGTATGAGGCTGCCGTAGAGTCGGAGCTCCCCCGCGACTTCGATGGTGCGGGCCGACATCGGGTGGCTGTGATCGTGGGGAATGGCCACGGTGGGGGCGATCGGGGCCAGCACGACGTCCCAGTGCTGGAAGAACTCACGCCAACGAGCCCGCATCTGGAGACGGCGCTCGTTGGCCGACAGCCAGGCCCGATGACGCATCGTCGCCCCTTCCACGCCGAGCCCGCCCGGCACCGGTCGGCCGGCCTTCAGATCGTCGGCCATGGACTCCAGCTCGTCCGGTTTCCAACCTCCCGACAGAGCCCCGCCAAGAAGCTGGAGGAACGTGGCGTCGGCCTTGGCGAAGTCGAACCCGGCGGGACGGGCGTCGGTATCGACCTCGGCACCGGCCTGCTCCAGTCGGCGGGCGACATCGAGGATGGCCGACCGGATCTCGGGATCGATCGGACAGTAGGCGTCGTCGGCCCACACCGCCACCCGAAGCCCGTGGGGTTCCAGTCTGCGGGCGGGGGGTAGCCGCAGGGTCCAGGCTGGTGAGTACCAGTCGTTGGGGCCGACCATCAGCTCCAGTGCTGTCACGCAGTCTTGGACCGTTCGGGCCATGGGCCCGATCACGGCGATATCGGCCTCGGTGTAGGTCCCCGGCGGCCCTGGTATCTGACCTCGGCCGGACACGATGCCATGGCTCGGTTTGTGACCGACCACGCCACACATGGCGGCCGGGTTGCGGATGGAGCCGGCGATGTCGCTGCCGATCTCGATCGAGGTGAACCCGGCGGCCAACGCCCCGGCCGAGCCGCCCGAGCTGCCTCCCACGGTGCGGGACACATCCCATGGGTTGTTGGAGGTTCCGTACACCTGGTTGAACGTCTGGACGTCTCCGGCATAGAGCGGCAGGTTGGTCTTGCCGTAGACCACGACTCCCGCCCGCTTGAGTGCAGCCACGCAGTCGGCGTCCTGATCGGGAATGAAGTCGCTCAGCTCCGGCGCTCCCGACGTGGTCCGGACCCCGGCAACCATCAAGGAGTCCTTGATGGTGATCGGCAGCCCGGCCAGCGGACCCAACCTGCCGTCGGGATCACCGGCGACGCGAAGGTCGTCGATGTCGGATGCGAGTCGTGTTGCGCCATCGAGGTCCAATGTGACCACGACGTTGATCTCGTCGTTGCGCTCCTCGACCCTTGTGACCGTGGCGGCCAGAAGCTCGCGGGCCGAGACGGTGCCGGTCTCGAGCATTCGGCCCAGCTCGGCGGCGGACAGGTAGGCCACGTCCGGGTCGGATGCGCCGACGTCGGTCGTAGTGGTCACCATCTCGTGATCCGGCGTGGTGGCCGCCTTCGGCGGCTGGGCGGGAACAGGATCGTGGTGTGCCATGGGGTCAAACTAGCTGTCGTGGCGGCGACCGGCCGAGCGCGGCAAGATATTGCCCCATACCGTGGTTGGTGTTCATCCAAAGCCTACGATGTAGCGGTGTAACGATGCCTCCCGCCGGTCACGGTACCGGCTGGAGGCCAACCAGGGAGAGATCATGTCGTTCACCGCACCCGAGCACGTCCAGGTCACTGCGACACGGCGCCGGTCCGGCCGGATCGTGTCGATGGTTTGTGGTTTGATCCTGGCCGTCTTGGCTCTGGCCGCCTGCGCCGGCCGTCCGTCGGCCGATGAGCTGACCGACTCGGTGCTTCGGGCCGGTGTCGCGGAAGGGATCGAGCTGAGCAACGACGAGGCGGGCTGCATCGCCGATCAGCTGCTCAACGCCGGCCTGGCCGACGCCACGCTTGCCGGTTTGGCCGAGGACTTCAACAATCCCGAGGTCTCGGCCGCCGATGTCGACCGGGTCGAGGCGGCCGTGGCCGACGCCGCGGTCGAGTGCGCCGGGGGCTGATTGAACCGCTCCATCGTTTGTTCGCCCGACGTCGTCCGGGCCCGGGACGACAAACGGCCGGTGGTGGCCCTGGAATCCACCATCTTCTCCGAGCTCGGTCTGCCCTCCCCCCACAATCGAGAGGCTCTGGAACGAGTACAGGCCGCCCTGGCCGCAGCCGGGGCGTTACCGGCCCTCACCGCAGTGGTGGACGGAACCATTCGATGCGGGGTCGAGGGCGAACTGTTCGATCGAATTTGCGGCCCGGCCCGCAAGGTGGCCTATCGGGATCTCTCGGTCGCAACGGCTCACGGTTGGGCCTACGGGGCTACGACCGTGTCGGCTACCGTGGCCATCGCCGGCCGGTGTGGTATCTCGGTCTTTGCCACCGGAGGGATCGGTGGGGTGCATCGGGGCGCCGAGCGAACCGGTGACGTGAGCGCCGACCTCGACGCCATCGCCCGGTGGCCGGTGGTCACGGTCACCGCCGGGGCCAAGGTGTTCCTCGACCTGGCTCGGACGGTGGAGTACCTGGAAACGAGATCGGTTCCGGTCATGGGTTGGCGCTGCGACGAGTTCCCGGCGTTTCACACCCGATCAAGCGGTGTGGCTCTGGCTCACTCGGTGGAGGAGGCCGAGGAGGTTGCGGCAGTGGCTCGGAACCACTGGGCCCTGGGTGGCGGCGGAGTGGTGGTGGCGTGCCCGGTGCCCGAGGCCGAGGCCATCGATCGGGACGAACTGGAGCAGTGGGTTGATCAGGCGCTGGCCGATACCGGGTTTGCCCCCAGCGAAGTCGAACGGGGAGGAGCCGACGTCACGCCTGCAGTGCTTCGGCGGCTGTCGGAATTGAGCGGGGGCCGCACCGTGCACGCCAATCTGGCGCTGGCCGAGCACAACGCGTCGGTGGCGGCCGACATTGCGGTGGCTTTGGCCGGTACGACAACGGATCGGGCGTCGGCAGAAGGCTGAAGAACTGCCGGCGCGACCAGCGCCGGATACGCCCGGATCGATTCCTGCGTCTTGATTCAGGTGTTGGAGACCGAGAACGGGTCACATTGCTCGGGGTCGCCGGTGTCGAAGCCTAGGGTGAACCATCGGACCCGCTGTTCGGCCGATCCGTGGGTCCAGGTATGGGGGTCGACGGTCATGCCGGCCTGGGCCTGGATCCGGTCGTCGCCGACCGCAGCTGCTGCGGCCAAGCCTTCCTCGATATCACCCGGTTCGATGATGGGCTGTCCGGTGTTGGCCGTCAGACGACGGTTGGCCGAATAGGCCCAGACCCCGGCCAGACAGTCGGCCTGGAGCTCCTGACGGATCGAGTACTCGTTCTTGTTGCCCGGGTCCTGGGCCTGGGCCTGGCGCACCTGGTCACTGATACCGGTGATCGACTGGATGTGGTGCCCGACCTCGTGCGCTATCACGTAGGCCTGAGCGAAGTCTCCGGGGGCGCCGAAGCGGCGGGTCAGCTCGTTGTAGAAGGCGAAGTCGATATAGACCTTCTGATCATTGGGTGCCGGACAGTAGAAGGGCCCGACCGCCGAGGTGGCCTGGCCACAGCCGGTGCTGACCACGTCGTCGAAGATGACCAGCGTGGTGGGCTGGTAGGTGAGTCCGGCCTGGTCGAAATAGCCGTCCCAGGTGTCCTGAATGTCGAACATCAGGAACTCCATGAACTCCTTGGTGTCAGCGTCGGGATCGACCACCTCGGCTCCGGCACTTTCGACCTGGCCGCCCTCGGGAGGGAACCCGGCGTCGATACCGAAGCTTGATCCGTCGCCGCCGAGGTTGAGACCGAATACGGCGGCGAGAACGAGCAGGATGAGACCGCCGAGCCCGCCGGCGGCAACACCGCCCCGGCGACCGCCCACAGCTCGGCGTCGACCATCCCTACGGTCCTCGACATAGCGGGACCCCCGCTCGGCCGTGCTCTTGTCGTATCGAACCATATGCCACTCCCTGTCGCCCTGCCGATCGTCCGCACCTGGGGCGTGATGAATCGTCACCATGATAACGGGCCCTGCCGAACCAACCGGTCGACGCCGGCGGTACCGGCCGATGAAGCGAGTCTGCGGCTCGGTCCCCGGGCTCAGGCCGCCAACGGCCGTCCGAAGGGAAGGGCGTCTCTCCACTGCCCTAGCCGATCCTCGGCGATATGGCAGGCCGCTAGGAACAGGGGTTCGTTCGATGCGTCGGCAGCCCGTAGGGCCTCGACGGTCCGAGCCTGCAGCTCGCCGATCGGGTCACCGTCGGCGCGGTGATCGCCGGCCGATACGGCGTCCAACCCGGCCACGTGGCCGACCAGCACCTCGCCGTGGGCGGACAGGAAATCGGGTACATAGAGAACGCCGGCCGCCACCAGGGTGGCCAGCGCCTTGGTGGTGATGGGAATCGGACCCCAGGGAATCACGGCCCGAGCCGTCACCAAGGCCGCCCCCTGGTGGTTCATGACACCGGGCTTGGAGCCGGGGAGGATGAGGTCGGCGTCGGCCCCCCAGATCAACCACGGCTTGGTGTCGACCCCGGCGACGTCGACGATCACGGCGCCCCGCTCGGTGGCGGCACCGATCAGATCGGCTGGCGCCGGTCCGGCCTCGGTCTGTTCGATGGCCAGGCGCTTGCCGTCGAGGTCGCCGCCCACAGCCCACTCGCAGGCGGCGAGAACCCCGGCTGTCGTCGGGGACAACCGGGACATCGTTCTCGTCGTCCCAGCCGGTTTCGGGGGATTCAGGACGGCCAGGGAGCCCTGGGGTAGGCCCTTGCCCTCCAGCAGATGAAGTGACCCGGCCTCGGCGTCCTCGCTCAGCTCGGTCACGAAGGCGGCGATTGCGTCGTCGGCTCCATCGTCGGTGGCGTTTATTCCGGCCGATGCGCCGCTGCGCTCGATGCCGAAGCTGGCGAAGCCGTAGGTCAGCGAACGGGCCAGGTCGGTCGCGCTGCTCTGGAGGATCTTCCGGGCCCGACGTACGATTCCGGTGGCCGGGGCGTCGGCGAAGTCGACAACCACGAAGCCGTCGACCGATGCGAGCTTTCGAACTGCCATAGGGGCCAAAGCGTAGTCCCGATGCCGGGCCAAGGGTGAATGGGCGACATTGCCGGGATCGAGGATCGGTCGTGGCGACTAGAAGCGCCAGACCGGAACGGGAAGGCACGAGTGACTCGTACCGGCCCGAACCCGCAGTAGTCGGTGGCCGGGGACCGCGGCCTCGGGAAACTCAGGCGAAGGGTCCGCTGACGAAGGCGGAGGCGAACACCAGGCTGACGATGGTCATGACCTTGATCAGGATGTTCATCGACGGACCCGAGGTGTCTTTGAACGGGTCGCCCACGGTGTCGCCGACCACAGCCGCCTTATGGGGATCGGAACCCTTGCCGCCGTGGTGTCCGGACTCGATGTACTTCTTGGCGTTGTCCCACGCCCCACCGGCGTTGGCCATGAAGATGGCCATCGCGAAACCGGTGACCAGGGCGCCGGCCAGGAAGCCGCCCAGGGCGTTGATGCCGTTGGGGAGGAAGCCGATAATGAGGGGCACAACGACGGCCAGAGCGCCGGGAACGGCCATTTCCCGCAGCGAAGCCTGGGTGGAGATGGCAACACACTTGGCCGAGTCGGGGACCACACCGGGTTTGCCCTCCCGCAGGCCGGGGATCTCCCGGAACTGGCGACGGACTTCTTCGATCATCTTGTTGGCGGCCCGACCCACGGCGTCGATGGTGAGGGCCGCGAACAGAAAGGGCAACATGGCTCCGGCGAACAGGCCGAGGAAGACCTCGATATTGCCGATGTCGAGATCGAGAAGAATCTCGCCGTCGGAGGCGGCGCTGATGGCGAACTCGAAGCTCTTGAACAGGGCCAGTGCGGTCAGCGCGGCCGATCCCACGGCGAAGCCCTTGGCCACGGCGGCCGTGGTGTTGCCCAGTGAGTCAAGAGCGTCGGTCACCTCACGGACCGATGGGTCCAGCTCGGCCATCTCGGCAATCCCACCGGCGTTGTCGGCGATGGGTCCGTAGGCATCGACCGAGACGACGACTCCGGTGGTGGCCAGCATACCGATGGCGGCCACGGCGATGCCGTAGATGCCGCCGTCGAAGCCCCGATCGATGAGGCCGTCGCCGACGGCCAGCTCACCACCCCAGTAGGCGATGCCGATGCCGAGCAGCAGGAGGAGGACCGAGGCGGCGACCGACACCATGCCGGCCGAGATGCCCTTGAGGATGGTGGTGGCGGGCCCGGTCTCACTTTGGGCCGCAATCTGGCGGACCGGGTTGAAATGATCCGACGTGTAGTACTCGGCCGTCTTGCCCAGAGCCCAACCCGCGATGAGACCGCCGATCACGGAGATGGCCAGACCGAGTGGGTTGTCGAAGTAGGCCGAATCGTTGAACAGCCAGAAGGCGCCGATGAGGGTCCCGACGACAGTGAGACCCATGGCCACGTTGGTGCCCATGTGCAGCGCCCGACTCAGGGCCTTGGTGTCGGTGGACGTACCGCCCTTGACCAGGAACGATCCGACGATCGAGGAGATCATGCCGACGAAGGCGACGAACATGGGGAAGACCAGCAGGGAAATGTTGCCGGCACCGTCGGGACCATCGACACCGGTGGAATCGGCGATGAGGCCGAGGGAGAAGGCGGTGAGGGCAACCGGGGCGATGATGGAGCCGGCATAGCTTTCGAACAGGTCGGCGCCCATGCCGGCCACATCGCCCACGTTGTCCCCAACATTGTCGGCGATGGTGGCAGGGTTGCGGGGATCGTCTTCGGGGATGCCGGCCTCGACCTTGCCCACCAGATCGGCACCGACGTCGGCCGCCTTGGTGAAGATGCCACCACCGACACGGGAGAACAGGGCGATGGATGAGGCGCCGAGACCGAAGGCCGTGACCACCTCGAAGGCGTCATCGACCTTGATCACCAGTACGAACAGGATGTAGACCACCATCAGGCCGGCGAGGGCCAGACCGGCCACCGAGAAGCCCATGACGGCACCGCCCCGGAAGGCGATGGGCAAGGCCTTGGCCGGGCCCTCTTTCGCCGCCTCGGTGGTCCGGGCGTTGGCCATGGTGGCAACCGTCATGCCGGCATAGCCGGCCAGCGCCGACAGCAGGGCGCCGAGCACGTAGGTGATAGCGGCCGGGATGCTGATGAGGGCCGCGATCAGGATGGCGAGAACGGCCACGAAGCCCGCTACCCAGGTGTATTCCTGTTTGAGGAACGCCCGGGCGCCGGACTGAATCTCGTTCATCAGGAACTGCATGCGTTCGTTGCCGGGGCTGGCCTTCTTGACGTCGGTGTAGAAGAAACCGGCCAGGCCCAAAGCGGCCAGGGCGGAAACCAGAGCTAGATACGGGACTGCGCCCACGAGAATCTCCTCCAAAGAGTGCGATGAAAGGCCGCCGGAGTCCTCAGTATGTGGTCAGCGACGACCGGTGAACCGTAGTTGGATTCGTGCCCGACGACAACAGGCGGGAACGGTTGTGGCCATTCCGAAACCTTGTGTCACTGACCCTGCTCCCCCTCGGGTTCGACTGGCAACTCCGGTCCTTCGATCGACGCCGCCAGGCAACACGTCGATCCCGTGATCGACGCCCTTCAACAGTAGCGACAACCGGACCGGAACCTACCGATCGGCGTAGGCCGTCCAGGCCGCGGCCAGGGCTTCGCTCAGGTGGATGGCGTCGATCGTTCCGGCCGTTTCCCTGATGCTGTGCATGGCCAGCTGGGGAACTCCGATATCCACTGTCGGCACTCCGAGCCGAGCGGCCGTCATCGGACCGATGGTGGAGCCGCAAGGAAGGTCGTTCCGGTGGATGTAGTACTGGATCGGGACCTCCGCACGACGACAGGCGTCGACGATGAAGGCCTCGCTGACGGCGTCGGTGGCATACCGCTGGTTGGCGTTGCGCTTGATGACGACGCCACGGTTCAGTTCGATCTGGTGATCGGGGTCGTGCTTGTCCACATAGTTGGGGTGCGTGGCGTGGGCACCGTCGGCCGACACCGCGATGGACCGGTTCAGCGAGGTCAGGAACTCCAGACGGTCGGCACCGGCGGCGCCGGCGATGCGTTCCAGCATGGACAACAGGAAGGTGCCGGCCGCGCCGGTAGCCGACTCCGAGCCGATCTCTTCATGGTCATAGAGCACCAGAACCGGCGTGGCTCGCAGCTCGTCGGCCGAGTTGGCCGCCTCTGCCACCGAAACGAGAGCGTCGACACCACAGAACGACGACAGCAGATTATCGATACGGGCCGAGGCCACGAACTCGTGGTGGCGACCGATGAAGGCCGGGGCTTGCAGATCGTAGGCCATCAGATCCCACGACAGCACCGAATCGGGGGTGACGCCGAGAACACCGGCCAGATAGGCCAGGAATCGGCCGGGTTCCCGGTCGCCATCGGCCGTGTTGTCGCCGGCCGGTTCGTCGCCGGCCGTGGCCCCGGAGGAATCCTCGGGACCGGACCACATCGGGACCAGATGGTTCTGGGGGTTCAGCTTCAGTCCACCGGAGCCGATGTCACGGTCGAGATGAATGGCGAGTTGGGGAATGGTCAGCATGGGTTCGTCGATGTCGACCAGCCGGTTCTCCACCCGACCGTCGTCGTGGGTCACGGCCACCCGGCCCGCCAATCCGAGATCCCGGTTGAGCCACGAGTTGAGCAACACCCCGCCGTAGACCTCCATGGCCAGCTGGTGGACATTGGCCGAGGTTCGGTCGGGGCGGCTCTTCAGTCGCAGGTTGGGGGAGTCGGTATGGGCCCCGACGAGAACGAACCGGCGGTGTCGCCGAGGTTGTATCCAGGCCACCAACGAGCCTCCGGACTCTGCGACGTAGCGCCCCGGTTCGCTGGGAAGGCGCTCGGAGATGGAGTGATGGACGAAGCCGTGGCGGAGCAGCAGTGACACCGACTCGACCACGGCATGGTACGGAGTGGGTGATGAGTGGATTCGGGAGAAAATGGCGTGAACGCGACTTCGTTGCTCGGCGCTCAGATGCTGGTGGGTGCGGACCATGGCGTCCATGATGGCAGGTGTTGTCGAGCGATGGCACGATCGCATTGACAGATGGCAATTTGGAGCCGAACCTCTGGCCAAGATATGATGAGCAATTGCTGCGGTCGACGACGTGGCTCGGCACCCGAGTGTCGATCGGCCACCATCAGCGAACGCATCTCGTCAACGGGCCAATGTCGTCCCACGCCCGCCGGCCTCCCGGCCGCATTGGAACTCGTAGCAGTGGAATTCCCTGGGGCTTGCTGGTCGTGACGTTCGTCGTGGCACGGCGACCTACCATGGCTCCACAGCCTCATCCGGATGGGCTCAACCAAGTCGGACGACCACATTGGAGCAACCGTTGCCACAACAGCCGGAACCCCAGGGCCTGTATGATCCCGCCTTCGAGCACGATGCCTGCGGTGTCGCCTTCGTGGCCGATCTGAAGGGACGACCGAGCAACCGTATCGTTCGCGACAGCCTCCGGGCCCTCACCAGTCTTCAGCATCGAGGAGCCACCAACGCCGAGCCGAACACCGGTGACGGCGCAGGGATCCTGATTCAGGTGCCCGACGCCTTCTTCCGCTCACAGGTCGAGGACCTTCCGCCCGCCGGCCGCTACGCCACCGGCATGGCCTTTCTCCCGGCCGACGACGAGCGGTGTGCCAAGGCCATGGCCATGATCGACGACATCATGGACGAGGAAGGACTAAGGGTCCTGACCTGGCGTGACGTGCCCGTCAACCCCGACGGCCTGGGCTCCCAGACCGTCGAGGTCATGCCCGCCTTCCGGCAACTCTTCGTCGCCGGTCGCGACGGGGAGCGGGATCTGGAGCTGGATCGTCTGGTGTTCGTGGCCCGCAAACGATGCGAGCACGAGCTGGGCGAGGTGCTTGGGACCACCACCTATTTCCCCAGCCTGAGCGCGCGAACCTTCGTGTACAAGGGCATGTTGACCACCCCCCAGCTCGAAAGCTTCTTCCCCGATCTGACCGATTCCAGGATGGAGAGTGCGCTGGGAATCGTGCACTCGCGATTCTCCACCAACACCTTCCCCTCGTGGCCCCGGGCCCACCCCTACCGGTTCATCGCCCACAACGGCGAGATCAACACGGTGCTCGGCAATCGGAACTGGATGCGGGCCCGGGAGGCGCTACTGGCCTGCGATCACTGGGGTGATCGGATTTCCAAGCTGTTCCCCATCTGCACTCACGGCGCCTCCGACACGGCCTCTCTGGATGAGGCCTTGGAACTCCTGCATCTTGGTGGCTACCCCATTCATCACGCCGTGCTGATGACGATTCCAGAGGCATGGGAAAAGAACACCGAGCTGCCCGCCAATCAGCGGGACTTCTATGACTTCTACTCCTCGGCCATTGAGCCGTGGGACGGTCCGGCATCGGTCACGTTCACTGACGGAACCACCATCGGAGCCGTACTGGACCGCAACGGGCTTCGACCCAGCCGGTATTGGGTCACGGCCGACGACCGGGTGATCATGGCGTCCGAGGTCGGCGTGCTCGACGTCGATCCATCCCAGGTCATCCTCAAGGGTCGCCTGGAACCGGGCAAGATGTTCCTTGTCGACACCGCCCAGGGCCGAATCGTCGATGACGACGAGATCATGAACGAGCTGGCCGATGCCCGTCCCTACGGCCAATGGCTGCAGGGACGGGTCAGCCTCGCCGAGCTGCCGGTGGTCGACACCGAGACCACGTTCGATCCCGATGTCGACGAGCTGATACCGGAGCAGATGGCCAACGGCTTCACCATCGAGGAGCTGGAGCTGCTGGTCGATCCCATGGTCGTGACCGGCAAGGAGAGCATCGGTTCGATGGGCACCGACACACCGGTGGCGGTGTTGTCCAACCGGCCCCGGCTGCTGTTCGATTACTTCAGCCAGTTGTTCGCCCAGGTCACGAATCCGCCACTCGACGCCATCCGGGAGGAACTCGTCACCAGCCACCGGGTGCTGCTCGGACCGTCGGCCAACCTCCTGCAGCCTGGTCCCGACTGGTGCCGTCAGCTGATGCTCGACCACCCGGTCATTACCCCTGAGACGCTGCAACGGATCGTGGCTGCCGACAAGGTCAAGTCTCTGGAACATCTCCACACGGGCGTGGTCACCGGACTCTATGCGGTGAACGAGGGTGCAGAGGGGTTGAAGGCGGCGCTGGATCGCCTACGATCCGAGGCCGAGGCGGCGGTCGCCGGCGGGGCGACCGTGCTCGTGCTCTCGAATCGGGGTGCGACCGCCGATTTGGCCCCCATTCCCTCGCTGCTGATGACCGGCGCCGTCCATCACCATCTGGTCCGTACCAAACTCCGGACCCAAACCGGGATCGTCGTCGAGTCGGCCGATGCAAAGGAAGTCCACCACTTCGCCCTGCTTCTCGGTTGTGGGGCAAACGCGGTCTGCCCCTCTCTTACCTTCGAGACCATTCGATCCCGGGTGGCCGCCGGCTATGTCGACGTCGACAGAGCCAAGGCCGAGGCCAACTACGTCAAGGCGGCGTCCAACGGCGTGATCAAGGTGATGTCGAAGATGGGCATTTCCACCGTCGAGTCCTACACCGGAGCCCAGATCTTCGAAGCGCTCGGTCTCCGTCAGGAGCTGGTGGACGAGTACTTCACCGGTATCACCTCGAAGCTGGGTGGTGTCGGGCTCCACGAATTGGCCACGGAATGCGGACTTCGTCACCGGACTGCGTTTCCCGACCGGCCCGAGCTTCTGGCTCACCGCACGCTCGACGCCGGTGGGGAGTACAAGTGGCGTCGCGAGGGCGAGTATCACCTGTTCAACCCGGAGACGGTGTTCAAGCTCCAGCACGCCACCAGGACCAGACGTTACGACGTCTACAAGGACTACACCAGCCTGGTCGACCAACAGTCGGAACAGCTGGCCACCCTGCGTGGGCTGTTCCGGTTGACGACCGATCGGGAACCGATCCCCATCGATCAGGTCGAGCCGGTGTCGGAGATCGTCAAGCGTTTCGCCACCGGGGCCATGAGCTACGGTTCGATCTCGGCCGAGGCCCACGAAACCCTTGCCATCGCCATGAACCGATTGGGCGGCAAGTCCAACACCGGGGAGGGAGGGGAGGACCCGGAGCGGTTCATGCCACTGCCCAATGGCGATTCCAAGCGGTCGGCCATCAAGCAGGTGGCCTCGGGCCGGTTCGGCGTGACCGCCGAATACCTGACCGAATCTGATGACATCCAGATCAAGATGGCGCAGGGTGCGAAACCGGGTGAAGGCGGCCAGCTTCCCGGCCCCAAGGTGTATCCGTGGATTGCCAAGACCCGTCATTCGACCACCGGGGTGGGCCTGATCTCGCCACCACCCCATCACGACATTTATTCCATCGAGGATCTGGCCCAGCTCATCCATGACCTCAAGAACGCCAACCCGTCGGCCCGAATCCACGTCAAGCTGGTCGCCGAGGTCGGGGTGGGCACGGTGGCCGCCGGAGTGTCCAAAGCGAAGGCCGACGTTGTCCTGATCTCGGGGCACGATGGTGGAACCGGAGCGTCGCCGCTGACGTCGCTCAAACATGCCGGCGGCCCGTGGGAGCTGGGTCTGGCCGAGACCCAACAGACACTCCTGCTCAATGACCTGCGGGATCGCATCGTGGTCCAGGTCGACGGTCAGATCAAGACCGGTCGTGACGTCATGGTGGCCGCTCTGCTTGGAGCCGAGGAGTACGGTTTCGCCACCGCCCCGCTGGTGGTGTCGGGCTGCATCATGATGCGGGTGTGTCACCTCGATACCTGCCCGGTCGGCGTGGCCACCCAGAACCCGGAGCTGCGGGCCAAGTTCAGCGGACAACCGGAGTTCGTCGAAACCTACTTCGAGTACATCGCCGAGGAGGTAAGGGAGTATCTGGCCCAGCTCGGGTTCCGCTCCCTGGCCGAGGCCATCGGACACGTGGAGTGTCTCGACACCGAGGCCGCGATCAAGCACTGGAAGGCATCGGGGCTGGATCTGACCCCCATCCTCTACATTCCTGAGCTGGAGGAGGGCGAGAGCCGTCGGTGCATCCACGACCAGGACCACGGCCTGGACAAGGCACTCGATCATCGACTGATCGCCGACGCCCAAGAAGCACTGGAGACCGGCTTCCCGGTTTCGCTGTCGTACCCGATCTTCAACACCAACCGTACCGTGGGCACGATGCTGGGTCACGAGTTGACGAAGCGCTACGGCGGTGCCGGTCTGCCCGACGACACCATCTCCGTGCACTTCAGCGGTTCGGCCGGTCAGAGTTTCGGCGCCTTCGTACCCAGGGGCATCACCTTGAGGCTGGAGGGCGACGCCAACGACTACTTCGGCAAGGGCCTCTCCGGCGGACGCCTCAGTGTCCGCCCACCCCAGGGCTCGCCGTTCAACGCCGAGGAACAGATCATCGCCGGCAATGTGATTCTCTATGGAGCCACCAGCGGCCAGGCCTTCATTCGGGGTCTGGTCGGTGAGCGGTTCTGCGTCCGCAACTCCGGAGCCGAAGCCGTGGTCGAGGGCGTCGGCGATCATGGATGCGAGTACATGACCGGGGGCCGGGCTGTCATTCTGGGCTCGACTGGTCGGAATTTCGGGGCCGGGATGTCGGGGGGAATCGCCTACGTGTACGACCCGCAGGACCGACTGCCCGATCGGCTCAATGACGAGATGGTCAATCTCGAGGAATTGGACGATGACGACACGGCCACCTTGTTGCGCCTGGTCCGTCGGCACTGGCAGGAGACGGGGTCGACGGTGGCCGAGGGACTCCTGGCTCACTGGGACGATGCCCTCAAGTCGTTTGTCAAGGTCATGCCCGTCGACTACCGCCGGGTGCTCGACGCTCAGCGTCGAGCCGAAGAGCTGGGAACCGATCCTACAGAGGCAATGATGGAGGCCGCTCATGGCTGATCCCCGAGGATTCCTTCGCCACCGGCGAGCGACCCCCGGGAGCCGGCCGGTTTCGCTCAGGCTCAAGGACTGGCGTGAAGTCTACGAGCCCATGGATCGGGATCAGCTGGTGATCCAGGCGTCACGGTGCATGGACTGCGGTATCCCGTTCTGCAACAACGGTTGCCCCCTGGGCAATCTGATTCCGGACTGGAACAACCTGGTTCACAAGACGGATTGGCGGCGGGCCATCGAGGCCCTCCACGCCACCAACAACTTCCCGGAATTCACCGGTCGGCTCTGTCCGGCGCCGTGTGAGGCGGCCTGTGTGGCCGGACTGAGCACCGAGGCTGTGACCATCAAGAACATCGAACTCACCATCATCGAAACGGCCTGGGCCGAGGGCTGGGTCCAGCCGGTGATGGCTTCGAAACGCACCGGCAAGACGGTTGCCGTGGTCGGGTCCGGGCCGGCCGGACTGGCCGCGGCACAGCAGCTGACCCGGGCCGGTCACGACGTCACGGTGTTCGAGCGGGCCGACCGAATAGGTGGTTTGCTCCGCTACGGCATACCGGAGTTCAAGATGGAAAAGCACGTATTGGACCGTCGCCTGGCCCAGATGGAGGTCGAGGGAACCCGATTTCGTACCAACGCCTATGTCGGGGGTCCGACTGATCATCCTGATCGAGTCTCGGCCACCGACCTGGCCGACGAGTTCGATGTTGTGGTGCTGGCCGGAGGCGCCACCGACTGGCGTGACCTTCCCATTCCGGGGCGGGAACTGGACGGCATCCATCAGGCCATGGAGTACCTGCCGTTGGCCAACCGGGTTCAACAGGGAGATCTTGAACGGCCTCCCATTTCGGCCGAGGGCAAGGCGGTGGTCATCATCGGTGGCGGTGACACCGGCGCCGACTGTTTGGGAACCGCCAATCGACAGCGGGCCCGCTCGGTTCACCAGTTCGAGATCATGCCCGAGCCGCCGGCCGAACGCGACGCGGCGACTCCCTGGCCGACCTGGCCCCTCATGCTGAGGTCCTCCTCAGCCCACGAAGAGGGGGTCGAGCGCATGTATTCGGTCAGCACAACCGAGTTCGTGGGTGACGGCGGCGCCGTCACCCACCTTCGGGGCCACCGGGTCGACATGGTGATCGACAACGGCCGTCCCACCTTTGTGAAGGTGGCGGGCAGCGAATTCGAGATGGAGGCCGAACTGGTGCTCCTGGCCATGGGCTTCACCGGCCCCGAGACGGACACTGCAGTGTCGGAACTGGGTCTCGAGGTCGAGGGTGGACGGGTGGCTCGCAACCAGCGGTGGCAATCCTCGAACCCCGACGTGTTCGTCTGCGGCGACATGGGGCGGGGTCAGAGCTTGATTGTCTGGGCCATCGCCGAGGGTCGGGCGTGTGCTGCGGCAGTCGACGAGGAACTCATGGGGGAAACCCTGCTGCCGTCACCGGTGCGACCCACTGACCGACCGTTGACCTGACCGAACCGCGGTCCGATCACCTTGGACCGGGATAGGCCCGCCGGTGATCAGTCGGCGACGAGCGCCGCTGTCTGCTCCCGCGATCGGCTGGTCGACGTCGCCTTCGGGAGTTCGACGATCAGACCTTCCAGGAGCAGGCGGTAGAGGACCGAACAGACCCGGAACGGCGACTCACCCAGATCCTCGATGAGGTCGGCCACGGTGCGGGTGCCGTTGGCCATGGCCAGGTAACGCCAGTCGTCGGCGCTGATCCGCCTGTCGCCGGCTCCGTTGGGAAGTTCGGCGGCTATGGTGAAGCGAGCCGAAGTGGAAGGAATACGACCGGCGATGCGCCGCCAGATCTCAAGGCGCCGCTGGGCATGTTCCAGCACAGCGACGGTGTCCTCGGCCAGCTCGTCCCCCAGGGGGTGCTTCTGCCCGGGATCGAACGTGAACCGCAGCTGGGACGGTACCAGCAGCTCAAAGAGACCGTTGAGCATGTATTCGTGGAGCAGTATGCGAAGCGTCTTCTCGATCTCGGGCTTGCGGCCGAGGATGGTGCGCAGGGCCGAGTGGCCGCCGCCGGGTTGCAGCAGGGCACTCAACTCCTGAGCCGGCCCGGCACCGGCCCCGTACAGCACCGAGGCAACGGGCGGCCCTGATGGAGCGGTGACCAGGTATATCCAACCGTCTGAGAACCAGACGTCGCTTCCTCCTTCAACATGGAGGACACCGGTGCGTCGGCCGGCGGCCAGGGCCTGAAGCAGGGCATCGAGCGGGAACTCGTGGAGGTCGCCGTGGAGGGCGTCTTCGGAAACGACATCAATCACAACCGTCTCATCGCCCTAGGACGGTTCTTATTTAGGACTTTTTGCACTCAAGGACGGCGGGGACCGGCCGATCGGTAGTGGGGCCGAACGATTTCGAGAGGATCACTACATTGCGTAGCATTGTCGGTCGCCTGACCGATCTCGACCTGAAGAGCCGCCTGACGATGATGACCGCGGTTCCCGCGGTCCTTCTTCTGGCCGTCGGTCTAGGTGGTGTCATACTGCTGGACTCGACGGTGGCCCCATGGATCGGGGCTCCGGCCCTGTTCGGGCTGGCGGTCACCGCCCTGGTGGGCCGAACCATCCGGACATCGATCGTCGACACGCTGACCGACTTGGCCGACTCGACCGAGAAGCTGGCTGACAGCCAACGGGCGTTGCTGGCAAACCAGCACGACCCGATTGAGATATGGCGACCGCCGGAGTCGGCTGACACGCTGGTCGCGCCGCTTTCGGCCGCACTCGGAACCATCAAGAGCAACTCCATGGCACTTTGGACCAGTCGGCCGGTGGGTGCCGGGATGGCTGCCGACGACGGCACCGGGGTCGAGGGTCCGAGTCGAGATGATCTGCTGATCGAGCCGGGACTCGACGAGGCCGGCCTGGTCCCACTCGAAAGCCCGATTCGGGACGCGCTGGCCAGTGGTTACGACATCAACGAGTCGTTGTGGCCGGATTCGGAGATGTCGGTGTCGCCTGCGTCGGTGTCGCCGGAGTGGCCCGATTCGGAGATGCCGGTGTCGCCGGAGTGGCCGGATTCGGAGATGTCGGTGTCGCCGGCGTCCGATGTGCCACCGTGGCCGGATCCGGAGATGTCGGTGTCATCGGAGTCGGTGTCATCGGAGTCGGTGTCGCCGGCGTCCGATGTGCCGCCGTGGCCGGATTCGGAGATGTCGGTGTCACCGGAGTCGGATGTGTCGCCGTGGCCGGATTCGGAGATGTCGGTGTCACCGGAGTTGGTGTCGCCCTCGAACGTGGTCGAGGAAGATCCGGCCGGCGTGCTTCATCAGGACTGGCAGGCCCAGGTCCGCCGTGGTGTGGCCGCCATCGTCACCAATCTGGCCCGGCGCCTACAGACGATGGTGGATCGTCAGGTCGAACTTGTCGACCAGATGGAGGTGGCGGAGGAGGACCCGCACCGGCTGACGTCGTTGTTCGCCGTCGACCATCTTGCCGTCCGTATGAGACGGACTCTGGAGAGCCTCCTGGTGCTGGCCGATGCCGAGCCTCGGCAGGCGACGGGCGCCCCGGTATCGATCGAGGATGTCCTGCAACTGGCCGTGGGGGAGATCGAGAACTACGACCGGGTGGAGATTCATCCATCGGATCGGGCCTTGCTGGCTCCCGGTGACGCCCGAGCCGTTGCCCATCTCTGCGCCGAACTGTTGGAGAACGCCGCGAAGCATTCACGATCCGAGGCCCCGACCACCGTCGGCGGTCGCCTTGTCGACGATGGCGACGCCCCATACTTCGTCATCGAGATCGTCGACCGGGGAACCGGTATGGCCGGCGATCAGCTTCTGGAGGCCAATGCGGTGTTGGCCGATCCGCCGGAGCTCGACCCGTCGCTCGGGCAGTCGTTCGGCCTGGTGGTTGTTGGACGTCTGGCGAGACGACTCGGTATCACGGTTCGTTTGGCTACGACATCCGGTGGCTCCTCCCCCGGCTTCGGTCAGCAATCGACCGTTCCGGAAGAGCAGAGCCTCCGACCACAGGGGATCACCGCCGTCATCTCCATGCCGTCGTCACTCCTGGTGCCCGACATGGTTGCCGGCAGGGCTGAATTCGCCGGCCCGGCTTCGGCCGGGCCTCCACTGCCCCCGTCCACGGCTCGATTGGCGACCGTCGAGGACTTGGCCGAATCCCCTTTCGACCACGCCGAACCCGGTGATGCCCACGATGGCGACCACGAGTGGGGTCGGATCCCACCGGTACCCGCACCTCCTGTACCTGCACCCGATGTCGAGACCGCCGCTCCGCAACCCGTAGGACTTCGGTTGTCCAGACCGATCGTGGGCGATGACGACGACCGGAGCCCGTCCCGCCTGGAGGACGCACTCCCCACCGGCTTGGCGTTCGAGTCCGGTCTGGCCGGGCTGCTGGAACCGGATCCGGGCTCGACATCGCACCGAACTGCGCCACCGCCACCGGCGCCACCGCCACCACCGCCGGTTTGGCCGCCTTCCGCCGAGGTATCGGCCTCTCGACCCAAACCGCCGCCTCCTCCGGTTCCGCCTCAGGCCCCTGCACGAATCCCTGCCAGGCCTTCGGTCCCGTCGCCGGCGTCGTCATCAGCCGGGCACGATCCCGATTGGGCCGGGCACGATCCTGATTGGGCTGGGCCAGGCGACCCGGCCGCGGTCCACGGTGGCGAACGGCGGTCCGAGGAACCGTCTCGCCCGCTCGAGGACGTGGAACACGGTCAACGAGATGCCGACCCGAGCGAACAGCAGCTCCGTCCGCCGACGCTTCCGCCCATGTTCCCCCCAATGCCGCTCGACCATTCGCGTACTGACGAGGATGAGCTCTAAGGGCGGGGCCCCGTCGGTTCCTGGGATTCCAGGACACGGCAGGAGCCAGACTGAGACCGACTCGGTGCCGCCGTGTCATCCGGACACGACGTTCCGGATCAGACCGTACACACTTACCGGCGGACGAACCAGTCCGACGGTTGAGCTACCGATCACGGCCGAGGTTCGAGCGCTCAGCTCGGCGTCCGAACCAGGCGGCCTGTGCGTCGCCCTGCGTCGAGTGCTCGATGTGCTGATTGAGCCCGCCTCTCCGGCCGAGGTGGCTGCTCGGGCCGGCGTTCCCCTGCCGGTGGCCCTGGTGCTGATCGACGATCTGGTGCAGCTCGGCTTGGTCGCGGTCGACAAGTCTCCGGTGAACAACGATCGATCCGATATCCAGCTTCTCCGGAAGGTTCTCGAAGCGTTCCACGTCCCGTAGCCACCCCGACTTGTCACCCGTCCCGCCGCTCGCTCCGGCTGTTCGTCAACCGGCCAGCAACACCGAGTCGGACCGCGATCGACATCGAACCGGCTCCCGGTCCGACCGCAGGCCGGTGGAGTCGATCTCCTGCCGCTCGACGGCGCCGGCAGCGGGATCGGCGGCCATGGTGCGGCGGATGGCACTGATGTCGGAGGTTCGATAACTGGCCAGCCGCATACTCCACGAGTCAATGACCCGTCGATCGCCGGTGAAGGCGAAGAACGTGGTGAGCGGGCCTTCCTGCTGGTAGGCGTCGGCGTCCTGGACGAGATCGGTGGTCTGGTCGGCGAGGGTGACGGTGAAGTGGGCCATTATGTGCTTCCTCTCCTGATCGGGGGGTGGGGGCCAACCGGTGGTTCGTGTCCGGATGGGGGTCGGGGTGCAATCGATCCGTGCTGCTAGTGATCAACATAGAGGCAGCTGGTTGTGGGGTGCTAGAGGGGAAACCCTGTGGATTTCGAAACTTATCCACAGAGTGGGCGATGCTCGAATAGGCCGTCGGCATCGGCCGGGAACCGGCTCGCCATCCACCTATCATTGATGCCGTGTCCGGCGACGGTGATGCTCAGCAGCCGGTCGAGGACAGCCCGGCGACGCCGCCGGCGGGTTCCGATCGACTTCGGCCCGATTGGCTGACGACGCCCCGTCTCGATCGTCTTGATCCTGCCGGACCGGGATATGGTCCGGCCATGGAGGCCCATGCGGTGGCGGTGGAGGCCCGGCTGCCGGGCTACATCGATCCCGGGACCGGGTTGTTCGTCATGACGGCCGTCTATCTTGCCGACCGGACGTGGTGTTGTGGTCGAGGCTGCCGCCACTGCCCCTATGAGGAAGGTGCCTGAACCCGCCGGCTCACCATCCGACGGCGGCGCCGATCCGAGCCCGCGGTTCGGCCACCCCGGTGATCAGCGGTCGCCCGTCGGCGGTCGCCCCTGATCGAGCCGCCGGTTGGTGGTGGTGCTCGATGATATGAGCGTGACCGAACATCGGGGTACCCCACGGCCGGACGTCCACTCGATGACCCATGGCCGCCAGCTCCCCGGCCCAGAGCGATCCCGCTTCGAGGGCCACGAGGAGTTCATCACTCCTGTCCCAGGTGTCGAATCCGACGGCGTCGGGAACCGTCAGGGTGAAGCGAGGCGCGCTCAGAGCCGGACCCGAGGGCTGATTCGTCGCCAGCAGCCGGGCTGCCAGCTGGAGCACGACCTGGGGCTGACCATCGCCCCCCATGGCTCCGACAGTGGCCCGAAGGCTGCCGTCGGCTCGGGTGATCAGAGCGGGGGACAGGGTGCTCGGAGGTCGGCGGCCCGGTGCCAGCTCGGCTCGGTGGCCGGGCTCGAGGGAGAAGCCGATGCCCCGGTTCTGAAGGAATACCCGTACTCCGGGCACAGCGAGGTGGGCCCCGAAGCCGGCGGCGTTGGACTGCATGAGTGACACCGCCATCTCGCCGTCGGAGGTGCAGAGGTAGATGGTGCCGCCCCCGCCCGCCGGGGTGGGGGTGGATGACGCCCGGGAGAGATCGATGGCGGCTCGACGGGCGGCCACAACGTCCGGCGCCAGCAGGGGGGCGACGTCGGCTCCCTCGTACAGCACGGCGGACCGATCGGCCCCGGCCTGTTTGGCTGCCTCGATGAGCACGTGGGCCCATCGGGCTTGGTCGGGGTCGACACCGAGCTCCGGAATCCCCTCGGCGATAGCCGCTCCCAGGACCGAGAGATAGCCCTGGGAATTGGGAGGAACGGTCCAGAGGTCGTGGTCCCACACCCGTGCTCCGAACGGCTCTACCCACTCGGCGTGGGAGGCCAGGAGGTCGGCCTCGGTGTACAGGCCCTCGCCCATGGCGATCAGGCCGCGTCCGAACTCCCCCCCGTACCACCCCGATCGGCCCTCCCGGGCGATGGACCGCAACGCCATGGCGAGACCGGGACGGGTGGAACGCCGACCCTCCTCGAGCGGCCTGCCGTCCACGAAAAAGTCGTCGTTGCCCTCAACCTCGGCAATGCCGGGTATGGCCTGGGCCAACAGCCAACTGACCGGGAATCCCCCCTCGGCCAACTCGATGGCGGGCGCGAGCACGTCAGCCAGATCGAGGCCGCCCAGGCGGTCGTGCAGCGCAATCCAGCCATCGACACAACCGGGGACCGGCACGGACCGAATGTCGCCCCGGAACGGCAT